>NZ_JAFCXL010000008.1:0-241754 GCF_049898325.1 Massilia sp. DWR3-1-1 | reverse complement strand
GATACAAGCGCCGAAACGAGGGGTCGGACCCGGCGCTCGCCTCGAACCCATCGCGGGGTGGGCTTGGATGGTGCGTGCTTACGCTAATGGGCTTTCACGGTAACGGTGAAAGCGCCAAATTTTTCCATATATACAGCTCGGGCCATTGCTAGATTGCTACAATAGTTTCTACCATGCTGCGCCCAGCTTCTTGTCGGGTGCGCATGCTGACCATCAAGGATGCCATGAAAAATGAAGTAAATATTGTCGAGCAGCTCGACGTTGCGGAAGATGCTTACCGGCGCAGCCGGCTGCGCGTGATGCAGCGCATCGCGCTTGCCCTGCTGCTTGTAGCCACCATGCTGTTTGCCCTCGCACGTTCACGCCACGGCCAGCATCCCGCATGGGGCTACCTGGAGGCCTTTGCGGAAGCGGCCATGGTCGGCGCCATCGCTGACTGGTTCGCCGTCGTTGCACTGTTTCGCTATCCGCTTGGTATCCCCCTGTGGCATACCGCCATCATCCCGAACAGCAAGGACAGCATTGGAAAAAGCCTCGGCAACTTCGTCGAGAATCATTTCATCACCGAAGAGAGCGTCGTCGAACGCATTCGCAAGGCTGACATTGCCATGCTACTGGGCGAGTGGCTGCTGCATCCCCTCCATGCAAAGCAGGTGGGGGACGCAGCAGCGGGTATTGCCCGGCAATTGCTGCAGCGGGCCGATGGCGACCTGGTCCGCCACATGATTCGCGACCTGGCAAGCGATGAACTGGCCAGGCTCGACCTGTCGACCCTGGCCGGTGGCGGTATCGACGCCCTGGTTGCCGAGGGCATGCCCGAACAAATGCTCGATGCGATTCTCGGCAAGCTCGGCGGCTGGCTTGCCGACGAAAACAATCACGACATGATCGGCGACCTGCTGGTGCGCTGCCTGAATATCGACAACGCGATGATCAGATCGATGGTGCAGGGCTACACGCCAAACATCATCGAGTCGCTGCAAAAACAGCTTGTCGAAGTTCGCCAGGATGACAAGCACCCGCTGCGCGCCAAGGTGGGCGGATGGATCGCCGACAGCACGATGCGGCTGAAAGCCGATCCCGCGTGGAAGGCATCGATTTCGCGCTATCAACAGCAACTCGTGCACAGCGAGCACGTGCAAGGTGCCTTGAACGGATTGTGGGACACCTTCCGCGCGCGCATGCTGGCCGACCTGCAGGGGCCATCACCGGCCTTGGTGGCCGCCACCCAGGGCCTGGTGGAAAAAGCCGGGCGCGTGCTGGTGACCGAGCCAGGCGCGCGCGAATGGATCAATGGCGCCATTGAATCGATCAGCCGGACCCTGGTCCAGCGTCACCGGGGCGAAGTGACGCCCTTCATCGAGCAGCAACTGGCGAAGTGGACGAAAGAAGAAATGAGTGATCGCATCGAGCTGGCGATTGGCCGCGATTTACAGTTTATCCGGATCAACGGCACCCTGGTCGGTGGCCTCGTTGGCGTACTCATTCATGCGCTGACCCTGGCGCTCTGACGCCCGAATCGAGCGCTGGAGGGCAAGCTCGCCGTGCCACAACGTCCGTCTGGCACGGTGAATGGACCCGGTATGGCGATTGGTATTTGACGGCGGCCTGTCAGGTGCGCCGGATATCGCCTTTTTCTCTCTGCCGCCAATACGGCCAGTCGAGCGAAATTGTTGGCTAAGACATGGAGGCGGCCCTCTTTGCCAAATATCAAGCTTCGACAGAAGTTGATCGCTAGAATTATCCTCGTTGCACCGAGCTATTTCTTTGTGAAAAACTGCCGACGGGGGCCGCATGAGCAAGAGCGATGCACACATGTTCAATCCCGGCGCGGTGTGCCCAATGACCCACTGCCGCTGGCCAATCTCCCCCCACCGTTTTCCCCTGCGCCACGACCAAGGCGGCGCCATCGCCATCATGTTCGCCCTGTTGCTTATTCCCATACTTGGCGTGTGCGCGCTGGCCCTTGATCTGGCCATGGTGTACAACCGCCAGGCGGAAATGCACAGCCTGGCCAGGTCCGTCGCCATCAGCGCGGCGCGCAGACTCAACGGATCGCCAGCGGGCATCAGCGATGCCGTCAATGATGCGGCAGCCACCGCCAGCGTCACCAGGTTCAAGAACCACAGCCGGGCGATTGCCTGGTCGTCGGCGGCTCTCAGGTTCAGCAGCACGCCGGCGCGCGCGGGCACCTGGCTCGATGCGACGTCGGCCTCGGCCGCCGCCACTGCCCCCGGCATCTACTATGTCAAGGTCGACACGGCCGCCCTGGCGGAGATGGGCGTGGTCAATACGGCGCTGGCGCGCATCCTGTCGCCGTCGCTGGCGACAGTGACGACCAGCAGCGACGCCATTGCCGGGCGCACCGATATCGCCGTCGCACCGCTGGCAATTTGCGCCATGTCGACGGCGCCGGCCGCTTCGCGCCCGAACGGGGGGGCGGCTGCTGAGCTGGTGCAATACGGCTTTCGCCGGGGTATCAGCTACGATCTGGTCAATCTGAATCCGAATGGGCTGGCCGCACTGAGTTTTGTCATCAACCCGCTGGCCAGGCCCGGCAGCACGGGCCTGGCGGCCAACCTGGACACGTCCACGGTGGGGCCGTATGCCTGCAGCGGCACACTCGGCATTCCCGGCCTGACCGGGGGGGCGCTGGCGGTCGCGTCGCCGTTCCCGCTGGGGTCTCTGTACCGGCAATTGAACTCGCGCTTCGATCAATACGACGGCGACGTCTGCCATGCCAACGGCGCGCCGCCCGACAGCAACATCAAGGCCTACGACTACACGGGCATGGTGACGCCGCTGCAGTGGACCACCAAGGCGGTGCAGGGGCAGACGGCGACCATGTATCTGGGCACCAGCAGCCGCTCGACTTACGCCGATTTGCCGTACCCGGGCGGGACCGTTGGCCAGTACGGTCCCGTGTGGGCGTATGCCAAGGCGGTGTCGTATGCCAGCTACCTGGCCAGTCCCGTCGAGCCGGAGGAAGGCTACACGGGCATGGCGACGACGGTCTGGCCGAGCTTGTATAACACTCAGGGGGCCAAGATCAGCTACCCCGTTACCACGCCGTACAACACCGACTCCGGCGTGACGTATGCGCCGCCCGGCGCGGCGCACGCTCCCGGCATCCGGAATCGGCGGGTGCTCAATGTTGCACTGCTCAACTGCTCGACCACACCCGCGAGCAGCGCCACGGTGCTCGCGGTGGGGAAATTTTTCATGACGGTGCCAGCGACCTCCTCGGTACTCGCCGCCGAGTTTGCCGGCACCGTACCGTTTGACCGTCTGGGCGGCAAAATCGGAGTCTTCCAATGATCATCCCGACAAACCGCCGCCGGCAGGGCCAGGGCGGCGTGGCCAGCGTCGAATTTGCCCTGGTGCTGCCAGTGATCACGATCCTGCTGGCGGTCACCCTGTTCTTCGGGCGTCTGTTCTGGCATTACACGGTAGCGCTCAAGGCGGCCAGCGATATGGCCACCTTTATCGCGCTGTCAAGTAAAGCCGAGATGACCGAGAGTAATGCGGCGTTGGGTGAGATCGAGATCGTCAAACTGGCGCGCGCCATCGGCGAGGCGGAACTGGCCGAGCTCAGTCCAGGCAACAATGCGCGTCCAATCATCGACATCACTTGCGATGGTGGTACTTGCCGTGGCGACAGTACGCCGGACGCCTTGGTGGTGATGGTAAAAATGCGGATGTACGATCCGATTCTTCGTGACATACGGGTCCGGATTGGCCCCACGCAAGGCCTGTTGCTCCATGCGGAAGTGCGGGTGCGCTATGCCGGCTTGTGAAGCGCCACTGCGCCGGCGGCAGGCCGGCGCCACGATCGTCGAATTCGGCCTCATCGTGCTGCTGTTTTTCGCCTTCCTCTTCGCCGTCATCGAGCTGGCGCGGATGATGTTTCTTTTTAATACTTTGCAGGAAGTCACGCGCCGGGCGGCCCATGGCGCCGCCGTTACCAGCCCGGGCAGTACGGCCATGGACGATGTGCGCACGAACGCCATTTTCCGCAGCGACCACGGCGGCCTGGCAATGATGTCCGAGCTGACTGACCTGGCGGTCCGGATCGATTACCTGTCGCTCAGTCGCAGCAGCAGTGGCGCTTACGCCATGCAGGAAATGGCGTCAGGCGCGGTGCCGACCAGCCCGGGGGCCAACCGCCAGAACTGCCTGTTCAACCCGTATGCGAGCAACTGCATCCGCCTGGTGCGCGCCAGGATCTGCGAACCGCAAGTGACGGACAGCTGCCGCCCCATGCAATTTCGCCCCATGATCACGTTCTTTCCGTTCAGCGTGCCGCTGCCGATGGCAACGACCATCGTCAAGGCCCAGTCGCTGGGCGAGCAGCCGAACTGACCGAGGTCGCACGCGCATCGGCCGTGCGCGCAACAGCAACGACGACAAGGTTCTTCAAGAAGCCGATGCGCCTGCGGATGCGACGCCAGGACTTGATGTTGATGGGTAGCGAACGTCGGCGACGATGCAAGGCCGCACCAAAAAAAATAGCCCACTCGAAAGTGGGCTATTTTTTTTGATCGTACAACTAAATTCTGGAGGCGAGGACGGGAATCGAACCCGTCTAAACGGCTTTGCAGGCCGCTGCATAACCTCTTTGCTACCTCGCCAGAAACCATACTATCCTTATGCGCAAAATGAGCTTAGCGCCGGATCAACAAAAAGGGAAGCCAGGCTTCCCTTTGTAGAATTCTGGAGCGGGAGAAGAGTCTCGAACTCTCGACCTCAACCTTGGCAAGGTTGCGCTCTACCAACTGAGCTACTCCCGCATTGGAGTCATACTATTTATACCATTTTTCATCTTGCGAACACACCAGTAAAAACACTGGAGCGGGAGAAGAGTCTCGAACTCTCGACCTCAACCTTGGCAAGGTTGCGCTCTACCAACTGAGCTACTCCCGCATTTGCAAGACAACGATTATCGCAGAAAAAATGTTTTTTTTCAAGGATAACTGTGCGACGTTTCCGATACTCTGGAGCGGGAGAAGAGTCTCGAACTCTCGACCTCAACCTTGGCAAGGTTGCGCTCTACCAACTGAGCTACTCCCGCTTCGTCACGACAGGCACGCATTATAGGGGATGATTCCGCAAATGTGAACCCCTAAAAAACAAACAAAAGAACCAGCCCCATTTTGTTTGTTGAACCAGGCGCCGGCCGGCTTCGCAGCCGGCGCTTACAACAAACGACCCGGCCCCGCTTTACAAGGCAGCGCCGCCCTTTTCCTTGATCATGGGCCAGGCCAGGCGCAAATAATAAAACATCGACCATACCGTCAGGATGGCGGCGATGATCATGAATGCTTCACCGAGCAACTGGGTGTCGAGAAAGCCCCACAGGACGTCGTGAAACAGCAGCATGGGGATGGCCGTCATTTGCATGGCCGTCTTGATCTTGCCCAGCGAGCTGACCGCCACCGAGCGCGAGGCGCCGATCTGCGCCATCCATTCGCGCAGGGCGGAAATGGCGATCTCGCGACCGATGATGATGAAAGCAATAAAATGGTCGACGCGATCGAGGTGCACCAGCACCAGCAAGGCGCCGGCGACCATCAGCTTGTCGGCGACGGGATCGAGAAAAGCGCCAAAGGCGGAGGTCTGGTTCCAGCGGCGCGCCAGGAAACCGTCGAACCAGTCGGTCACGGCGGCGATGATGAACACCAGCGTGGCGGCCAGGTCCTGGTCGGAACGGGGCAGCCAGTGGATCGGCAGGTAGTAGACGCCTACCACCAGGGGTATCAAGGCAACACGCAACCAGGTCAGCAGGATGGGGATGTTAAAAGGCATAAGGAAAACTGGGTGAGCGCTGCGGTGAGGCAAGAAAAGCGGGCGCCTGGGCGGCCAGCCGTCTTGCCGATGAGTGGTAAAGCACTTGCGCCGCTAGTCTACCGTGCAATTGCCGTTTAAACCAGTTCACGCGCGCGCACGCAAACCGTTTAAACGACAGCCGCACCAGCGCCCCGCTCAATGTAACTGACGATAGATTTCCTCGGCCAACTGGGTCGAGATGCCCTCGACGGAGGTCAAATCCTCCACGCTGGCGTCGACCACCCCGCGCAGCCCCCCGAAGCGCGCCAGCAGGCGCTGGCGGCGCTTGGCGCCGATGCCCTCGATCTCCTCCAGGCGCGAGGTCTGGCGCGTCTTGGCGCGCTTGGCGCGCATGCCGGTGATGGCGAAGCGGTGCGCCTCGTCGCGGATCAGCGCCACCAGCATCAGCGCGGCCGATTCCTTGCCCAGTTCCTGCGCCGGCCGGCCGTCGACGAACAGCAGCGTTTCCAGGCCCACGCGCCGGCCCTCTCCCTTGGCCACCCCGACGATCAGGCTGATGTCGAGCCCCAGTTCGGCGAACACCTGGCGCGCCATCTCGATCTGGCCCTTGCCACCGTCGATGAGGACGATGTCGGGCATGACGGCGTCGCCATTGGCCATCGCCGCGGCGATTTTCTCGTAGCGGCGCATCAGGACCTGGCGCATGGCGGCGTAATCGTCACCCGGGGTGATGTCGTTGATGTTGTAGCGCCGGTATTCGCTGTTTTGCATGGCGTGGTGGTGGAATACCACGCACGAGGCCTGGGTCGCCTCGCCCATCGTGTGGCTGATGTCGAAGCACTCGATGCGCAGGCTGTCCAGGTCGGCGCCGTCGAGCGCCAGCGCCTCGGCCAGCGCGCGCGTGCGCGACTGCTGCGAGCCCTGCTCGGAGAGCAGGCGCGCCAGCGAAATGTCGGCGTTCTTCTGCGCCAGTTCCAGCCACTGGCGACGCTGCCCCTGCGGCTGGAAAATCAGGTTGATGCGGTGGCCGCATTGCTCCTGCAAGGCCAGCAACAGGGCCGGCTGGTCGAACTCGATATTGAGTATCAGGCAGCCGGGAATGAATTTTTCACTGTAGTGCTGGGCCATGAAGGCGGCCACCACCTCGACGTCGATGCTGGCCTCGCCAATCGCCTCGGCCACCTGGGTGGGAAAATAGGCGCGGTCGCCCAGGTGGCGCCCGCCCCGCACCATCGCCAGGTTGACGCAGGCGCGCCCGCCCTGCACCACCACGGCGATGATGTCGACGTCGGCGTCGCCCGTCGTTTCCATGCTTTGCTGGTGCAGCACTTTCGACAGCGACTGGATCTGGTTGCGCACGGCGGCGGCCTGCTCGAACTTGAGCTCGGCGGCAAAGCCGTGCATCTTGGCGTCGAGATCGGCCATCACCTCGCCCTGGCGCCCGCGCAGGAATTTACCGGCGTTGTCGACATCGACCTGGTAACTGTCGACGTCGATCAGCTTGACGCAGGGCGCGCTGCAACGGCCGATCTGGTGCAGCAGGCAGGGCCGCGTGCGGTTCGAATAGACACTGTCCTCGCAGGTGCGCAGGCGAAACACCTTTTGCAGGATCTGCATCGATTCCTTGACCGCCCAGGCCGAAGGGAACGGCCCGAAATACTGGTTCTTCTTGTCCAGCGCGCCCCGGTAATACGCCATGCGGGGCACGGCGCCGCCGGTGATCTTCAGGTAGGGGTACGACTTGTCGTCCCGGAACAGGATGTTGTAGCGGGGCTTGAGCGTCTTGATCAGGTTCGCTTCGAGGATCAGGGCCTCGGCCTCGCTGTGCGTCACCGTCGTCTCCAGGCGGGCGATACGCTCGACCATCAGGGCGATGCGGGGGCTGGCCAGGTTTTTCTGGAAGTAGCTCGAGACCCGGCTCTTCAGGTTGCGCGCTTTGCCCACGTACAACACGGCGTCGTTGGCGTCGAAGTAGCGGTAGACGCCAGGCAGGCCGGGCAGCTTGGCCACGGTGGCGAGCACCTGGGCGCGCGCATCGACGGGCACCGGCGTCGGGGCGGGCTCGGCGGCGGCAGGAATGACAGGCGGCGCGGGCGGCGCCGGTGAAACCGCGGGTACGTCGGCCATGCGATCGATCTCCTCAGGCATGCTGGGTGACGATCACGAAGGCGACGCCATAGTCGGCCTCGTCGCTGATGGTCACCTGGGCGCTGAGTTTATTGTCTTGCATAAATTGTTCCAATTCGCCGCTGCAGACGATCACGGGCTTGCCGCCGGGCGCGTTGAGGATCTGGCAGGCGCGCCAGCTCATCGGCATGTGGATGCCCAGTCCGATCGCCTTGGAAAACGCTTCCTTGGCAGAAAACCGGGTGGCCAGAAAACGCTTGCCGCGCAGCTCGTTCTTGGCGCGCCGGTGCTGGAATTTTTCCAGTTCCTGCGGCCCCAGCACCTTCTCGGCAAAGCGCTCGTTGCGCCCCAGCGCCGCCTCGATGCGCGAGATCTGCACGATATCGGTGCCGATGCCGTAGATCGACATGCTCATCGGGCCAGTCCCGCACGCAAGCCCAGGCGGGCAGCGACCATGATCGCCTTCATCTCGCGCACGGCGTTTTCAAAGCCGGCAAACACGGCGTGGGCGACGATGGCATGGCCGATGTTCAGTTCGCCGATATCGTCGAGCGCGGCGATCGCCTGCACATTGGTGTAGTGCAAGCCGTGGCCGGCGTTCACTTTCAAGCCACGCGCCACCGCGAAGCGGGCGCCCAGGCGTATCCGTTCGAGCTCCGCTGCCAGCGCCGTCCCCTGCGCCTCGGCGTAGCGGCCCGTGTGCAACTCGATCACGGGCGCGCCCAGTTCGGCGGCGGCGCTGATTTGCGCCTCGTCGGCGTCGATGAACAGGCTCACGCGGATGCCTTCGGCCTGCAACTGGCTGATGGCGGCCTCGACCTGGCGGTAATAGCGCACCACGTCCAGTCCGCCCTCGGTGGTCACCTCTTCGCGCCGCTCGGGCACCAGGCAGACATCCTGCGGCTTGATGCTGCAGGCGAAATCGATCATTTCCTGGGTCACCGCCGCTTCCAGGTTCATGCGCGTCATCAGTTGCGGGCGGATGGCGATCACGTCGGCATCCTTGATGTGGCGGCGGTCTTCGCGCAGGTGCAGGGTGATGACGTCGGCGCCGGCCTGCTCGGCCAGCAGGGCCGCGCGCAGCGGGTCCGGGTAGACCGTGCCGCGGGCATTGCGCAAGGTGGCCACGTGGTCGATGTTCACGCCCAGGTCGATGACGGCGCCGACAGGTTGGAGGAAGCTCATGGTGGATATGCTTTCAAGGATTGTTACAGCTGCATCAGATCGATCAGGATCTGGCGGGTGTTGAGCGGTGCGCCGCCCAGTTGATGGGCCAGCAGGAAACGCATCAGCAACTTGCTCTGCGCCTGGGTCTGCGGCGCGCTGTAGTCGCCCGCCTCGATGTCCTGCAGGGTGCGGCCGTCGACGACGGGCCAGGCGTCGGACACGCGCGCCAGGCGCGGTCCCCGCTCGGGGTCGACGACATACTCGGTGCCAGCGACGACGGCCTCGCCGGACGGCGCGCAGCGCTTCAGGTCGGCGGCGACCCCCGTCTGTTTCAGCAAGGCCCGTTCGAATTTGCGCAGGACAATCGGGGCCGGCTCATTGTGCGCCAGCTGGTTCAAGGTGTCGACGTACTGGTCGAACAGGGCCGGATGGGGATCGTCGCGGGCCAGCAGCTTGACCAGCAGTTCGTTGACGTAGAAGCCGCACAGCAGCGCCGTGCGTTCGATCGGCAACATGCCGCCCACCCACTCGGCATCGATCAGCGTGCGCAGTTCGTTGCGCCCGCTCCAGGACATCGACAGGGGCTGGAAGGTTTGCAGCACGCCCCGCAACGCCGAATGGGGCCGCTTGGCGCCCTTGGCGACGACCCCGATGCGGCCGAAGTCGCGGGTGAACAGGTCGACGATCAGGCTGGTTTCTTTGTAGGGGTAGCTGTGCAGCACGAAGCCGGGTTGGCCGTTGATGCGGTCGCGCGGCAAGGCGCGCGGGCGGCGCGGCGGCGCAGGCGCCACAGCCGGCGGCGTGCCGGCCTGCCCCGCCGCCTCGGTGGGAACTAAGGCAAGGCTGGCATCGATCGCTTGCACGCGCTCCGCCACGGCAGGGATTTCCTTATTCGTAGCCGTAGGCGCGCAGGCCGGCTTCGTTGTCGGCCCAGCCCGATTTGACCTTGATCCAGATTTCCAGGTAGACGGGGCCGCCGAACAGCTTTTCCATGTCCAGGCGGGACTGCGTGGAAATTTCTTTGAGGCGGGCGCCCTTGTTACCGATCAACATCGATTTATGGGTGTCACGCTCGACCAGCACGGCGGCGAAGATGCGACGCAGATCGCCCTCCTGCTCGAACTGCTCGATGATCACGGTGCTGGTGTAGGGCAATTCGTCGCCCACCAGGCGGAACACTTTTTCACGGACGATCTCGGCGGCGAGGAATTTCTCGCTGCGGTCGGTGATGTCGTCCGGCCCGAAAATCGGGGCGTTTTCCGGCAGGCGCTGCTTGATTTCTTCTTGCAGCGCATCGACCTGGAAGCGCAACTTGGCCGAGACGGGCACCACGGCGGCAAAATTGTGCTTGGCCGCGATCTGCTGGGCAAACGGCATCAGCGCCGCCTTGTCCTTGACGCGGTCGGACTTGTTGATCACCAGGATCACCGGCACTTCTTTCGGCAGCAGGTCGACCACTTGCTGGTCGGCCGGGCCGAAGGTGCCCGCCTCGACCAGGTACAGGATCACGTCGGCGGAAATGAGGGTATTGGTGACCGTCTTGTTGAGCGTCTTGTTGAGGGCGTTCGAGTGGCGCGTCTGGAAACCCGGCGTATCGACGTAGATGAACTGGGCATCGTCAACGGTCTGGATGCCGGTGATGCGGTGGCGCGTGGTCTGCGCCTTGCGCGAGGTGATCGACACCTTGGCGCCGATCAGCACGTTCATCAGGGTGGATTTGCCCACGTTGGGGCGGCCGACGATGGCGATGTAGCCACAACGGAAGTTATCGGGGGTGCTCGGTGCAGTGCTGGAGATATTCATGCCGACTTCGTTTCTGGATGCGGGTGTTTGGGAGGCTTGCTGTCCGGCTTGCCGTCGATTTTGCCTTCCGGCTTGTGCTTGCCATCGGCACTGCCGTCGGCACCGCCATCGCTCTGGATGGTGGCGATGCCGGCCAGCTTGAGCTGGGCGGCGCGCGGCTTGGTCTTGCGGGCGGCCGCCGGGGTCTTGAGCAGCGCCTGCTCGGCCACTTCCAGCGCCAGCTTGGCCGCTGCCTGCTCGCCCGCGCGGCGACTGCCGCCACGGCCGTAGACCTGGATGTTCAGTTTCGGCACCAGGCACTCGATCTCGAATTCCTGGTTGTGGGCGGCGCCGTGGGTGGCGACGACATTGTAAGTGGGAAGCGAGATTTTCTTGCTTTGCAAAAATTCCTGCAACAGCGTCTTGGCATCCTTGCCCAAGGTACGCGGGTCGACCGAATCGAGGATGGGAATGTAGAACGCCCGGATCACCGCGCGCGCCGCCTCGAAGCCCGTGTCGAGAAAAATTGCGCCCAGCAAGGCTTCAAGGGTGTCGGCCAGGATCGAGGGACGCCGAAAGCCGCCCGATTTCAATTCGCCTTCGCCCAGGCGCAGGAACTGCGACAACTCGAGCTTCTGGGCAATTTCGTACAGCGACTGCTGCTTGACCAGGTTGGCGCGCAGGCGCGACAGGTCGCCCTCGTCGATGCTGGCGAACCGCTCGTACAGCACCGAGGCGACCACGCAGTTCAAAATCGAATCGCCGAGAAACTCGAGGCGCTCGTTATGCAGGCTGCTGTGGCTACGGTGCGTCAAGGCTTGCTGCAACAGGCCAGCATCCTGAAACGTGTAACCCAGTCGAGATTGCAATAACGTTAAATTCATCGTAAACAGTGTTGGTTAATCATGCGTCTTATTTGGGCGCCGGCGGGGCCGGCATGACACCGCCCGGCGCCGTGGTGGCGGCGTAGTCGATCAGCAAGCTGAAATTGGCGGCCAGCGGAATTTTCTTTTGGTAGGCGAAACTCAGCTCCGTCTCGCCCGTCTCTTTGCTAATGATCAAATCTTTGCCCGTGATCGCCTCGATGCGGTTGATGTCCGCATTCTTGTCGAAACCGTGGCGCATCTCGATGTCGGAGCCGTTGCTGGCCTTGGCCGCGAAGATGGCGTCCTTCGACGCCTTGTATTCGAGATAGGTGGGGAACACTCTCATGCCCAGCACGGCCACCGCGCCGATCACCGCCAGCACGAAAATCAGGCCCATCAACGACACGCCCCGCTGCGCCGACAGCCTCACAAAAGTCGCTTGTTGCATGCCTTGCCCCTCCACCATATGACTCAATGAATGCTGCCAATCCGCTTGAAATTGCCCAGGTTCATCCAGACAAAAAATGCCTTGCCGACGATGTTCTTGTTGGGAACGAAGCCCCAGTAACGGCTGTCCGCGCTATTGTCGCGGTTGTCGCCCATCATGAAATAATTGCCTTCAGGAACGGTACAAGTGAACGCGTCCTCGGTGTACACGCAGGCCTCGCGCCGGGGAAAATTGTCCACTTGCGAGGGCTCGAAGGAGCGCCGGCTGTTCATGGTGAGGATACGGTGGGTGGTACCGGGCAAGGCTTCGCTGTACTGCTGGCGCAACTCCAGGCTCTCTTCTTCCAGGTAGTCTTCCATCGGCGCGTACTCGACCGGCTTGCCGTTGACCGTCAGGCGCTTGTTTTCGTAAGTGATTTTATCACCGGGCACGCCAACGACCCGTTTGATGTAATCCTGCGTCATGTCCTTCGGGTATTTAAAGACCATCACGTCGCCCCGTTGCGGGTCGCCGACGTCGATGATTTTCTTGTTCAGCACGGGCAGGCGGATGCCGTAGGTGTACTTGTTCACCAGGATCAGGTCGCCAATGAGCAGGGTCGGCACCATCGACGACGAGGGGATTTTAAACGGCTCGTACAGGAACGAGCGCAGGACAAACACCAGCGCGATGACAGGAAAAAAGCTGCCCGAATACTCGACCCAGGTGGGCTGGCGCAGGATCGCCGCTTCGATGGCGGCGCGGTTGACGCTGTCGGCCTTGATGCCTTCGGACGCCAGGCGCGCATTGCGGGCGTCGAGCGCCTTCAGAGCGGCATCGGCGGCCACGCGGCGCTGGCGCGCCAGCACGAAGCGGTCGACGCACCAGATCACACCGGTGATCACCATCAACACGAACAGGATCAGGGCGAAATTGCCCAAAATGGTTTGCAGGGTCATTAATCGTCCACTTGTAAGATTGCCAGGAAAGCTTCTTGCGGGATCTCCACCGAGCCCACCTGCTTCATGCGCTTTTTACCGGCTTTTTGTTTTTCCAGCAACTTTTTCTTGCGGCTGACGTCGCCGCCATAGCACTTGGCCAGCACGTTCTTGCGCAGCGCCTTGACGTTTTCGCGCGAAATCACGTTCACGCCGATGGCGGCCTGGATGGCAACGTCGAACATCTGGCGGGGAATCAGCTCGCGCATCTTGGCCGCCACCTGGCGGCCCCGGTAGGTGGCGTTCGAGCGGTGCACGATGATGGCCAGCGCATCGACCTTCTCGCTGTTGATCAGCATGTCGACCTTGACGACGTCGGCGGCGCGGTTTTCCTTGAACTCGTAGTCCATCGACGCGTAGCCGCGCGAGGTCGACTTGAGCTTGTCGAAGAAGTCGAGGACGATCTCGGCCATCGGCATTTCGTACACGAGCTTGACCTGGCGCCCGTGGTAGCTCATGTCCTGCTGCACGCCGCGCTTGCCCACGCACAGGGTGATGACGGAACCGACGTACTCTTGCGGCATGTACAGGTTGACGTGAACGATGGGCTCGCGCACTTCGAGAATCTTGGTCGTCTCGGGCATCTTCGACGGATTGTCGACCTTGACGATGGTGCCGTCGCGCAGCTCGACTTCGTACACCACGGTGGGCGCCGTGGTGATCAGGTCCATGTCGAACTCGCGCTCGAGACGTTCCTGCACGATCTCCATATGCAACAGGCCAAGGAAGCCGCAGCGGAAGCCGAAGCCCAGCGCCTGCGACACTTCCGGCTCGTACATCAGGGCGGCGTCATTCAATTTCAGCTTTTCCAGCGAGTCGCGCAGGGCGTCGTACTGGTTCGCTTCCACCGGGAACAGGCCGGCGAACACTTGCGGCTGCACTTCCTTGAAGCCCGGCAGGGGCGCCGGCGCCGGCCTGGCGGCGTGGGTGACGGTGTCGCCCACCTTGGCCGCCTTCAATTCCTTGATGCCGGCGATGACGAAGCCCACTTGCCCGGCCGACAGTTGCGGCAGCGGCTGCGAACGGGGCGAAAACACGCCCACCGACTCGACCAGCTGGGTCGACTCGGACGCCATCAGGAGAATTTTTTCTTTCGGTTTCAGGGTGCCGTTCATGACCCGCACCAGCATCACCACGCCCACGTAATTGTCGAACCACGAGTCGACGATCAGCGCTTGCAGGGGTGCATCGGAATCGCCTTTCGGCGGCGGCACCCGTTCGATCAGGCGCTCGAGCACGTCTTCCACGCCCAGGCCGCTCTTGGCCGAACACTGCACGGCGTCGGTGGCATCGATGCCGATGACGTCTTCGATTTCCTTGATGGCATTGGCCGGATCAGCGTGCGGCAAGTCGATCTTGTTCAGTACCGGCACCACTTCCACGCCCAGGTCGAGCGCCGTGTAGCAGTTGGCCACGGTCTGCGCTTCCACGCCCTGCGACGCGTCGACCACCAGCAGCGCGCCTTCGCAGGCCGACAGCGAGCGCGACACTTCATAGCTGAAGTCGACGTGACCGGGGGTGTCGATCAGGTTCAGGTTGTACACCACGCCGTCGCGCGCCTTGTAATGCAGCGCTGCCGTCTGCGCCTTGATGGTGATGCCCCGTTCGCGCTCGAGGTCCATCGAATCGAGCACCTGGGCTTCCATGTCGCGGTCGGACAGGCCGCCGCAAATCTGGATGATACGGTCGGCCAGGGTCGATTTACCGTGGTCGATGTGGGCGATGATGGAGAAGTTACGTATGTTGTTCATTAACAAATTCAAAGGCCAGGATGAGGAGGCGACGGCGCCAGGTGCAATTGTCCGAGATGCCGGGTAAAAGCTTGCTGCGCAACGAAAAAAGCGCTCAGCGGGGCGGCGCCATGTGGCATGGCCGATCCCGGACGAGCGCCCATTCAAGCGAAAGAAGCTGCGAGAGAAGCGTTTTAGGCGGACACAAGCTTTTCCGACCCTCGCATTTTACCGGATTTCGGGGTAGAAAGCCCGGTTAATCCCGCCCCGCTCGCTGCAGGCAAGGGGCGGCGCCGCGCACAGCGCCTTTTTAAACGCAAAATTATGCGCATTCGCGCATAATTTACGGGCGCCAGCGGCTCAGGGGGCGCGACGCGCCAGCCAACCGGCGACGGCCGCTTCGTCGAGAACGTAGTGGCACAGTGCGGCGCCGTGCGGATCGTCGCCGAACAGCACCGGCACCAGTTCGTCGAAGCGCGCCAGCAGGGACGGGCCCGCATCGCTATCGATGTCAACGACGTCGACGTCGAACGGCGCCCCGGCCGGCGCCATCGCCTGCAGCGCTGCCAGCATGTCCTCGCACAGGTGGCAGTAACTGCGGCTGTACAGGGTGAAGCGGGGCGGCCCGGCCGCCGCATCCGGCGCGACCATCAGGTGCGCGGGCGGATGACGACGTAGGCGGTGGTGGCGGCGCCTTGCGCGTTGTCGCGGCGCACCAGCAGCGCCACTGATTTTTTCGGGTCGAGTCGGCTCACCAGTTCGTTGAACTGGCTGGCGTCGTTGATTTCCACATTATTGAGTTGCATGACGATGTCGCCCGACTTCAGGCCGGCCTGAGCCGCCGCGCCTTCGGCCGCATCGACCAGCACGCCACTGCCCTTGATGTCTTTTTTCTGGGCCGCGCTCAGGTTCGACACGTGCAGGCCGATGGCGTTGGCCACCGCCTCCGGCTTTGGCTTGGCAGGCGTCGGCCTGGCCGCGGCCGCCTTGTCGTCCTCGAGCATGGCGATGGTGACGGGAATATCGACCGACTGGCCCTTGCGCCAGACGGTGACGCTGGCCTTGCTGCCGATCGTGCTGGCGCCCACCTGGCGTGGCAGGTCGGCGCTTTTTTCGATGGGCGTGCCATTAAACTTGAGAATGATGTCGCCGGTGCGGATGCCCGCCTTGTCGGCCGGACCGCCCGGCTCCACCAGCGAGACCTCGGCGCCGCGCGCGCGGCCCAGGCCCAGCGACTCGGCGACGTCTTTGCTCACTTCGCCGATCTGCACGCCCAGGCGGCCCCGTGAGACCTTGCCGGTCTTGCGGATCTGGTCGGAGACGCGCATGGCTTCATCGATGGGCACGGCGAAGGAAATGCCGTTGTAGCCGCCCGACAAGGTGGCGATCTGCGAATTGATGCCCACCACCTCACCGCGCATATTGATCAGGGGACCGCCCGAGTTGCCGGGATTGACGGCAACGTCGGACTGGATCAGGGGCAGGTAGTCGCCCGTGTCGCGCGCCTTGGCCGAGATGATGCCGGCGGTGACGGAGTTTTCCAGGTTGAACGGCGAGCCAATGGCGATCACCCACTCGCCCACGCGGATCTTGTTCGAGTCGCCAATGCGCAGGAAGGGCATATTGGCGCCGTCGACTTTCAGTACCGCCACGTCGGTGCGCTTGTCGGCGCCCAGCACCTTGGCCTTGAGTTCGCGCCGGTCGGTCAGGGTGACGATGACGGTGTCGGCGCCCTCGACGACGTGAGCGTTGGTGAGGATCAGGCCGTCGCCGGAAATGACGAAGCCCGAGCCCACCCCGCGCTGGACTTCTTCATCCTGCTGCGGCGCGCGGCGGCGCGGGCTGCGCTGGCCCGGCGTGCCCTGCGCCCCCTGACCGAAGAAGCGGCGCAGGAATTCCTGCATCTCTTCTTCACCTGGCTGGCCCTGGTTGGCACGGACTTTTTCGGTGGTGCGGATATTCACCACGGCCGGCCCGACCTTGTCGATCAGGTCGGTAAAGTCCGGCAAGCCCGTCACCACCGGGGTGGCGACGGGGGCGGCGGCAAGGGCCGGCGCGGCCGGGGCCAGCGCGACGGCGGCGCCGAACAGGGCGGAAACAGCGATAGACAAGAGACGGCGGTGGGCGAGTGGCAGAGTGGTCATGGAGTCCATAGGATCAAGTCGGCAATTGATGTCATGGTAAGGCAAATTTGTGTTGTTGTCGCGTCACGCGCTGTGGCCGGCGCCGGCAGCAATGCGCCATGCGCCATGCATCGCACGGGGCCACAGGCACGCCTGGCGCGCTCGATAAACCGGGCGCCACGATGCCTGGCGCGGCTATTCCACTGGCCATGCCATCCGCCGCAGCGCGATGTGGGGATGGCTGGCCAGGTATTCCACGTGGGACTGAAAGACGAAGCCGTGGCGCGCATACAGGGCGACGGCGCGGCGGTTCGACGGCGCCACCTCAAGGATCAGTTCGCTTGCGCCGGCGTCGGCGGCGCGCGCCTTGACGGCATCGACGAGCCGGTCGGCCACGCCGCCGCCGGCGCCCGCCTGGCGCCCCCGCGCCGGTGGACTGACCCACATGGCGATCAGGCCCATCCGCCTGTCATCGACAGCCACGGCGGCGGCCATGCCGATGGCCTCGTCGTGCTCGAACGCCAGGAAGAAGGTCGAAGGCCCCGTGCCCGCGGCGCGGCGCTGCCAGTCGCTGTCGGGGTCGGCCAGCGCCTGCGCATGGCTGACGCCGAACGCCGTGGGCGCATCGCGCAGTGCCGCCAGGCGCAGCCCTTTGAGCAGGGCCCAGTCGGCGGCGGCGGTGTGCCGCACCCCGATGGGGTCGACGCCCGTCATGGCGTGGTGAGGGCCTTGACGGCGCCGTCGGCGGCGCTGGGCGCCACCGCAGGGGGCGTCGCGGCGGCCGCAAGCGGGGCCGGGGCCGGCACTGCCGCCCCCCCCGCCCGACGCATGGGAAGAGGCTCCACCGCCAGCCGCGCCGCCAGCCGGGCATTGAATCCGGGCGAAAATTCGGGCGCCGCCTCACCGCGCAGCACATCGCCGATACGGTGATAGGCGGTCCAGGCGACTTCGCCGTCGGGCGATAGCAGCGCCGCCGTCGCCAGCTCGAGATCGCTCGAGGCCAGCTCACCGTCGCCCAGGGCGGAGATATGTTCGCGAATTTTTTTGTGTGCGTCCATCAGGATTTCCATCACGTTCAGGATCAGTTAACTCGACTATTGCCAACATTGTAATACCAAGCAGGCACCGGTAAATGCACCATCATTGGCGGATGCGGATTAACGCCGCTTGTCATCCGGCAATTCCAGATAGGGCCGCAATTTTTCTGCGATGACTTCCCGCGCCCGGAATATTCGACTGCGCACCGTGCCGATGGGGCAGGCCATGACTTCCGAGATTTCCTCGTAACTGAGCCCTTCGATTTCCCGCAGCACGATGGCAGTGCGTAGCTCCAGCGGCAGCGCTTCCATGGCGGCGTTGACGGTGAAGGCAATTTGCTTGCTGGCCAACACGGACTCCGGCGTGTTGATGTCGCGCAGGTTGTCGGCGTCGTCGAACCCCTCGGCCTTCTCGGCGTCGGCCTCGGTCGAGGTGGGCGCCCGCCGCCCCTGGGTGACGAGGAAGTTTTTTGCCGTGTTGATGCCGATTCGGTACAGCCATGTATAAAACGCGGCATCACCGCGGAAATGCCGCAGGGCCCGGTACGCCTTGATGAACGTTTCTTGAACAACATCTTCCGCCTCCGCCGGGTCATGTACCAATCGCGCCACCAGCCGCAACAATCTGCGCTGATACTTCGCCACCAGCAGGTTGAAAGCCTGCTGGTCGCCAGCCTGGACGCGCTCCACCAGCAACTGATCACACTCGCGTTCTGTCGTCACTGCAACGGTCCCGTAGTTTGTGCCGGCGTTGTCTTCTTATGTATAAGAGTTCCCGCGCTGCAATAAGTTCAATGATTTTGATAATATTTTTCTGACGCCCCTGCCAGCGCCGCCTCCGCCGCAGGGCGTGCCGCCACCGCTCGCAATGCCATGCTCAGCCGGCGAAACTGGCCTGGCGGCACGCTGTCGGCACACAGCAACAGTGCCGGCAAGGGACCGTGTGCGCCCGCCAGGCGCAACACCAGCAGACCCGGCCACAGGGTCGATTCTCCCAGCAGGCGCACCTGCAAGCGATCGGTCCGACCCATCCCCTGTTGTACCGTCAGCACCAGGCCGCCGGGTCCGACTACGTCAAGCGTGCGCGCGGTTGGACGCGCGCGCGAGTGCACGGCCGAGGCGCGCAGGACCGCAAACCCGGCAAGCAGGCACAGCACTGCGCTGACCGCTGGCAGCCATGCCGGACCCGCCCAGCCAAGGGCGCAGGCCAGCGCCATGGCCAGGCAGAGGCCGGCAAAACCCCGCATCAGCCGGCGCAACAGGCGCGACGGAACAAGCGGCACCGACACCGCGATGGACATGTGCCCTCCAATGTGAGTAAAGCAGACCGAACCAGACCGTCATGGCGCATGCCAGCACGGTCAGTTGGTTAGACAAGTTGGGATTTGGCCGGTTCACGCAGGCGCTGGCAAATCAAGGGACAATTTTCGCCACTGGACAGATCGATATCACACAGTCGGACCGGGCCGGCTCCCGGGTGCGCCGTCCCCATAGCACAACGCCCGATCGGGAAAACCGGATCGGGCGTTGCGGGGTGCTGCGCTGCGAAGCTGAACTGCCTTACGGGGCCTTGCCGAACACCAGGGTGCCGTTGGTGCCGCCGAAGCCGAACGAGTTCTTCACGGCGTAATCGATCTTCATGTCGCGCGCCGTATTGGCACAGAAGTCGAGGTCGCACTCGGGGTCCTGGTTGAACAGGTTGATCGTCGGTGGCGACACCTGATTATGCATCGCCAAAACGGTAAACACCGCTTCCAGGCCGCCGGCGCCACCGAGCAGGTGACCCGTCATCGACTTGGTCGAGTTGACCACCAGCTTTTTCGCATGATCGCCGAAGGTCTTCTTGATACCCTGCACTTCGGCCAGGTCGCCCTGCGGCGTCGAGGTACCGTGCGCATTGATATAGTCGATCTGGTCGATGTTGACGCCGGCATCATTCAGGGCCGACACCATGCAACGACTGGCGCCCGAACCATCTTCGACCGGGGAGGTCATATGGTAGGCGTCGGCGCTCATGCCAAAACCGATCAACTCGGCATAGATGCGCGCACCACGGGCCTTGGCGTGCTCGTACTCTTCCAGCACCATGACACCGGCGCCCTCGCCCAGCACGAAGCCGTCGCGGTCGCGGTCCCACGGGCGCGAGGCCGTGGCAGGATCGTCGTTGCGCGATGACAGCGCCTTGGCCGAGGCGAAGCCGCCCAGGCCCAGCGGCGAGACCGTCGATTCGGCACCACCGGCGACCATCACGTCGGCATCACCGTAGCTGATCAGGCGGCCAGCGGCGCCGATACAGTGCAAACCGGTGGTGCAGGCGGTGACGATGGCCAGGTTAGGGCCGCGCAAATTAAACTTGATCGACAGGTCGCCCGAGATCATGTTGATGATCGAAGCGGGCACGAAAAACGGCGAAATGCGACGCGGGCCGCGCTTGTCGTAATCCTGCTTCTGCTCTTCGATCATGGGCAGGCCGCCGATACCGGAACCGACAATGACGCCGATACGGTCGCGGTTTTCATCGGTCACTTCGATGGCCGAATCCTGCAAGGCCTGCATCCCCGCCGCCATGCCGTAATGGATAAACGTATCCATATGGCGCGCTTCTTTGGCGGAAATATAGTCCTCGATATTGAAGCCTTTGACTTCGCCCGCAAAACGGGTCGAAAACGGCTCCGCATCAAACCGGGTGATGTTGGCAATGCCGGACTTGCCGGCCAGTGCCGCGTTCCAGCTGTCGACAACATTGTTGCCGATAGGTGAGACGCAACCCAGGCCGGTGATGACGACACGACGGTTTCGTGAACGGCTCAATCGATTCTCCTGATGCTGACGACGTCTTAGGCGGCCTTGACGTGCGCGGTGGCGTAGTCGATGGCTTGCTTCACGGTGGTGATTTTTTCCGCTTGTTCGTCAGGGATTTCCATTTCGAATTCGTCTTCCAGTGCCATCACCAGTTCGACCGTGTCGAGCGAATCGGCGCCCAGATCGTCGACGAACGACGAATCGATCTTGATGTCGGCTTCAGCAACACCCAGTTGCTCAGCGACGATTTTTTTAACGCGTTGTTCGATATCCGACATGTTATTGGCTCCAAATGGTTGTTACGGAAAGTGCGCGCATTTTATCAGGTTTGCGCGACGATAAATGATTTTCGACGAGTGCTATGAACTCTGCCGAAACCACAGCTAAAAGATGAGAATTTCCTTTATCGGGACGCGGCCTGTTTGCCAATTCTGCCCCAGTTCCGGCAAACCTGCATCAATTCATGTACATGCCGCCATTCACATGCATGGTCGAACCGGTGATGTACGCCCCGTGCGGGCCGGCCAGGAAGGCCACCGCATACGCCACATCTTCCGGCGCGCCCAGTCGTCCCAGCGGAATTTGCCCCAGCAGGGCGGCGTGCTGATCGGCACCGAGCGACTTGGTCATGTCGGTGTCGATGAAGCCAGGCGCGACGCTGTTGACGGTGATGTTGCGGCTGCCGATTTCGCGCGCCAGCGCGCGCGTCATGCCTTCCACGCCCGCCTTCGAGGCGGCATAGTTCATCTGGCCAGGATTGCCCGAGGACGCCACCACCGAGGTGATATTGATGATGCGGCCGTGCTTGGCCTTCATCATGCCGCGCAGCACCGCGCGCGACAGGCGGCCGACGGCCGACAGATTGGTGGCGATGACGGCATCCCACTCCTCGTCTTTCATGCGCATGGCCAATTGATCCTGGGTGATGCCCGCATTGTTGACCAGGATCGACAGGCTGCCAAAGCTGGCGGCGGTCTCGGCCACCACGGCGGCGCAGGCGGCAGGATCGGTGACGTTGAGCACAACGCCCTTGCCGCCGAAGGCCTCGAGGTAAGCGGTGATGGCGGCGGCGCCGCTCTCGCTGGTGGCGGTGCCGACCACGATGGCGCCCTGGCGCGCCAGTTCGAGGGCGATCGCCTTGCCGATGCCGCGCGAGGCGCCGGTGACCAGTGCCACTTGCTTGTCCAGATTCTTGCTCATCGTTTGCTTCCTTGCAGTATCAGTGTCAGTGTCAGTTTCAATACGGGACGATCGGCGCGGACGGCCGACTCAGGCGTTCATGCTCTCGAGTACGCGCTCGAGCGCGGCCTGGTCGACCAGCGCCTCGCCCGCCAGGCGCGCATCGATGCGCTTGGCCATGCCGACCAGTACCTTGCTGGGCGCGCTTTCGATCACCAGGTCAATACCCTGGGCGGCCATGAACTGCATCGACTCGACCCAGCGCACGGGGCGCGCGGCCTGGCGCACCAGGGCGTCCTTGATCAGGGCCGGATCGCGCAGCACGGCGACGTCGACATTATTGACCAGGTCGATGGCGGGCACCTTGAAGTCGAGCGGAGCCATGTACGCCTTGAGGCGGTCCGAGGCGCTTTGCAGCAGCGACGAGTGGAATGGCGCCGATACCGCCAGCTTCATGGCGCGCTTGGCGCCTTTCGCCTTGGCCAGTTCGCAGGCGCGCTCGACAGCCGCATTGTGGCCGGCGATGACGATCTGGGTGGGCTCGTTGAAATTGACCGCCTCCACCACCAGGCCCGGCTGCTCGCTGGCGGCCTGCTGGCACACGGCGACAACGTCGTCGGCGACCAGGCCCAGGATGACGGCCATCCCGCCCTGCCCCACCGGCACCGCGTCCTGCATGGCGCCGGCGCGAAAGCGCACCAGCGGCACCGCATCGTGGAAGGCGATCACGCCGGCCGCCACCAGCGCCGAATATTCGCCAAGGCTGTGGCCGGCGACCAGCGCCGGCGCGGCGCCACCGGCGGCGATCCAGGCGCGGTAGATGGCCACGGCGGCCGTGAGCATCACGGGCTGGGTGTTGGTGGTCAGGTCGAGCGCTTCCTTGGGGCCTTCGGCGATCATGCGGCCGAGGTCGAAACCGAGGGCGTCGGAGGCTTCCGCGACGGTCTGGTCGACCACGGCGTTGCCGGCGAAACCTTGCAACATGGCGACCGCTTGCGCGCCCTGGCCGGGAAACAGAAATGCAAATTTAGTCATGGAAACGTGCTCCAGAATGTGATGGTTTGACGGTAAAGCAAGGCAGGCCGCAGCCGGCGTGCCCGTGAACTACATGCGCACCAGCACCGCTCCCCAAGTGAAGCCGCCACCGACCCCTTCCATGAGTACGTTGTGACCGGGCTTGATGCGCCCGTCGCGCACGGCGGTGTCGAGCGCCAGCGGGATCGAGGCGGCCGAGGTGTTGCCATGCTGATCGACGGTGACGACCATCTTGGACTCGGGCAGTTTCAATTTGCGGGCGGTGGACTTCATGATGCGGATATTGGCCTGGTGCGGCACCAGCCAGTCGAGCTGCTCGGCGGCCATACCGGCATGCGCGAGCGCCTCGGTGGCGACCTGCTCGAGCACCGACACGGCCAGCTTGTAGACGGCCGGGCCGTCCATGTACAGAAAGCCGCTGCCGGCGATGGCGCCATTGGCCAGCGTGCCCGGCACGGACAGGATGTCGGCGTGGCTGCCGTCGGCGTGCAGCTTGGTGGCCAGCACGCCCGGTTCGCTTGACGCACTCATGACGACGGCGCCGGCGCCGTCGCCGAACAGCACGCAGGTGCTGCGGTCTTCGAAATTGAGGATGCGCGAAAACACTTCGGCGCCGATCACCAGCACGTTCTTGTTCGAGCCCGCCTTGATGAAGGCGTCCGCCACCGACATGGCGTAGACGAAGCCGCTGCAGACGGCTTGCACGTCGAAGGCGGCGCTGCCGTTGCCCATGCCCAGCTTGCGTTGCACCACGCAGGCGGTGCTGGGGAAGCTGCCGTAAAAATCCGGGGTCGAGCTGGCCACGATGACGAGGTCGATGTCGGCGGCGCTCAGGCCGGCCATCTCGAGGGCGCGGCGGGCCGCGTGCACGGCCAGGTCGGACGACAGCTCATCGTCGGCCGCATAGTGACGGGCTGAAATGCCGCTGCGCGAGACGATCCACTCGTCGGAGGTTTCGATGCCCTTGGCGGCCAGTTGCTCGGTCAGGTCCTGGTTCGTCACGCGTCGCTGTGGCAGGTAGCTGCCGGTGCCGATAATCTTGCTGTACAAAGTCATTTGCTGGCCATCCGTTATTTTTTTAGAGTGGGGTATCGGGCACGACAAGGGTCGGGCTCGCCGTGCGCTCGGGCGCGGTCGGCATCAGTCCGGCGATCATGCTCGAGAGCTGTTCCTGCACATTGCAGGCGGCGGCGTCATAGGCCCGCTTGAGCGCCCACTCGAACGAGTAGGCATCGGCGCCGCCATGGCTCTTGAACACCAGCCCGCGCAAGCCCAGCAGGCTGGCGCCGTTGTAGCGCGAAGGATTGAAGCGGTCGCCAATGCGCTTCAAGGCGCTCCTGGCGATCAGCGCACCGAGCATGGTGATGGGGTTGCGCTTGAATTCGGTGGTCAGCACGTCCTTCATGAAGCGGCCCAGCCCTTCGGCCGCCTTCAGGGTGACGTTGCCGACAAAGCCGTCGCAGACGACGACGTTGGTGGTGCCCTTGAAGATGTCGTTGCCTTCGACGTTGCCGTAGAAATTGAGCAGGCCGCGCGCGTGGTCGGCCTTGAGCAATTCGGCGGTGGCCTTGACGACTTCGTTGCCCTTGATGTCTTCCGTACCCACATTGAGCAGGCCGATGGTGGGACGGTCCACTTTTTCCATCGCGGAAAACAGCACGGAACCCATCACGGCGAACTGGTGCAAATGCTCGGGCCCGCAGTCGACGTTGGCGCCCAGGTCGAGCATATAGGTCGGCCCGTTTTTCTGGTTCGGCAGGATCGAGCAGATGGCGGGACGGTCGACCCCGGCCATGGTCTTGAGCACATAGCGGGAAATCGCCATCAGGGCGCCCGTGTTGCCGGCCGAGACGGCCGCCTGGGCACGCCCGGACTTGACGATCTCGATCGCCACCCGCATCGACGAATCCTTCTTGCGGCGCAGCGCCACTTCGATGGGATCGTCCATCGCCACCACTTCGGTGGCGCCCTCGATGGTAATACGGGGGTCGGTGTCGGCCTTGCCGCGCTTGAGTTCAGCGCGCACATCGGCTTCGATGCCGACCAGGATCAAGGCAGCATCGGGATACTGCCTGAGAAAGGAGATTGCTGCGGGAATGGTCACGGCGCAACCGTGGTCGCCGCCCATGCAGTCGATCGATAGTGTTATTGTCATTTAGTAAGAGCGTACCGCGGCGGAAAAACCAGGCGGCCAGGCGGCAGGATGTGATCTGTGGACGAGCGCCAGCCAGAGTCAGCGTAAATCAAACGACGGTATGCGTACAAACGCAGCCGAGGAAAAAGAAAAAGCGGCGCCACGCACACAACATACGTCGCACCGCTCTGATCGCCTCAAACCTGGACGTCGATTACTCGTCGTTTTTGGTCTTGAGGACTTTACGGCCACGGTAGAAACCGTTCGGGCTGATGTGGTGACGCAGGTGCGTCTCGCCAGTGGTTGGCTCGATACCCAGTTGTGGTGCGACCAGGAAATCGTGCGAACGGTGCATACCGCGCTTCGAAGGGGATTTCTTATTCTGCTGAACAGCCATGATAACTCCTAATACATAAGTTCTAAAATTCTAACACAATCGATCAGCAAATACTTGCGGATCGAGTATCCCAGCGGCAAAGAAATTTCTCCACCGACATGTTAACGCTTGTAAATCTCCTGCAACTGCTTCAATACTCGATACCACACGCGTTTACCACGTTCTTGCTGCCTGCCCGCGCTACCCTGCCGGCCGGCCAATCCTGTTACTGCTTAATTCGGTGTATCGGCCTTCGCATCCTTGAGGGCCGCGAATGGCGACGGCTTGTCGACCTTCAACGCGTCGAGCAACTTGGTGTCCGGACAAACGTCATGCTTCGGCACGTGCGGCAAAGCCAGCAAGGCCTCGTCTTCGATCAGCTCACCCATGTCGCACGTGCGGCTGCCGACGATGACGTCGATGCTTTCGTCGTCGAGCATGGCTTCGATCTGATCGGCTTCGTCGTCGTCCTTACCCAGCACCAACACGGTCGAGGAATCGATCTCGTAGGCAAACGGGGTCAGGCAACGCTGGCACACCAGCTGCACGGTACCGGAGACAGCCACCGTCAGCGCGGCATAGCCATGGCTGGTCAGGGCGCCGTCGATCGACCAGGCGATGTCGCCACTGTCGTCCGCGCAATCCTTGCCCAAGCGGGTCATTTGGGCGACTGGCAGCATGCCGTCGCGGTGGCCATTGCTTCGACCAAAATCAAAAGCGTCGATGACAAAAGCGCTCATAAGAGAAAATTTCCCCGGAAAACCAGCGATGATAGCAGGGTTTTAACCAGGTCGTCAAAGACTTGACGCGAATATTTACGGCGCATGGTGCCGCGATTGCGCGATCTTGCGTGATCGCGTTATCGTTGCGCCTTCCGTCCACGCCGCATCGCCGCGAATGTCCACATGATACCAAGTTATATTGCACCTCGCCTGATTCTTGCATCGAGTTCGCCTTATCGGCGCGAATTACTGTCGCGCCTGCAACTGCCCTTCGACACCATCAGCCCCGACATCATCGAAACCGCCCTGCCCGCTGAGGCGCCCCAACAGACTGCGCTGCGGCTGGCGCGCGCCAAGGCGCAGGCGGTGGCCCGCCTCGCGCCCGGCAGCCTGGTGATCGGCTCCGACCAGGTCGCCACGCTCGACGGCGGCCAGATCGGCAAACCGGGCAATCACGCCAACGCGCTGGCGCAATTGCAACTGATGCGGGGGCGCCAGGTGGTGTTTCACACGGCGCTCTGCCTGTGGGATGGCCGCAACGCCGATGAACAAGCGGCCTGCCAGCTCGACAATATCCAGACGGTGGTGACGTTTCGCAACTTGCCCGACGCCGAACTGGACGCCTACCTGCGCATCGAACAACCCTACGATTGCGCCGGCAGCGCCAAGAACGAGGGACTCGGCA
Organism: Massilia sp. DWR3-1-1; assembly: GCF_049898325.1. Lineage (NCBI taxonomy): Bacteria > Pseudomonadati > Pseudomonadota > Betaproteobacteria > Burkholderiales > Oxalobacteraceae > Massilia > Massilia sp. DWR3-1-1. The sequence continues at coordinate 214,777 of NZ_JAFCXL010000008.1, read as the reverse complement.
TCGCCATCCTCGAACGGATCGACAGTTGCGACCCGACGGCGCTAACGGGCCTGCCCATGATCGCCCTGACCGGCATGCTGCGGCGCGCCGGCGTGCGCCTGTTCGGCACCTGAGGCAGCCAGGCGCCGCCCGGCATCGCGCGTCGCCTTGTTCTTGTATACTGCCGTCATTCCACCATTCCAGACTGCACCCATGCCCGGCACCCTGTTCCTGATCCCCAACACCCTCGGCCCGACCGACGCCGTGGCCGGCGCCTTGAACCACGTCATTCCCAGCCAGGTCCAGGCGCTGACGGCGCGCCTCGATTACTTTGTCGCTGAAAACGCCAAGACGGCGCGCGCCTTCCTCAAGCTGGTCGCCATCGACCATCCGCTCAGTAAAAGCCTTCAGGAAATCGAGATCGCCGAATTGAACGTCAACACGCCGCCCGGCGCACTGGCCGGCCTGCTCGCGCCCCTGCTGGCCGGGCGCGATGGCGGCCTGGTGTCGGAAGCGGGGGTGCCGGCGGTGGCCGATCCCGGCGCCGACCTGGTGCGCCTGGCGCATCAGCACGGCATTGCCGTGCGCCCGCTGGTGGGGCCGTCGTCCTTGTTACTGGCGGTAATGGCCAGCGGCTTGAACGGCCAGAGCTTCGCCTTCAACGGCTATCTGCCGACCGACCCCGCGCAGCGCCTGAAACGCATCAAGGAGCTCGAACAGCGCTCCACCCGGGAACGCCAGACCCAGTTGCTGATCGAAACGCCGTACCGCAACGCCGCCATGCTCGACGCCCTCGTCGCCGGCTGCCAGGGCACAACCTTGATCTGCGTCGCCACTGACCTCTCTTTAGCGACCGAATCGATACACACGATGAGCGCCAGCGCGTGGAAGAGCCAGTTAAGCGCTGGCAAAAGCCCCGATTTCCATAAAAAACCCACGGTATTCTTGCTGCTTGGCTAGTACGAAACATGGCGAAAATGCCCACTTGCCAAATAAACCAAATTTACTTGCGTAAAAGAATCGATCTGCCGACAATAGAGGGTTGCAATGGCGCGATTGCGTCGTCAGCAGGGATGGTCTCCGTCGGTGGTTGCAGGCTTTGAGAACAAGAGTTACATGGATTCATTACTGAAACACATGGTAGACATTACGGGACATCGCGATCACGCCATGCTCGATGTTGCCGTCATCTCTGCTGTACATGAACTGGCTGCCGCCAAGCAGACCCGTGTGCTCAGCCTGGTCGCCGACGCCGCCGGTCCGCTGATACGCCAGCGCGCCTGCATCGCCGGCAGCGAAGCAACACCGTCATCGACCACGCCGGGCGACTTGCCGCTGGCCGTGCTTCCCAGCCTCGCCGCCTGCCTCGACAAGCGTGCCCCGAGCGCCAGCGCCACCTCCGACGAGGGTGACTGCATCTTGTGGATGCCCATCTGGATCGGCGACAAGGCCGATACCATCCTCGAAATCGTGCGCAGCGACCAGTTTGCCGCCGACATGGTGCCGATGGTGGTGGGAATTGTCGGTGTGTACCGTAATTTTCAGAACCTGCTCGACTACAGCGAGCGCGATTCGCTCACTGGCCTGCTCAACCGCAAGACCTTCGACGGCCAGCTGAGCCGCATGCTGCAAACGGGCGGCGCCCAGGCGCTCAGCGCGCCCGAAGCGCCGGAACGGGCCAACGAGGCGGGCCAGTGGCTGGTGGTGGCCGACATCGATTTCTTCAAGTCCGTCAACGACCGCTTCGGCCACGTCTACGGCGACGAGGTGCTCATCCTGGTGGCCAATATGCTGGTCTCGTCGTTCCGCGCCGACGACCGCGTATTTCGCTTCGGCGGCGAAGAATTCGTCATCCTGCTGCGCTCGGCAACGGGCGAGCAGGCACACGCCATCATCGAGCGCTTTCGCACCAATGTGGCGGCGCACCTGTTCCCGCAAGTGGGCACCGTCACCGTCAGCCTCGGCTACGTGCAGGTGCGCCCTGGCGATTCGCCGGTGGCGGCGCTCGGTCACGCCGACCAGGCGCTGTACCACGCCAAGACGCACGGGCGCAATCGCACCTGTCACTACGATGAAATCGTCGCCACCGGTCAATTGCAACTCCCTGCCTCGAACGACACGGCCGAATTCTTCTGAGGCTGCGCGCGTGCTGCGCCGCTAGTTGACTTCCTGCGCCAGCACGTTGAGCCACTCGAAGGCGGCCATCTCGATTTCCCGCAAATCCTTGACCGACATGTTGAGCCGGCGCAAGGCTGCGTCGAGCGGCTGTCCCGAGGTGGCCTTCTCGACCAGTTCGACGACCTCGAGCATGTTGCCGAATTCTCCATCGCGTTCGATCAGGGCGGCCCTGACTTCAGCGGCGACATCGACGGTGTCGAGGATTTCACCGAGGGGCAGGGAAAACAGCGCATCGGTGAGCGAGAGGATGCCCACCGTGAAGGCGGTGTCGGCAGCGGCGCGCTGGCCCGGGTGCAATTTCAAGCTCATCAATTCGAGCAGCTTGCCGCGCGTGGTGGCCATTTGCAGCAGCGGCAAATTCATTTCCACCTTGCTGCCGGGCGCCGCATACAGCAGGATTTGCAGCCAGCGCTGCAGCTGCTGGCGGCCCAGCGAGTCGAGCGCCTGCCCCACCGTATCGATGCGCTCACCGCCACCGGCCGCAGCCGTATTGACCAGGCGCAGCAAATTGAGGCTGATCAGGGCGTCCCGCTTGACCGCCACTTCGATGGTCTGGTTATCGGCCTTGGAATCGATCAGTTTTAACAATTGCAGGATCGCCAGCTCGCTGGGGGCGATCGTGCGTCCGCTCATGATGGTGGGGCGGGCAAAATAATAGCCCTGGAAGTATTCATAGCCCAGCGCCAGGCATTGCCGGAACTCTTCGACCGTCTCGACCTTTTCGGCCAATAAAGTCTTGCCCAGCACCCGCAGCGAGGCCGTCAGCGCCGGCAATTGTTCGGCAGAGACGGCATTGACGTCGACCTTGATGACGTCGACCAGGTCGACGAAGGCATTGAAATCGTCCGATTCGGCGACGATGTCGTCGAGCGCGAATTTGAAACCGAGCGCGCGCAGTTCACGGATGCGGGTAAGCAGGCGGGGCGAGGCCTTGACGGTCTCGAGGATTTCAAGGATGACCTTGTCGGCCGGCAGGAAACGCACGTAATCGCTCAGCAGCGCCGCTTCGCTGACGTTGACAAACGCCAGTTGCGCGCCCACCACATGGTCCATGCCCAACTGGGAAGCGTGGGAAATAACGGCAGCGGTGGCGGCGACGTCATCGGTGACGTTCGCTTCGGTTGCCCCGGCAGTGCGGAACAACAGTTCGAACGCCACCAGATGCTGGTCGCGCCCTAAAATTGGCTGGCGGGCCAGAAAAAACTCATCGAAAGGCAGGGACATCGGGGTTCTATCTACATCATTAGCACGGAGCACCCCCTGTATCGGGCACGCTGATCATTCCGGCGGGGACAAGCCGCCGAGCGGCGCTCTGACCCCGACTATACTATAAATCGGTCGGTAGTTTATATTTCGACATCTTGGGCAGGTCGAAACGGCCCGCCTTATGGTCGCCGCGAACCCGGTGGCTTCGGTCCCGTGGGACGCCCGCCCGGCGCGGTCGGACGGCCGCTGGTCCTGGCCGTTGGCCGGCCACTGGTGGGGGCGGTGGGCCGGCCGCTGGTCTTGGCGGCGGTATTGCGGCCCAGCGGACCGACGGCGCCGGCCGCGCCCGGCGTGCCGACCGGCGCCTGTCCTGGCAGGCGCAGGCTGCCCGTCCCCGACAAGGGACTGGCGCGGCGGGCGTTGCCGACCGGGATGCGAACGCTGCCATTGGCCGTCGGTCGCGCCGCGCTCGATCCCGTCAGCGGCACACCCGATTCGATCAGGAACGTGGCGCCCTCGTCCTTGCCGAGCACCTCGACCAGGTAGGGCATGACCTGGCGCAGGATGGGCTCGAGCGTGTAAGGCGGATTGACGATGAACATCCCGCTCGTGTGCAAGCCGAAGCCGTCCGGGCCGGGCGTGGACACGGTCAGGCTGACGTTGAGCCAGTCCTTGCCTTTCAGGCGCTTGAGCTTGTCGGAAAACGAGCGCGACTCCATCCGTTGCAGCACCGGGTACCAGATCGCATAGGTGCCGGTCGGAAAACGCGCGAGCGCGTCGTCGACGGCGTCGCGCACCTTGCGGTAATCCTGCTTGTCCTCGTACGGCGGGTCGATCAGTACCAGCGCGCGGCGCGATGGCGGCGGCAGCAGGGTCTTGAGGGCGTGAAAGCCATCGCCCCGCTCGACCAGCACCCGCTTGCCCCGCCCGCTGGCCACGTGGCCCTGGGCGGCGGCGTGTTCAGCCACCTTGCGGAAATTATCGGCCAGGATCTTGGCGTCGGCCGGATGCAGCTCGAACAGGCGCAGGCGGTCTTCCTCGCGCATGAGCTTGTCGGCAACGTAGGGCGAACCGGGGTAGTAGCGCATCTTGCCGCTGGGGTTCAGGCCCTTGACGAGCTTGACGTAGTCGGCCAGCGGCGCCGGCAGGTCGGTGCGCTCCCACAGGGGGGCGATGCCGGTGTCGTATTCAGCATTTTTCGATGCGTAGCCGCTGTCGAGGGCATACACCCCGGCGCCCGAGTGGGTATCGATATAGGTATAGACCGTGTCCTTCTGGTTCATGTATTCATGCAGCTGGACTTGCACAAAATGTTTCAGAACGTCGGCGTGATTACCCGCGTGGAAGGCGTGGCGGTAGCTAAGCATGGTGTTTCCAATCAGTGGATCGAACGGCAGGCCCCGTCGCACCCGGCGAATGCGGGAGCGCGTGTGGCGGCGCGGATATTTCCGCCATTATCCACTACAAAGCACAAGCGGGGTCGAATCCTCCGATCCGACCCCGCCAACACCGTGTCAATACAGTCGCTGTGCTGCCTGTTTGTGTTGCCTGTTATGCGACTTTCTTCTCGTCGAAGAACTGCTCATCTTCCGTCGAACCGTGCAAGGCCGTCGTCGAGCTCTTGCCTTGCTGGATGGTCTGGGTGACGGCATCGAAATAACTGGTGCCCACTTCGCGCTGGTGCTTGACGGCCGTGAAGCCCTTGTCGGCGGCGGCGAATTCAGCTTCCTGCATTTCGACGAAGGCCGTCATGTTGCGGCGGGCGTAGCCGTGGGCCAGGTTGAACATCGAGTAATTCAGCGAGTGGAAGCCGGCCAGCGTGATGAACTGGAACTTGTAGCCCATGGCGCCCAGCTCGACCTGGAACTTGGCGATGGTGGCATCGTCGAGGTTTTTCTTCCAGTTGAACGAGGGCGAGCAGTTATAGGCCAGCATCTTGCCGGGGAACTTGGCGTGTACCGCGTCGGCGAAGGCCTTGGCGAACTCCAGGTCCGGCTTGCCCGTTTCGCACCACACCAGGTCGGCGTAGGGGCAATATGCGAGGGCGCGGGCGATCGATTGCTCGAGGCCGTTGCGGACGCGATAAAAACCCTCGACGGTGCGCTCGCCCGTGCAGAATTCCTGGTCGATGGGATCGACGTCCGAGGTCAACAGGTCGGCCGCTTCGGCATCGGTACGGGCGATCACCAGGGTGCTGGTGCCCATGACATCGGCGGCGAGGCGGGCGGCGGTCAGTTTTTCGATGAATTCGCGGGTCGGCACGAGCACCTTGCCGCCCATGTGGCCGCATTTTTTGACGGATGCGAGCTGGTCTTCGAAGTGGACCCCGGCGGCGCCCGCATCGATCATCGACTTCATCAGTTCGTAAGCGTTGAGCACGCCGCCGAAACCGGCTTCCGCGTCAGCGATGATGGGGGCGAAGAAGTCGATGTCGTCCTTGCCTTCGGACCACTGGATCTGGTCGGCGCGCTGAAAGGTGTTATTGATGCGCTTGACCACCATCGGCACCGAGTTGGCCGGGTAGAGCGACTGGTCGGGATACATTTCGCCGGCCAGGTTGGCGTCGCCGGCGACTTGCCAGCCCGACAGATAAATCGCTTTCAGGCCAGCCTTGACCTGTTGCATGGCCTGGTTGCCGGTGAGCGCGCCCAGGGTGGCGACAAACGGCTCGGTGGCCAGCAGGTCCCACATTTTCTCGGCGCCACGCTGGGCGATGGTGTGCTCGATCTTCAGCGAGCCGCGCAGGCGCACGACGTCTTCGGCCGTGTAGGAACGGGTGACGCCGTTCCAGCGTGGATTGTTGTCCCAGTCTTGTTGGAGGGCCGAAATTTGCTGTTCACGAGTTGCCATGGTGTTCTCCTGGAGAGTAAAAGTACCGTTGAATTGCTTGCTGCGATGTATCTATCATAGTCCCGTTTGGCGCAGTGCAGAACACTCTTATATAAGACATATAAGCAAAAATTTTTCGTTTAAATTCAATCGCTTGCCGTAATCATTTCGGGATGCGGGATGATTTTTCTTCCAGTGAGAAGATAATGGACAGAACTGGCCAGTCACGATTTCACGATGCGGAACGTTGTTATCGCCTGGTGAAACACGCGGGCCGGATCGCCTTGCAAGCCTACGGGGCATGCCGCCGCCATGCCTTGAGGAACTGCAATTGGCCGCTGCGCGCGCTTGCCCGGCCACGAAAAAAAGGCGCAAAAAAACCCGCGCGGCCTTGCGGCGGGCGGGTTGGTGGACAGTGCAGGCGGCAGGCTTGCCAGCACCGTCGCTTGTGTTTACTCTTTTTCCAGCACAGGCCTGGTTTCGACCGTCTCGAACACCAGCGCGCCATTGCTGACCCGCACGGGAATGATGTCCTTCGGTCCGAAGCGCCCAGACAGGATCAGCTTCGACAGGGGGTTTTCGATCTGCTGCTGGATCGCCCGTTTCAACGGCCGCGCGCCATACACGGGGTCGTAGCCGGCTTCGGCAATTTTTTGCAGCGCTTCGTCGGACACGTCGAGCCCCATGTCCATCTTGGCCAGGCGCGACTCGAGCTGGTGCAGCTGGATCTTGGCGATGGCGCCGATGTTCTTCTCGTCGAGCGCATGGAACACCACGATTTCATCGATGCGGTTGATGAACTCGGGACGGAAATGGCTGCGCACCTCGGCCATCACGGCCAGCTTCACCACGCCCGGGTCGTCGCTGTCCATCGACTGGATCTTGTGCGAGCCCAGGTTCGAGGTCATGACGATGACGGTGTTCTTGAAATCGACCGTGCGGCCCTGACCGTCCGTCATGCGGCCATCGTCGAGCACCTGCAGCAGCACATTGAACACGTCCGGGTGAGCTTTTTCGATTTCATCGAGCAAAATCACGCTGTAGGGGCGGCGCCGCACCGCTTCCGTCAGGTAGCCGCCCTCGTCGTAGCCCACATAGCCGGGCGGCGCGCCGATCAGGCGGGCCACCGAGTGCTTCTCCATGAATTCGCTCATGTCAATGCGGATCATCGACTCCTCGGTGTCGAACAGGAAGGTGGCGAGCGCCTTGCACAACTCCGTCTTGCCCACGCCCGTGGGGCCGAGGAACATGAAGGAGCCATACGGCCGGTTCGGGTCCGACAGTCCCGCGCGCGAGCGGCGGATCGCATCGGACACCGCGTGGATCGCCTCGTCCTGGCCGATCACCCGCTCGTGCAGCTTGTCCTCGATATGCAGCAGCTTGTCGCGCTCGCCCTGCATCATGCGCGAGACGGGAATGCCGGTGGCGCGCGAGACCACCTCGGCGATCTCCTCGGCGCCCACCTGCGTGCGCAGCAGCTTGGGCCGGGCTTCCTGCTGCTCGCGGCTGGCGACGAGTTCGGCCTGCTTGAGTTGCGCTTCCAGCTCCGGCAGCTTGCCGTACTGGAGTTCGGACATGCGCCCGTAGTCGCTGCGGCGCTTCGCTTCGTCCATCTGCAGGCGCACCGCTTCGATTTCTTCCTTGATGTGGGTGGTCCCCTGCACCATGGCTTTTTCGGCCTTGAGGATTTCCTCGAAGTCGTTGTATTCGCGCTCGAGGCGGGCGATTTCCTCGTCGATCAGGCCGAGCCGGCGCAGCGATGCTTCGTCCTTCTCCTTGCGCACTGCCTCCTTCTCGATTTTCAGCTGGATGATGCGGCGGTCGAGCCGGTCCATCACCTCCGGCTTGGAATCGATCTCGATCTTGATCTTCGAGGCCGCTTCATCGATCAGGTCGATCGCCTTGTCGGGCAGGAAGCGGTCGCTGATGTAGCGGTGCGACAGTTCGGCCGCGGCGATGATGGCCGCGTCGGTGATCTCGACCTTGTGATGAAGTTCATACTTGTCCTGCAAGCCGCGCAGGATAGCGATGGTGGCCTCCACGCTCGGTTCCTCGACCAGGATTTTCTGGAAGCGGCGCTCGAGCGCGGCGTCCTTTTCGATGTATTTACGGTATTCGTCGAGCGTGGTGGCGCCCACGCAATGGAGTTCGCCCCGGGCCAGCGCCGGCTTGAGCATATTGCCGGCGTCCATCGCCCCTTCGGCCTTGCCGGCGCCGACCATGGTGTGCAGTTCGTCGATGAAGACGATGGTCTGGCCCTCGTCCTGGGCCAGCTCCTTGAGCACCGACTTCAGGCGCTCTTCGAATTCGCCGCGGAACTTGGCGCCGGCCAGCAGGGCGGCCATGTCGAGCGAGAGCACGCGCTTGCCCTTGAGCGAGTCGGGCACTTCGTTGTTGACGATGCGCTGGGCCAGGCCCTCGACGATGGCGGTCTTGCCCACCCCCGGTTCGCCGATCAGCACGGGGTTGTTCTTGGTGCGCCGCTGCAGGATCTGGATGGTGCGGCGAATTTCATCGTCGCGACCGATGACGGGGTCGAGCTTGCCCTGGCGGGCCCGCTCGGTCAGGTCCATCGTGTATTTTTTGAGCGATTCGCGCTGACCCTCGGCGTCCTGCGAGCTGACGCCTTCGCCGCCGCGCACGGCATTGATGGCCGCCTCGGCCGCCTTGCGCGTCAGGCCCGCCTCGCGCGCCACCCGGCCCGCCTCGGACTTGTCCTCGGTCAGCGCCAGCAGGATCATTTCGCTCGAAACGAACTGGTCGCCGCGCTTTTGCGCTTCCTTGTCGGCCAGGTTGAGCATCGCCATCAGCTCGCGCCCCACCTGGGTTTCGCCGCCCGTGCCCGACACCTTGGGCAGGCGGTCGATGGCGCTGCGCAGGGAATTGCTCAGCGCGCCGATATTCACGCCGGCGCGCTGCAGCAGCGAACGGGTGCCGCCGTCGTCCTGGGCCAGCAGGGCCGTCAGCAAGTGCACCGGCTCGATGTACTGGTTGTCATTGCCGACCGCGACGCTCTGGGCGTCGGACAGGGCTTCCTGGAGCTTGGTGGTGAGTTTATCTTGGCGCATGGTGACTCCTGCTGGATGGGTGTTCGATACCCAGCAGATTAGGCCACGCTGCCGCTATTTCAAGCGGCCTTGCCAAATATACATTCAGCCCTGCCCGGCCAGCGCCCGCCAGGTGGCAAAGCCGGCCATGCAGCAGGCCAGCGCACCGAACAGGTGGGCGCCGCTGTGCAGCAGCGCCCAGCCGTAGTCGCCCCGCTGCAGCAGCAGCATCGATTCGCCCGAAAAGGTGGAAAACGTGGTCAGGCCGCCCAGAAAGCCGGTGACGGCGAGCAGGCGCCATTCAGGCGAGAGCTGGGGGTGGGCGCTAAAGAACGCCAGCGCCAGGCCGACCAGGTAGCCGCCCGCCAGGTTGGCGGCCAGGGTGCCCAGATTGAGGCGGCCGCCGGCGTTGGCGCTGGCGGCCGCCAGCCACAGGCCTAGGCCCCAGCGCAGCCAGGCGCCGCAGGCGGCGCCGGCGCCCACCGCCAGCCAGGCCAGCGGCGCGTTCAAAGCACGCCAGCGTCGGCCGCGCCCCACTTGGCCATCGCCGTGTCGTCGCTGCTGCGCGCGTCGACCCAGCGCGCGCCGTCCGGGGTCTGCTCTTTTTTCCAGAACGGCGCGTCCGTCTTGAGATAGTCGATGATGAATTCACAGGCGGCGAACGCCTCGCCCCGGTGCGCGGCGCTGACCGCCACCAGCACGATCTGCGCCGTCGGCGGCAAGGGCCCGACCCGGTGGATCACCACCGCGCCGGCCAGCGGCCAGCGCGCGCAGGCCTGCGCGACGATGCGCTCGAGCGCCGCTTCGGTCATGCCCGGATAGTGTTCGAGCGCCATCTCGGCCACATCGACGCCGTCGTTCAGGTCGCGCACGGCGCCGACGAAGCTGACCACCGCGCCCACCCGGGGATTGCCGGCGCGCAGGCGCGCCACTTCGGTGCTCAGGTCGAAGTCGTCCGTCTGCACCCGCACCACGCGCAGCGCCGGGGCGGCGGCGGCGGCGTCACCGGTGCCAGGCGCGGCCAGCGGCGCGCTCATCGCGCCGCCTTGTCGGTGCGCGTGACCACGCGGGCAAACAGCTGCTCGATCCGGCTGGCAGTGCGCTCGTCCGCCAGCGCCGGCATGGCCGCCAGTTGCTCGAACTGGGCCGACTGGCCCGCGCCCTTCTGCCCCGACTTGAGCGAGGACTGCAGCACCTCGACCTGCAGTTTCAGGCGCTCGCGGGCAAACTCGCTGCCGCTGTCGATGCCGGCGGCGATTTCCTGGCGCAGCACTTCCTGCAGCAGGATCGGGCGGTTCTGTTCGAGCTTGCGCACATAGGCGGCGCGATCGCCCGCCAGTGCCGCCAGCGCGGCCTGGAAGCGCGTGGCCAGCGCCTTGTCGAATTCGGGCGCCAGCGGCGGCAGCGCAGCCCAGCGCGCCTGCCAGGAGGCGCCGTCTTCCAGCGTGCCGTCGGCGCCGCCGAGGGCGACCTCGAGCTGCTGGCACAGGCGCAGCTTGTCGCGCAAGGCACTGGCCCGGGCGATGCTGGCGGCGCGCTTTTCATCGTCGATTTTCGCCTGCACGGCGCCCAGCGCCGCGTGATAGCGCTGCTCGATCTTCGCCTCGGCCGCGCGCGGCACCGCACCGATCGCCTGCCACTGGCTGGCCGCTTCCTGCAGCAGCTTGCGCGCGCCGGCGGCGTCGATGGTGGCGGCGGCGTCTTCCAGGCGCGCCGAAATGGCGTCCTTGGCCGCCTGGTGGGCACGCCGTTCGCCGTCGGCGGCGCTGGCGCTCTCCTTGCGTTTGGCGAACACGGCGTCGCAAGCGGTGCGGAAGCGGTGCCACAGGGCCTGTTCGGCCTTGCGTTCGAGCGGCAAGGCGCGCGCCAGTTCCTGCCAGCGCTCCTGGGCGGCGCGCAAGGCGTCGAGCGCACCCCGTTCGGCCGGGTCGAGACTGGCCACCTGCTCGATCAGCTCTTCGCGGTGTCCCACCTCCGTCTTGCGCTGCTGCTCGAGGGGACGCTGCATGATGTTCAGGGCGGCGGCGAACTGCTGGTCGAGCTGTTTTTTATCCTTGCGGTCGATCGCGCCCAGGTGGCTCCAGGCCAGCCGCAGCCGCTGCACGGTGGCGGCCATCTGCTTCCAGTCGATCGCTGCTGTGCTCGCCGCGTCGAGCGCGCTGGCCTCGATGTTGGCCGCCTGCGCGCTCGCTTCGTCGATCAGCGCCTGCGCCCTGGCGGCGTTGTTGTGGCGTTCCTCGGCGAGCTGCTTGAAATGGGCGGCGGCCGGTGCGTAGGCGCCGCTGCAGGCGGCATCGAAGCGCTCCCACAGGGACTTCGGCGCCGCGCCCGAGAGGGTGTCGAGGGCTTTCCAGCGCTCGCGCATGCTGCCCACTTTCTTGGCCAGTTCCGCCATCGGCAATGACTGCGTGCGCAGTTGCTCGACGGCCTTGATCAATTCCTCGCGCGAGACGTTGCCGCCCCAGCGCGCCCAGTCCGACAAGCGTTTGAGTTCGGCGCGGGCATGGGCCAGTCGTTCGGCCTGGGCGCCGTTCAGTTTGCCGCCCTTCATATCCTTGAGCGCCTTGTCGTATTCCGCGGCGCTGTGCAGCGAGCCCTGTTCGAGGGCCGACTCCATCGCCGCCAGGTGGTCGAGATAGAGGGGATCGGCGGCGCCGGCGGGACGGGGACCGCGCGCCGGCCGGGCGTGCTCGCCGGCGCCGAACGGGGTCGCCGGCGACGCCGCCGCACGGCCGCTGTGGCCGCCCTGGTGCTCGTGCTGGTGGCCGGCGTGGTCGGCCCGCGCCGCCGCAGCGCCCTTGCCCTTCGGCTGGGTCCGCGCCAGCGTCGCCAGCAGGGTCTCGAAACGCTCCTGCAAGGCATCGGCGGCGTCGCCGGCGGGCGCGGTCGGCAGGCGTTGCCATTCGCGCTTGAGCAGATCGACGCTCAGCGAATGGGCAGGCGCCGCTGGTGCCGTTTCAGGCTTGTCAGATGCGGCTGCAGCCGGTGCTTCTTCAGCCGGTGCTTGTTTAGCCGGCACTTCTTCAGCCTGTGCTGCCGTCGGTGCCGCGTCGAGCGGTGCTGCGTCAGCCGGTGCTGCTTCAGCCGGTGCTGCCGTCGGTGCCGCTTCAGCCGATGCTTCTTTAGCCGGCACTTCTTCAGCCTGTGCTGCCGTCGGTGCCGCATCAAGCGGTGCTGCGTCAGCCGGCGCTTCGCTTGCGCCCTGCCGCAGCGGCTGCACCGGCAGGCGCGCCGCCGCCAGCGTCGCCGCCCAGCCCTCGAGCGCAGCCGCGCGCGCGGCCAAGGCGCTGCGGCCCTGTTCCAGGCTCGCCAGTTGCGCCTGCACGCGGGCCAGCTCGACCGCTACTTCGGCAGTCAGCGCGCGCGGCAGCGAGGCGTGTTCGGGGCCGCCGAGGGCCGCTTGCTGATCGGCCGCCATGCGCGCCCATTCGGCGCCGATGGCGTCGCTACCGAAGGCGCCGCTGGTGAGCACCCGCAGGGCCGCCAGCCGGTCGATCATGGCGCGCTGCAGCGCCACCTGGCTGGCCAGGCGCGCACCGAGCCGCTCGCGCAAGGCGTCGAACGGGGCGCGCAATTCGGGCGCCGCGATCACCGCCCAGCGCCGGTCCAGGTCGGCGACCTGGTTGGGGGTGAGCTTGTCGTCGGCCAGCAGGCTGGCCGCCTGCTCCAGGCAGGCCTGGCCGCGCGCCAGTTCGGCGTCATGGTGGCGGATGGCGTCGAGGCGGCCCTGCACCAGCTTGGCGACGCGGCGGTCGGTATTGCGGATGGCGGCATGCACGCGCTCGAGCTGGGGACGGCTGCGCAGCAGTTCGGCGGCGGCCAGGCGCAGCTCGGAAAAATCGGATTGGACGATGAAGTCGGCGGCCAGCACTTCATCGGTACCCAGCGCGCGCAGCTGCTCGGCCTGGGCGGCGCGCTGCGCCGTGGTCGAAGCCGTTGCAGCAGCCGCAGCCGCCTTTTGTTCGGACAGGGCGTTTTCGGCAGGCGTCCCGGTGGACTTGTCGCCCGGGCGTTTGAAGAGGAATTTCAGCATGACGTCGGCTCGATCGCTCAAAACCGTCATGATAGCAAGAAGGCCGCCCTGTGGTGAATTCACACAGGGCGGCGGGCGCCCCGCCTTACACCGTCACGCTGGCCTGCTGCCCCGCCTTGACCGCGCGCGCAATGGCCGACGCCGCCGGCGCCGGGCGCATGGGCCGGTTCTCCTTGATGTAGGCTTCGTGCGCCAGCATGCGGTTGGCAATGGCGAACCAGGCTTCGCCCGAGACCACCGTGCGCGCCAGCGGAAACAGCGCCCGCTCCTCGCGCTCGAGGCGCTCGTGCAGATCGCGGCAGACACCGTCGACCTCGCCGCAAAACGTCGCCACGGCGTCCGCACCGTCGAGCGCCCGGCCCGCATAGGCGGCCTCGATTTCGGCCAGCTGGCGCTCGGCGCCCTGGTGGAGCTGTTTTAATTCCTGCAACAGATCATCGGCGGCATCGGTGGCGTCGTAGATGACCGGAAATAAATGCTGGTCCACCTTGGACCAGTGCGGTGCCTGCACGGCGCGCGCCAATGTTTCGCATGCGAAATCAATCCGTCCTTCGGTGAGGCTGTACTGCTCGGAAAAATGCGTGTGCAACACCTTCTGCAGGGACTGCAGGCTGGCGCGCAGACTGGCTAGTTCGACCGATAATGCCACGAGCGTGTACGTTGCAGTGAGCATGAATTCTCCAGTGATGGCGCGAGCGGCCAATTGCCTGGCACAAACGCAGCCGTGGCCAGCTGTGGCCAGGTCAAAAATGTGAATGGGGAACGGGCCGTTTGGTATGGTTTTGTCTTGAGCCCGAGGAAACAGTGTAAATATGCTTCGCACTACCGGGTTTGATCTAACGCAAACTTGCCGGGCTTGCATAAGGCGAAAATATTGCTTAGGAAGATAGAAAGCGCAGCCCGCGCGCCCTGCGTTATAGTTAACCATCGTCCCGCTTCCCGCCTCCCCCCATGCGTCTGCTGCACACTTCCGACTGGCATCTGGGCCAGACCCTGCATGGTTACGACCGTAGTTACGAGCATCAACAGTTCCTCGACTGGCTGCTCGATACCCTGGTGGCCGAGCAGGTCGATGCGCTGTTGATTGCAGGCGATATTTTCGATACGGCCAACCCGTCGTCGGCGGCCCAGAAGCAGCTCTACCGTTTCCTGCAACAGGCCCGCCGGCGCGTCCCTGCGCTCGATATCGTCGTTATTGCAGGAAATCATGATTCACCGGGCCGGCTGGAAGCGCCCGGCCCCCTGCTGGAAGACCATGGCACCACCGTCATCGGCCACGTGCTGCGCGGCGCCGACGGCGCCATCGATGTGGAACGCATGGTGGTGCCGCTGCACGACCGTGCCGGCGCGGTGGCCGCGTGGTGCCTGGCCATTCCGTTCCTGCGCCCGGGCGACGTGCCGCGCGGCACCGACAGCGCGGCCGATCCCTACCTCGACGGCATCGCCCTGCTGTACCGGCAGGCGTATGCGCTGGCCGCGGCGCGGCGCGCTCCCGGCCAGAGCATCGTCGCCATGGGCCACTGTCACATGGTCGACGGCCAGGCCTCGCTCGAGTCCGAGCGGCGCATCGTCATCGGCGGCGCCGAAGCACTGCCGGCGGCCGTGTTCGACGCCGCGATCGCCTACGCCGCGCTGGGCCACCTGCACCTGGCCCAGCGGGTCGGCCACAGCGACGCGCGCCGCTACAGCGGCAGCCCGCTGCCGCTGTCGTTTGCCGAAGTGGGCTACCGCCACCAGGTGCTGCGGGTCGACCTGGCCGACGGCGCCGCCGTCGTCGAGCCCATCAGCGTGCCGCGCGCGGTCGAGCTGATGCGCTTGCCCGCCACCCCGCAGCCGCTCGAGGCCGTACTGCTGGCGCTGGCAGCGCTCGACCTGCCCGCACTGCCGCTCCAGCGCCAGCCGTTTCTGGAAGTGCGGGTGCTGCTCGACGCCCCCGAACCGGGCCTGCGCGCGCGCATCGAGAACGCGCTGGCCGGCAAACCGGTACGGCTGGCGAAAATCGAGCCGACCCGCAAGCATGTGGCCGGCAGCGGCGACGACGGCGCCGCCGCGCTGTCGCTCGATCAGCTGGCCCAATTGCAGCCGGACGACATTTTCCGCCGCCTCTACGAGCAGCGCTACGGCGACCCGGCGCCAGCCGACCAGCTCAGCGCCTTCGCCGAACTGATGCTGCCCGGCGCGGGAGAAGCGCCATGAAGATCCTGAAAATCGGCGGCGCCAACCTGGCCTCGCTGGCCGAGCCGTTCTGCGTCGACTTCGAAGCGGCCCCGCTGGCCACCAGCGGCCTGTTCGCCATCAGCGGCCCCACCGGCGCCGGCAAATCGACCCTGCTCGACGCCCTCTGCCTGGCCCTGTACGGCGCCACCCCGCGCCTGAAAACCTCGCGCAGCGGCGCGCTGGTGCCCGATGTGGGCAGCGACACCGTCTCCAGCCAGGACCCGCGCAGCCTGCTGCGGCGCGGCGCCGGCGACGGCTACGCCGAAGTCGATTTCGTCGGCAACGACGGCCTGCGCTACCGCGCCCGCTGGAGCGTGCGGCGGGCCCGCGCACGCGCCGCCGGCGCGCTGCAGCCGGCCGTCATGACGCTGCACCGGCTGCCCGAGCTGATCGCCATCGGCGCCACCCGCACCGAAGTGGCAGCCGAAATCGGCCTGCGCATCGGCCTCTCGTTCGAACAATTCACGCGCGCCGTGCTGCTGGCGCAAAACGAGTTTTCGGCCTTCCTGAAAACCGATGAAAACGAACGGGGCGAGCTGCTCGAAACGCTCACCGGCAGCGTCATCTACAGCACCATTTCACGGCGCGCCTTCGAGCGCTATCGCACGGAACAGGACGCCTTGCGCGCCCTGACGGCGCGGCTGGCCGACCAGGCGCCGCTGACGGCCGAAGCGCGCGCCGCGCTCGACGCCGACAGCGGCGCCGCCAGCGCCGCGCTGGCCGTGCTCGAACTGCGCCAGCACGATCTGGACCAGCTGGCCCGCTGGCAGCAGGCGGCGCTGGCGCTGCAGCAGGGGGAACTTGCGGCCGAACAGGCGCTGGCCCAGGCCGGCGCCGACCTCGACGCGGCCACCCCGCGGCGGCGCCATCTGGCCCTGCTCGACGCGGTCGATGGCGCCCGTCCCCTGCTGGCCGAGGCCGCGCGCCTGCGCCTGCAGCAGGGACAGGCGCACGCGGCGCTGGCTGCGGCCGAGGCCGAACTGACGCGCGCCGCCGACGCCGAGCAGCAGGCCAGCCTGACCCACGACGGCGCCGCCGGCGCGCTGACGCACGCCGAACAGGCCCTGCTCGAGGCCGCTCCCGCGCTCGACCAGGCCAAGGCGCTCGACGCCGCCCTGGCCGTGCTCATGCCGACCCACGCGCAGGCCGCGGCGGCGCGGGCGGCCAGCGCGGCTGATGCCGCCACGGCGGCGGCGGCGGCCGGGCAACTGGCCACCGAGCTGGCCACGCTGCGCCAGCACCAGGCCGACAGCGCCGCCTGGCTGCTGGCGCACCAGGCCTTGAAAGCGCTGGCGCAGCAATGGCCCCGCTGGGACAAATTGATGCAGGACGCCGAGCAGGCACAGGCCCGCCTGGTGGCGCTCGATCGCCAGCGCGCCGGCGCCGAGCAGGCGGCGGCGCAGGCGGCCGAAGCGGCGGCGGCAGCCAGCGGCGCTGCCGCTGCGGCCGCACTGGCGCTGCAGGGCGCCGAGCAGGCGCGCCAGCAGGCCACGGCGGCACTGGCGCGCCTCGACCTGGCCGCGCTGGGCGCGCGCCGCGCACAACTGGGCGACCAGCGCGACCAACTGGGCGCCGCGCGCGCCACCTGGCTCGAGCTGGCCGACCTGGGCCGGCGCCAGCACGCCGCCAGCACCCGCCTGGCCCGCGCCGCCGGCGAGGCCGAACAGGCCGCCACCGCGCTGGCGCAGGCGGACGGCGCGGCGGCACCCCTGGCCGCCGCCGCCGAACAGGCCGAGGCGTCCCTGCGCGCGGCCGAACTGGCCTGCGCCGACAACGTGACGGACCTGCGCGCCCGCCTGGTCGAGCACGCGCCCTGCCCCGTCTGCGGCAGCGCCGACCACCCCTACCGCGACGCCAGCCCCGCCCTGCACGCCGTGCTCGAGCAACTACGCCTGCAAGTGGGGGCCTGCCGCGCCGCGCTGGCGGCCAACGTGGCGCGCCAGGCCAGCGAAAGTGCGCGCCTGTCAGCAAGCCGCAGCCAGGCGGCGGCGCACGCCGAGGAAGCCGACGCTCTGGTGGAGAATGTGGCGCGCCTGCGCGCCGCGTGGCAGGCGCACCCGCTGGCGACGCAATTGCCGGCGGCGCAGCACGATGGCGCGCATGACGGCGAGAGCGACGCCGCCACCGCCTGGTTCGACCAGCGCCTGGCGACACTGGCGGCGCAACTGGCCGGGATCGAGCAGGCCGAGCAGGCCGCGCGCGCCGCCCACGGCGCACGCGACGTCGCCCAGCAGGCATTCGACCGGGCCAGCCTTGCCCATGCCGACAGCCTGGCGCTGGCGGCAACCACGCGGCTGGCAGCGAGCGCCGCCCAGGCTGGCCTGGCCGGCGTGGGCGACCAGGCCAGCGGCGCCGCCGAAGCACTGGTGGCGCTGCTCGACGACCTCGAAGGCGCGTTCGACCACGCCGACGGCAATGACCATGACATTCACAATGACCATCCGCGCGCCGACGGCTTCGACTTTGGCTTTGCCGCTGCCGGCGGCTGGCGCGCCGCCTGGCAGGCCGACCCGGCGCGTTTTCGCGCCCGCCGGCGCGCCGAGGCCGAGCAATTTAATGGCCAGTCGGCCAGCCTGCCGGCGCAGCAGGCAGCGCTGGCCAGGCTGACGGCGCAACAGCAGGCCGCGCTGGCCCAGGCAACCCAGGCGGCGACGCTGGCGGCCCAGGCGCACACCGAGTATGCCCGGCTTGACGACGACGTCGCCGCGCGCCGCCGCCAGCGCGCCGCCCTGTGGGACGGCGCCGCCGTGGCGACGGTGGAAGCACGTCTGCGCCAGGCGGTCGATGGCGCCCGCGCCGCGCTCACCGCGAGCCAGGCCCGGCTGGAAGGGGCACGCCTGGCCGCCGCCCGCGCGCGCGCCACGCGCGCCCACGGCGCCGCGCACGGCGTCGCCATCGGCGTCGAAGCGGGCGCCGCCGACGGCGCGGTGGCGGCCTGGCTGGACAGCTTCGCCCGGCGCCACCCGCTGCTGGCGGCGCCCGCCAGCGTCGACGCACTGGCCGCCTTGCTGGCGGTGCCCGCCGCCAGCCGCCACGCCGAGCAAGCGGCGCTGGCCGCACTCGACAGCGCCGGCGCGGCCGCGCAAACGGTGCTGAGCGAACGGCGCCAGCGCCGCGCCAGCCACCGGGAACAGGCGCCGGCGGGCAATCTGGACAGCCTGGCCGACGACCTGGCGGCGCTGGCGGCACAGCGCAAGAGCGCCAGTGACGCGGTCGGCGCCCTGCGCGTGGCGGTGGCCCAGGATGAACAACGGCGCCGCGACGCCCGGGCAGCGCTGGCCGCCATCGACAGGGCACAACTGGTCGAGCGGCGCTGGGGCAAATTGTCCGAGCTGATCGGCTCGGCCGACGGCAAGAAATTCCGCAACTACGCCCAGCAGTTCACCCTCGACGTCCTGCTCGGCTACGCCAATGCCCACTTGCGCCAGCTGGCCCGGCGCTACAGCCTTGAACGGGTCGGCGCCGGCGCCGGACCGTCGCTGGGACTGATGGTGCGCGACCAGGACATGGGCGGCGAAGTCCGCGGCGTCAATTCGCTGTCGGGCGGCGAATCGTTCCTGGTCTCGCTGGCGCTGGCGCTGGGGCTGGCGTCGCTGTCGTCGAACCGGGTGAAAGTCGAGTCGCTGTTCATCGACGAAGGCTTCGGCAGTCTCGACAGCGAAACGCTGCGGGTGGCGATGGACGCGCTCGACGGCCTGCAGGCGCTGGGGCGCAAAGTCGGCGTCATCTCGCACGTGCAGGAAATGACCGAGCGCATCGCCACCCGCATCGTGGTGCAGCCCGCGGGCGGCGGCAGCAGCAGCGTGACGGTCGAGTAGGCCGGCTGCTAGAATACTGCCCCACCCAAGGAAACTTCGCCATGCTCAAACCTGTCCGTACCCTCACCTTCAAGTGCGCCAAATGCGCCAAGGCCGTCAAGGTCAACCTGCAAAAAGTGTCGGCCTGCTCGCACATCCAGCCCTACATGGGCGTGTGCGGCTGCGGCGAAGTGCGCCTGCACGCGACCGGCAACCAGGCCGCCGTCGCCTCGTTCCTGGCCTCGAACGGCCTGGACTGGTCGCACCGCCATTGACAGCGCCTTTATAATGGCCGATTGCTCTTAACCGATTGCCCGCCATGACGCTCGCCACACCGACTGACACCGCCACCCGCATCCACTGGCGCGAGGGCGACATCGAGCACTCGGCGCTGTGGCGCTCGCAAAGCGGCATGGCCGCGCCCAAGCGCGTCGTCGTCGCCAACGACCAGACCCCCGCCGACACCGCCTACCGGCTCGCCTGCGAGGGCACCGCCCTGCTGTGGCGGGGCGACTTTCAAAATGCGCGCCAGTTGCTGCAGGCGCTGGCGCGGCGCGCCGACGCGCCGCCCAAGGGCAAGCGCGCCAGGGCGCCGAAACTGCCCGCCTCGCCCGCCGAGGCGTTTCACCTGCACCGCCAGGCCCAGTCGCAACGCGCGCGCACGCTGGCCATGCTGCTCATCCCCTTCGAAGCCGATTACAGCATCGCCCTGCGCCGCGCGCCCGAGGTGGCGCTGGCCTGCAACGAAGCCTACGGCCGCGCCGACGAGCCCTTCGTCGCCTCGCTGCGCGAACTGCTGGGCGTGATCGGCGCCCACGAGTGGAGGAAGAACGGCGTCGACGTGCCCGCGCTGGGTGCCGGCGCCCGCATCCACCCATGGTACGGCGTGTTCTCTCCCATCCGCGGCGAATACCTGCAACTGGTCGACCAGGCGCCCCTGCCCGCCGGCGCCGCGCGCGCCTTCGACATCGGCACCGGCAGCGGCGTGCTGGCGGCGATTTTGGCGCGGCGCGGCCTGCCCCAGGTCGTCGCCACCGACATGGACCCGCGCGCCCTGTCGTGCGCCCGCGAAAACCTGCAACGCCTGCAGCTCGAGCGCCAGGTCGAGGTGGTGCAGGCCGACCTGTTCCCGCCCGGCCTGGCCGACCTTGTCGTGTGCAATCCGCCGTGGCTGCCGGGCCGTCCCAGCTCGGCCATCGAGCACGCCATCTACGATCCGGACAGCCGCATGCTCAAGGGCTTCCTGCTCGGCGTGGGCGCGCACCTGGCGGCGGGCGGCGAAGCCTGGCTGATCCTGTCGGACCTGGCCGAACACCTGGGCCTGCGCACGCGCGAGCAGTTGCTTGGCTGGTGCGCCGACGGCGGCCTGGCGCTGATCGAGCGGCACGACACGCGCCCCGTGCACCCCCGTGCCAGCGACGCCAGCGACCCGCTGCACGCGGCACGCAGCGCCGAAATCACCTCGCTGTGGCGACTGCGCGCACGATAAGAAAACCAGCCATTGCGCGAGTGCCACCATCTCTGTATAATCTGTCCTGCGGGGTGGAGCAGTCTGGCAGCTCGTCGGGCTCATAACCCGAAGGTCACAGGTTCAAATCCTGTCCCCGCAACCAAACATTGTTTAACCGAAGCCCGACTCTTGCAGCCGGGCTTTTGTTTTCTGCGGCCGGAAACGCATGGGCCGCACAAAACCCGCAGCAGCGAAGCACCATGAGAGACAAAAAAGACAACGCGACGCTGGACCTGGTTGGCTTTGACCACGACTCCCTGCCCGCCATCGCCCTGCCGGAGGCCGGCGCGCCGGTCGCCGCAAGCCCCCGGCGCAGTATCCGCCCGCGCACCTGCGCCCCCCAGCAGCAGCTTGAACTGCTCGACGCCACCGATGCCTCCGGCCTGCCCGAGTGGCAGCGCGACGAAGGCCTCGACGTCACCGGCCTGCCCGTCTGGGCTGCCGCCTGATAGACTGAGACTGCGCCTGCATCCTGCAAGGGGTGCCGGCGTGGCCGCGCGCCGGCGCGCTGCCAGCTATTCCCTATTGACCCATTTTCGTATCGGCCCATCATGACCCAGACCGCCTTTTCCTCGCTGCCGCTGGCGCCCTCCATGCTGGCCAATCTGACCACCCTCGGCTACCTCGAAATGACGGCAATCCAGGCGGCCAGCCTGCCCGCGGTGCTCGACGGGCGCGACCTGATCGCCCAGGCGAAAACCGGCAGCGGCAAGACCGCCGCCTTCGGCATCGGCATCCTGCACAAGCTCAATCCGGCCTGGTTCGCCGTCCAGGGCCTGGTAATGTGCCCCACGCGCGAACTGGCCGACCAGGTGGCCGGTGAACTGCGCCGGCTCGCGCGCGGCGAAGCGAACGTCAAGATCCTCACCCTCACCGGCGGCACCGCCATGCGCCCGCAAATCGCCTCGCTCGAACACGGCGCCCACATCGTGGTGGGCACGCCCGGCCGCATCCGCGATCACCTGGGGCGCGGCACCATCAACCTGGCCCACGTGCAGACGCTGGTGCTCGATGAAGCCGACCGCATGACCGACATGGGCTTTTATGACGAAATCGCCGGCATCGTCAGCGCCTGCCCGGCGCGCCGCCAGACCTTGCTGTTTTCGGCCACCTACCCGGACGACATCCGCTTCGCCACCGAAAAATTCCTGCGCGATCCCCTCGAAGTATCGGTCGAGGCGCGCCACGACGCCGGCCAGATCGAGCAGCGCTTCTATGAAGTGGGTTTCGACCAGCGCGACGCCGCGGTGGGCAAACTGCTCAAGCACTTCAAGCCGGAATCGACACTGGCGTTTTGCAACACCAAGGTCCATTGCCGCGAACTGGCGGCCGAACTGCGCAGCCAGGGCTTCACCGCGCTGGCCCTGTACGGCGAACTCGAACAGCGCGAGCGCGACGAAATCCTGATCCTGTTCGCCAACCGCAGCTGCTCCGTGCTGGTGGCCACCGACGTCGCCGCGCGCGGCCTCGACATCGCCAACCTGGGCGCCGTCATCAACGTCGACGTCTCCAAGGACACCGAGGTGCACATCCACCGGATCGGCCGCACCGGCCGTGCCGGCGAATCGGGACTGGCGCTGTCGCTGTGCGCGCCCAACGAGAAAAAATGGGTGCGCCTGATCGAGGCCTACCAGGGCGCCGACGCCGACTGGCACGACCTGGCCGAACTCGACGCCGACAGCGGCGAGGCGGCGCCGGCGCCGATGGTCACCCTGGTCATCATGGGGGGCAAGAAGGACAAGCTGCGCCCGGGCGACCTGCTCGGCGCGCTCACGGGCGACGCCGGCCTGACCCGCGAACAGGTGGGCAAGATCAACGTCACCGAATTCCAGACATACGTCGCGCTCGAGCGCAATATCGCCGACGACGCCTTCGACCGCCTGAACGCCGGCAACAAGCTGGGACCTGACTTCGGCAACATCAAGGGACGCAGTTTCAAGATGCGCTTCATTGACGCCTGAGCCAGCATGTCTGATCGCTAAAAAGCATAAAAATGTTTCGTGCAGGGGGTGCGCGCCCCCCCGTCTTCTGGCATTATTGCTGTAGATAAATACAAGACAGTTTGCTGTCTGTTTACACAATGATCAGCCCCGAAGTATCTGGCGCCCCCGATTTTTTCGCCTTGCCAGTCAGTGCGGCCGCCGCGCTCATGCCGCCGGCGTGGGCAGCGCCATGAGCGAAGGCGTGCCGGCGCCGGCAACGCCGGAGGGCATGGAAAACTGCCTGCCGCCGGGCACCCGGCTGGCCGACTACGAGATCGTCAGGGTACTGGGAGAAGGCGGCTTCGGCATCGTTTACCTGGCGTTCGACCACTCGCTGCACCGCAACGTGGCGATCAAGGAATACATGCCCTCGGCGCTGGCCGTGCGCGGCAACGACCAGGGCGTCTCGCTGCGCGCCGAACGTCACCAGGAGACGTTCCGGATCGGTCTGAAAAGCTTTATCAGCGAAGCGCGCTTCCTCGCCAGTTTCGACCATCCGGCGCTGGTCAAGGTGCACCGCTACTGGGAGCAGAACCGCACCGCCTACACCGCCATGCAGTACTACGACGGCCGCACCGTCAAGCAACTCGTGGCGCACGAGCCGGAGCTGGTCGACCAGGCCTGGTGCCTGCGCCTGCTGGGCGACATCCTGCAGGCGCTCGAGATGCTCTACACGATGCGCATCGTGCACCGTGACGTTTCGCCCGACAACATCATCATCCAGCCGGGCGGCGACGCGGTGCTGCTCGATTTCGGCTCGGCGCGCCAGGTGATCGGCGACATGACCAAGGGCCTCACCGTCATTCTCAAGCCCGGCTATGCGCCGGTCGAGCAATATGCGGGCGACGCCGCGCTCGAACAGGGCGCCTATACCGATATTTATGCGCTGGCGGCGGTGATCCATTTCGCCATCACCGGCAAGGCCCCGGCCAGCTCGATCGCCCGCATGATCCAGGATCCGCTGGTGCCCCTGCGCGCGCAGGCGCCGCCCGGCTACAGCGGCGAGTTCCTGTCCGCCATCGACACCGGCATGGCGGTGCTGGCGCACGACCGCCCGCAGACGCTCGACGCCTTCCGCGCCCTGCTCGGCATCGCCGTCGGCGCGCCCTTGCAGGGCAACGCGTGGACGGAACCGGTGCGCGCGCCGGCCGCCGCCAGCGCCGCCTCCGCGCTGGCGTCGAACTGGCCGGTCGAAGGCGTCACCATCCGCATGCCCGTCAGCGGGGTGGCCGAGGTGGCCGAGGTGGTGCCAGCCGCCGCCCCGCCAAGCGCGGCCCGCCGCCTCGGTCTGCTGGCGGCCGCCGTGCTGATCGTGCTCGCTGGCGGCTACCTGCTGGCGGCGCTGCTGCGCGACGGCGGCGAAGACACCATCATGCTGGCCCATCCCCAGCCGCAGCCGCGCGCGGTGGCGCCGGCCGCCCGGCCGGCGCTGGCGCCGCCCCTCGACATGGCCGCCGTCAGCGCGCCCGCGCCCGCCGCCGACACGATGGCCGAGCCCTTGCCCGCGACCGCGCCGGCCGCCGACGCCGCCGCTGACGGCGCCCAGGCCGACATGGTGCACACGCAGGCCCTCGAATCGTCGACCGTGACGCTGGCCGTCAAGCCCTGGGGCACGGTGTTCGTCGACGGCCGCAGACAGGGCGACAGCCCGCCCCTGAAGCGCCTGACGCTGCCGCTGGGGACGCACCAGGTGCGCATCGTCAACCCCGGCTTCGCCGACCATGCGATCACCATCGATGTCGGTAAAAGCCAGGGCAAGGTCATCGCCCATGAATTCAGGGCAGCGCCCAGCATCGACCCATGAAGCACCGCCCGGCCTGCGCGCCGGCGCTTTGAGCAGGCGCCGCGGTGCGACTCACAGGCGGCGCTCGTACACCAGCCTGAACGTGGCCCAGGTGGGCGTGGCGGTGACGGTGCGCAAGCCGGCCGCGCCAGCACTGTAGCGCGCCGCGCTGTCGTGGCGCTGCGCCAGCAGGTTCGCCCCTGACAGCCGCCAGCTGCTGCGCGCATCGAGCTGCCAGAGGCCGACCAGGCCCAGTTCGCGCACGCTGGTGTTGTCCACCAGGACGCGCTCGGACAGGCGCGAGCGAGTGCCGCCCTGGATGGTCAGGCTGGCGCTGACGGTCAGCGGCACGCTGGCAAAGCGGCGGTCTAGGCCGAAGCCGGCGCTGAACGGCGCCTGGTTCGGCAGATGGTTGCCGGGTGCCGGCAAACTGTCGATGCGCGACCAGTTCAGTGCCCCGTTGGCGCGCAGCGCGAAGCCGCCCAGCGTGGCCTTGCCTTCCAGTTCCAGCCCCCGCGCCAGTGCGCGGCCGGCGTTCGACGGCGTCGATATCCAGCGCACGCCACGCTGCTCGACGCGGCTGATCGTCACGTCGTCGATGCGGCGCGCGTAGCCGCTGGCGCTGAGCATGGCGCTGCTGCTGAAGTAGTGTTCATACGCCAGGTCCAGGCCCCAGGCGCGCTCCGGCAGCAGGGCCCCGTTGCCCTGTTCGTCGGGCGCCAGCGGCGAGTTGCCGTTGTCGACCGTGTAGCGCCGCATCGACAGGTTCGCCAGGGTCGGCAGCTTGAAGGTGCGCGTCAGCCCCAGCCGCAACTGGCCCTGCTTCGAGGTTTTCAGGCGCGCCTGCAGCAGCGGGCCGCCCGCGTAAAAGCGCGGGCTGACGGGGTCCTGCAGCGTGCCGCCGCTGGCAATGTCGACGACCTCGTAGCGCGTGCCCGCCGACAGCGCCACGGCGTCACTGAGCGTCCAGTCATCCTGCACATACACGGCCAGCCGCGCCAGATGCGCCGTCGAGGTTTCCAGCGCGCTGTCGGCGCCGACCGTGCTGTCGGTTTCGCGGCGCGTCTCGGTGCGCTCGCCGCGCCCGCCGTCCCAGCCGGCCACGATCAGGTGGCCGGCCTGCTGCGGCGCGGTGAACTTGCCGGAGAGGCTCCAGCTCTGTTCGCGCGCGCTGGCATCGACGACGCGCACCACGCTGGCGGCGGCGGGCGCCCCGTCGCCCTCAAAATCGTTGCTGGCGCGGCGCTGGAAATGCTGGAGCGCCAGTTGCACTTCGAGGCGCCCGCCCTGCTCCGTCTGGCGCAACCATTGCAGGTCGCTGCGCACGGTGGTGGCACGGGCGCGATGGCGCGTGGCGCTGTCGGGAAAGGCGGTCGGATCGCCCAGCGTGGTGCGCTCGCTGGCCTGATTGTCCACGCCGAGGGCCAGCACGCGCACGAAGCTCTGCGCGGTGATGCTGTCGCCATTGGCCAGCGTCCACGCCAGGCGCGGCGTCAGGTTGACGGTGGAGCGGTGTTCGCTCTTGTGCTCGCGGCCCTCGCGGCGCAGATTGGGCGCGCCGGCGTCGTCGACACCGCTGTCGATATCCGACGAGGCGACGCGGCTGCGGGCATCGACCGCCACCACGCCCAGCGCCACGCTGGCGCGCTCGAACTTGCCGCTGTACTGGCCGCTCAGCTCCGGCGTCCACTGCGCATGGCTGTACGCCAGCGCCGCCTTGAACTCGCGCTCAGGCCGCGCGCCGGCCTTGCGCAGGACGATATTGATGGTGCCGGCGATGGCCTGGGCACCCGTGTCGGCCGTGGCGACCCGCATCACCTCAACCCGTTCGATCTGCTCCGGCGCGATGCTGTCGATGGAAAAACCGCTGGGCACCGGCTGGCCATTGAGCAGCAATCGCGTGTAGCCGGCGCCCAGCCCGCGCATGCGCAGTTCGCCACCGCGTCCCGGCACGCCGCTGACGGTGATGCCCGGTACCCGCTTGAGGGCGTCGCCCACGCTCTGGTCGCCGAAGCGCAGCAACTCCTCGCGCCCGACCACGGTCATGGCCGCCGTGTCGAGCTGGCGGGCGCGGTCGCGGGTGGCGACGATGTCGACGCTGGCGGTGGCGGGCAGCGGCGCGGCCTGCCCGGCTTGCTGCGCCAGGGTGCAACCGGAATACAACATCAAGGGAAGGCAAATGGTCAGGCGCATGGTTAATCTATTCAGACGTGGAAGGGCCGGCCGCAGCGGGGGCGCGGCCGCAGGTTTGTTAAAAGGTGTAAATCAGCGGCGCTCGGCGACGGCAAACACCTCCAGCACGCGCGCCGGATCGACCGGCTGGCCGTCCTCGCGCACTTCGAAGTGCAGGTGCGGGCCACTGACCTTGCCGGTGGCGCCCGACCAGGCGATCAGCTGGCCCGCCCGCCGACCGCAGGTGGCGCCGAAGGCCAGCGCGACCACGCAGCCGGCGCTGGCCTGGGCAAAGCGCAGGGCGAACAGATCGAGCGCGCTCATGGGGCGTCCTGCGCCGCGGCGCCGTCGTTCCAGTCGTGCAGCAACTGGTCGAGCTGCGCCAGTTCGGCGGCATCGACCAGGCGGCTGCCGGTGAACATGGTGGCCGGCAGGGGCCCGTCGAGCTCCATCACGCGGCTGCAAAAATCACGCGCGAACGCGGCCAGCGTGGCCACCTTGTCCAGGCGCGCGGCATACACCTGCACGCCGTGGCAGATCTGCTGCGCCACCATTTGCCTGGCGTGCATGCGCTCGAGCGTCTTGCGGGTCGAGGAAAACGACCAGTCCAGCTCCGCGCGCGTGGCGTCATGAATTTCGCGCGCGCTTTGCGGCTGGCTTATCCACAGCGCCTTCAACAAGCTCAGTTCAGACATCGACGGCATCATGCGGCACTCTCAATGTGACAATGGGAGCGAGTATGCGACATCCGTCACAATCCTGTCAACGCGATTTGCGCTCAGGCGCGCAGATTGACGGAAGGGGCAAAGGTGGGCGCCCGGCGTTGGCCGCTGGCCTGCTCGTAGCCGTAGGCCATGCCGATCAGGGACGCTTCCGTGAAGGCGGTGCCGACGAAGGACAGGCCGACCGGCAAGCCATTGAGCAAGCCCGCCGGCACCGTGATGTGCGGGTAGCCGGCCACCGCCGCGGGCGAGGAAAAGCTGCCGCCGTAATGGTCGCCGTTGATGAAATCGGTCAGCCAGGCGACCCCGCCGGTCGGCGCCACCAGCGCGTCGAGCCGGTGTTCCCTGAGCACCTGGTCGATGCCCTCTTCACGCGCGTAGCGGCGGTTGTTGGCCAGCGCCTCCAGGTAGGCCGGCTCGGTCAGTGCGCCCTTCTCCTGCGCCTTGAGCAGGTGCTCCTGGCCGAAGAAGCGCAGTTCGCCGCTGGCGTGGCGCAGGTTGAAGGCGATCAGGTCGGCCATGGTGCGAATCGGCGCGTGCGGCGCGTACTCGGCCAGGTAGGCCGCCAGGCCCGGCTTGAATTCATACAGCAGCACCTCGGTTTCGCTGTCGTTGTACTTGTCGGTGTTGGGCACCTTGACGTCGACCAGGATCGCGCCCTGCCCCTTGAGCACCGCCAGCGCGCGCTCGATGACGGCATCAACACCATCGGCGCTGCCGAAGAAATTGCGCGCCACGCCGATGCGCTTGCCACGCAGGCCGCCCGGCGCCAGCGCGCGCACGTAGTCGGCGCCGGGCGTGCCGGCGCCGCTGGTGCTGCTGTCGGCGGGGTCGGCGCCGACCATCGCCGCCAGCATCAGGGCGGCGTCGCTGACGCTGCGCGTCATGGGCCCGGCGGTATCCTGCGAGGCGGCGATGGGGATGATGCCGCTGCGGCTGACCAGGCCGAGGGTCGGCTTGATGCCAACCAGCCCGCAGGTGGAGGCCGGCGAGACGATCGAGCCGTCCGTTTCGGTGCCCACGGCCAAAGTGGCCAGGCTGGCCGCGATCGCCGCGCCCGAGCCGGAACTGGAGCCACTGGTGTTGCGGTCGAGCGCGTAGGGATTGCGCGTCAGGCCGCCCCGCCCGCTCCAGCCGCTCACCGAATGGGTCGAGCGCATGTTCGCCCATTCGCTCAGGTTGGTCTTGCCAAGGATGACGGCGCCGGCCGCCCGCAGTTGCGCAGCCACGAAGGCGTCGCGGCGGGCGCGCACGCCGTCGAGCGCCAGCGAGCCGGCGCTGGTGCTCATCTTGTCGGCGGTGGCGATGTTGTCCTTGAGCAGAATCGGGATGCCGTGCAGGGGGCCGCGCAGCTTGCCGGCGGCCCGTTCGCGGTCGAGCGCACGGGCGATGTCGAGGGCGTCCGGATTGAGTTCGATGATCGCGTTGAGGGTCGGCCCGCGCTTGTCGAGGGCGGCGATGCGGGCCAGGTAGCGCGTCACCAGCACGGCGCTGGACAAGGTGCCGGCGGCCATTGCCGCCTGCTGTTCGCGCACGCCCGCCTCGAGCATGCCGGCGCTGGCGGCGCCGCTGGTGATGGCGCTGGCGGCACCGCTGGTGACGGCACCGGCGGCAGCGGCGGCGAGACTGCCAAGTCGAACGAAATTCCTGCGATCCATGCATTGCTCCATGATTTTGTTTAAACAATGGTAGCGTAAAAATAATGCCTGGGCGAAAAAATGCATGGCATGTCAGCGTGACAGCGCCAAAAAAAAGGCGCTTTCACCGTTTGCTGTGGGTCGACCCCGAACCGATTTGAATTGCTGAGGTCAAACCTGCTCCACCACCGTGATGGGAGAGCAGCATGGCACAAGGCAAGCAGGTCCGTCCGAATTTCACCCGCCTGTTCTCCCGGCTGCGCGCCTTGAATACCCACCAGAGGCTGGCCGTCTGCTGCTTTATGTCGGCGCTCGTCAACGGCGAGCGCATTGCCGCGCTGATCGATCAGATCGCCCGTGCGCGCAGCGCGTGTCCCCGCTGCGCATCGCGCCAATTCGGCCGCCACGGCTTCGCCAATGGCCTGCAGCGATACCGCTGCAGCGCCTGTGGAAAAACCTTCAATGGTTTGACGGGCACGCCGCTGGCGCGCCTGCGCCTCAAGGGCAAGTGGCTCGCGTATTTCGATTGCCTGCGCGACCCGGCCTGCACCGTCAAAAGCGCCGCCGAGAAAGTGCAGGTGCACGCCAATACCAGTTTCAGATGGCGCCACCGCTTCCTGCACTGGGTCAAGTTCGACCGACCCGCCACACTGCAAGGCATCACCGAGGCCGACGAGACGTTTTTACTCGAATCGGAGAAGGGGAACCGGCAGGGTAAGCAGCAGAGCAAGCAGCAGAGCAGCCAGCAGAGTAATCAGCAGGAAAGTGATCAGGACAAGGGGCCGAAAAAGGATCAGGAAAGCGGGCAGGAAAGTCAGCCGGAAAATACACCGTTGGGCAGAGCGCCCCGCAAGCGCGGCGGCGTCGGTTCCAAACGGGGCATATCCAGGCAACTGGTCAACATCGTGGTGGCGCGCGACCGGGGCGGCGCCACCATCGATTTTATTGCCGGGCGCGGCGCCCTCCAGGCCACGGCCTTGCACACCCACCTGCTACCGAAGTTACAGCGCGATGTGCTGCTCGTGAGCGACGCCAATGCGGCCTATAAAAAATTCGCGCGCGAGGCGGGCATCGACCATCAAAGCATCAAGCTGCGCCAGGGCGTTCGTGTACGTGAAGCCATTCACATTCAAAACGTCAACGCTTATCACAGCCGCTTTAAACGGTGGCTCCATCACTTCAACGGCGTGGCCACGCGCTATCTGGACAATTACCTGGGCTGGTGCTGGGCCATCGACCTGCGCCGCATCGGCAACGCCGAGCGCTTCTTCGCAGCGGCGCTCGGTCACTTCGGCGCTTGAGCTCGAAAGAAACTCAACAGCTAACGGTGAAAGCGCCAAAAAAAACGCTGCCATTCAGGCAGCGTTTTCGGTCATGCAAGTGCGGGCAATCAGTTACGGATGACGCGCTTGTATTCGTTGGTGCGGGTATCGACTTCGATGGTGTCGTCCTGGCTGACGAACAGCGGCACCGAGATGGTGTGACGGTTCGCTTCGATGGCGTTTTCCAGCTTGGCTTCCTTGAGCACGTTGCCCGAGGTGTTGCCCTTGACGGCTGGCTCGGCGTAAGCGACGACGCGCTGGATCGTGGTCGGCAGTTCGACCGAAATGGCCTTGCCGTCGTAGAACACGGCTTCGCATTCCATGCCGTCCTTCAGGTAGTGCAAGGCATCGCCCAGGTTCTCTTCTTCGATTTCGTACTGGTTGTACTCTTCGTCCATGAAGACGAACAGGGGATCGGCGAAGTACGAATAGGTGACCGGCTTCTTGTCGAGCACGACGACGTCGAACTTGTCGTCGCCGCGGAAGACGTTTTCCATCGGGCTGTTGGTCAGAAGATTTTTCATCTTCCATTTGTAGGTAAAGCCGGTGCGGCTCGAACCGTTGACGTCAGAGCGCAGCACGATCATTGGCTTGCTGTCGACCATGATGATATTGCCAACGCGAATTTCTTTTGCAGGTTTCATAATAAGTAGTTCTAAAAAGTGGTTTGCTAAAAAATCATCTGCCGCCGCCTGGCTCGAATCGCCTGAAGCGCGTTTGATCTGAAATGAAGGGTCCAACAAAACAGAGCGGTTAACAAAACGTTCAGGGCCGGGCGCGTCCGCCGGCAAGCTAGTCCGGCGACCACCGCCATGGGCGTCTTGTTAAGCGCTCTAAAACAACCGCGCATTATACCGCATGTTATTGGTGCGCTGAGCGGTTTGCGGCCCGCACTGTTTCGGTAAACCGCAACAGATTCGACGCCAGGTCGCCATGATCGGCCATCGCCCGCTGCCACTGTTCAGCCCGCTCAGCGCTGCTGGCAATGGCGCCGAAGTACTGCCGCCACAAACCGGGCCAGTCGATGGCGCCCTCGGCCTGCCCGGCGCCGGCGCCGTTCCAGTGAAGGCTGAGGGCGTTGGCGGCGTCCAGTTGCGGCGAAAAGCGCTGCAGGAAAGCGCGCAGCTTGACGTGGTGCAGGTTCTCGTCCTGCGGATAGATGTGCCAGACAAACGGCCGCCCCGCCCACTGCGCGCGCACGATCGAATCCTCGCCGCGCACCAGGTTCAGATCGCACGCCCACAGCAGCTTGTCGTACGCGTCCTGCGGCAAGAACGGCACCACCCGCACCGTCAGCGCCGCCCGCGTGCCGACCGCGCCGACCCGCGCCGGGCTGCCCAGGAAAGCGGCGACTGCATCCGTGGCGACGCCGTGCGGCACCAGGCACAGCACCGGCGCCGGGTGCGCCTGCCAGGCCTCGAACAGCGCCGCCACCGGCGCATGCGGATAGCAGAACAGCGAGACCTTGAAGGCGTCCTGTTCGGCCGCGCTCACGCCCAGCCGGGCCAGGAATGCCGCCTGCGCCGCGCCGTCCGCCTGGAAGCGCAGGCGCGCGGCGTCGAGCGCCGCTTCGCGCAGCAGGCCGCCGGTGAGCGCGGTGAAGCCGGGGAAGAAAAAATGCTTGACCAGCGGCAGTCGCGGATGGGTCGACGGCAGGCAGTGGCAGCCTTCCACCCACTGCTCGGCGCTCATGCCCTCCAGGTTCAGCCACACGGGCCGCGGGGTGCAGGCGGCCATGGCGGCGATATAGGCGGGGGGGATGTCGACGGCGAAAAACTCGATCACCGTGTCGGCCACGTCGGCCGGCGTAAAGGCGCCGTCCTGACCGTCCCAGTGGCGCACGGTGACACCGGCGATCAACTGGCGGGCGGCGTGTACATCGATTTCCGGACACAGGTGCTGGAACGTCGGCAGATCGTCGACCCACAAGGTGACGTCGATGCCGTGCTCGCTTTGCAACTGGCGCGCCAGGCGCCAGCAAATGCCGATGTCGCCAAAATTGTCGACCACCTTGCAGAACAGGGCCAGGGTGGCGGCGCGGCCCGTCGGCGGCTTGATGGCCAGGGATGAATGAAAGTCGGACACGGCGGCTCAGTGCGTTGGGCGCCTACAAGGCGCGGGCCACGATTTTACCGTCTTTTATGGCGCACTTTTGCGCTAGTCGTAGTCGCACCAAAAAAACGCAAAAAAAACAAAACTTCGACGGATGCGGGCCGGTCCTACTCTGACCAACGGTTGGCAAGCGGCGCCTTCCGTAAAACCATGCGGGAGCGGACCGTTGCGGCCGCTCGTTGGCGTCACGCGCCTCAGTTTTACTGCTATGGCGCGTATGGAAAACAACGATACAAGTGGAGATCATAATGACTGGACTTCAACAGCAATATGGCATCGGACAATCGCTCGAGCCGCAGTTCCTCGCTGGCGGGCTACTGGGCGGCCCCTTGGGCGGCCTGATCGGCAAAGGCGTTGGCGGCTTGTTTGGCAGGGCCAACCTGGGGCAGAACATCGGTTCCGGCATCGGCGGCCTGGTGGGCAGCCTGCTGCCCTTTGGCGCCGACCCCGTTTCTCAAGCCTATGCGCAAGCCTATGCGCAGCAGGCTCAGCAACAAGCACAACTTGCCCAGCAGATCGACCCGCAGGGCTGGCTGGGCAATATGATCGGCCAGGTGGCACGGCCCCTGGGCGGCGCCGTCGGTGGCCTGTTTGGTCAGGCCGGCCTGGGCAACACCATCGGCGGCATCGCCGGCTCGCTGGGCCGCATGCTGCCCTTCGATGTCGATCCCGTCACGGCCGCGTATGCGCAGCAAGCGCAACTGGCACAAATATCGCAAGACCAAATGGCGCCGCAAAGCACGTTTGGCCCCAACCCCTTCATCCGCCCCGGCTTCATGTCGCCAGGCATTATCCCGCGCTCCTTCGCCGATCTGATTCCTGATTACAAAGGCCAGGGCAGCAATTTTGGCCAGATCGGCCACATGCTGCCCTTCGATGTCGATCCCGTCACGGCCGCGTATGCGCAGCAGGCCCAACAAGCGCAGCTGGCGCAGCTCGGCCAGCTGGCCCAGCAAAGCCAGATCGCGCCGCAGGGCTGGCTGGGTAATATGATCGGCCAGGTGGCGCGTCCGCTGGGCGGCGCCGTGGGTGGCCTGTTCGGCCAGGCGGGCTTGGGCAACACCATCGGCGGCATCGCCGGCTCGCTGGGCCGCATGCTGCCCTTCGATGTCGATCCCGTCACGGCCGCGTATGCGCAGCAAGCGCAACAAGCTCAACAAGCTCAACAAGCGCAGCTGGCGCAGCTCAGTCAGCTGGCCCAGCAAAACCAGATCGCGCCGCAGGGCTGGCTGGGCAATATGATCGGCCAGGTGGCACGGCCCCTGGGCGGCGCCGTGGGCGGCCTGTTCGGCCAGGCGGGCCTGGGCAGCACCATCGGCGGCATCGCCGGCTCGCTGGGTCGCATGCTGCCCTTCGATGTCGATCCCGTCACGGCCGCGTATGCGCAGCAAGCTCAACAAGCGCAACTGGCGCAGCTGGGCCAGCTGGCCCAGCAAAACCAGATCGCGCCGCAGGGCTGGCTCGGCAATATGATCGGCCAGGTGGCACGGCCCCTGGGCGGCGCCGTGGGCGGCCTGTTTGGCCAGTCGGGCCTGGGCAGCACCATCGGCGGCATCGCCGGCTCGCTCGGTCGCATGCTGCCCTTCGATGTCGATCCCGTGACGGCCGCCTATGCGCAGCAGGCCCAACAAGCGCAACTGGCGCAGCTCGGCCAGCTGGCCCAGCAAAACCAGATCGCGCCGCAAGGCTGGCTCGGCAATATGATCGGCCAGGTGGCGCGTCCCTTGGGCGGCGCCGTGGGCGGCCTGTTCGGCCAGGCGGGCCTGGGCAACACCATCGGCGGCATCGCCGGCTCACTGGGCCGCATGCTGCCCTTCGATGTCGATCCCGTGACGGCTGCCTATGCGCAGCAGGCCCAACAAGCGCAACTGGCGCAGCTGGGCCAACTGGCCCAGCAAAACCAGATCGCGCCGCAGGGCTGGCTCGGCAATATGATCGGCCAGGTGGCGCGTCCCCTGGGCGGCGCCGTGGGCGGCCTGTTCGGCCAGGCGGGCCTGGGCAACACCATCGGCGGCATCGCCGGCTCACTGGGCCGCATGCTGCCCTTCGCCGCCGGACCGGACATCGCTCAGGCCCAACAACTGCAACAACTGCAACAACTGCAGCAGCTACAGCAGTTGCAACAGTTGCAGCAACAGCAATACGCCCAGCAACTTGCCCAGCAAGCTAACTTGAACACTGGCTTCGCCAACGGCGCTGCTCAGAATCAATTTGGGCAAGTGCCGCAGCAGGCCGGCTATGGTCAGCAGGGCTTCGCGCAAGGCTACGGCGGCATCCAGGGTCAAGCGGGCGGCTCGCCGACCATGCATTGACGCACAGTCGCAGAAGGGCTGCGCCATCGTGAGCATCGAGCAGTGCTCTTTCGCCGTCCACGGCGGAAGAGCACTTTATCAAGCAATCCAAGCAAGGAACCACTATGGCCTTGACGCTAACAGGCCCCGAACGGGGCCGCTACCTGGTGCGCGCGGCAGGAGACGCTGTGCCACTGACGCCTTTCCTGGCCAGCATCGCCAGCAATCCCGCCATTACCATCGTCGAGCGCATCGGTCCGCCCGGGCAAGCGCATACCGTGGTACTCGACATGAGCCACGACCAGGCGCGCGCGCTCGAACAGCAATTTTCCGAAACTCAACAATTCATCATCGAACCGGATAGCCCCTTGTCCATGTTCAGCGGCGCTCCGGAACAGAAAGGAATTTGATATGGCCACGAAATCTTCCAGCGGCAGCGAACTGCCACCCGATCCGGACCAGGGCGGGACCGGCGACGGCACCGGCCGGCTCCGTCGCGAAGGCATCAGCGACACGACCGCCAGCGCCAGCGCTAACGCGGTACGGGCGGCCGGGCGCCCCATCGCCGAGCGCCGCAAGCGCTTCCTGGTGGCGCCGCGCCAGCAGGCCGGTGGTCTGGCCGCCGGCATGCTGGGCGGCTTGCAACCGGCAGTATTCAATGCGCCCTCGTTCGACGGCGTCGAGCAGGCGCTGCGCGACCATCCCGACATCGACTTCGTCGGCCGGGTGGGACCGCGCACGGACCTGAGCACCCTGTCCACGGGCGGCCCCGGCGGCCAGGGCGTGCTGGTCGCGCGCATGTCCGACAAGATTGCCGCGCGCCTGCACCAACAGGGCGCCGGCACCCTGCTCGTCGAGCGCGACCAGCACCTGGTACTCACCGATGCCACGTTTTCCATGCCGGCACTGGTCACGGGGCTGATGCCGGGCGGGCCCACTGTCAACATCGCCGTTACCGTGCTGGGCACTGACAACCTGCCCCTGGCCGGCGCCGAGGTGTCGGTGTTCGGCAGCCTGCTGCCGGTGTCCGGGGTGGCCGACGCCAATGGCCAGGTGGTGCTGGCCTTGCCCAGTGAGCTCTCGCGCACCGTCACCGGGCTGTACGTCAAGCCAAAGTCCGACTACTGGAGTTTCTACCAGCGCGACCCCGACATCAGCATCGATGAGCCCAACGTCGTCAGCCTGCGCGCACTGTCCGACTGGCCCACCTTGAAGGACTTTCCGCAGCGGCAGGCCTATGGCTGGGGCCAGAAAGCCATGCGCCTGGACCAGTTGCCGCCGCAACTGCGTGGCCAGGGCATCAAGGTGGCCGTGATCGATTCGGGCGCCGCCACCACCCACCAAAACCTCGAACAAGTGCGCTCCGGCGTCGACATCCTGCAAAAAGGGGAACTGCAGGGCTGGCGCAAGGACGAGTTGGGCCATGGTTCGCATTGCTCGGCAGTGATCGGCGGCGCCGCCCTTGCCAGCGGCATGCGCGGCTTTGCGCCGGACGCCGAACTGCATGAATGTAAACTGTTTCCAGGCGGTCAAATCAGCCAGCTGATCGATGCGCTCGAATACTGCATCGAGAACCAGATCGATGTCGTCAATCTCAGCCTGGGCGGCGCGCAGCCGTCGGAAGCGCTCGAGCAGCAGATCGTGCGCGCCAAGCGGGCCGGGATTGCCTGCATCGTCGCGGCCGGCAACTCGGGCGGGCCGGTCCAGTATCCCGCCTCCTCGCCGCATGTGCTGGCGGTGGCGGCCATCGGCAAGCTGGGCGAGTTCCCGCCCGATAGCTATCACGCGCAAACGCTGACACCGACGGTCGATGCGCAAGGCTATTACCAGGCCACCTTCAGTTGCTTCGGTCCGCAGGTCGATGTCTGTGCGCCAGGTGTGGCGATCGCTTCGGCGGTTCCGGCGAACAATTTTGCCGCTTGGGATGGCACCTCGATGGCCGCGCCCCATGTGACGGGACTGGCAGCGCTGGTGCTGGCGCACCATCCCGACTTCCAGAACGCCTTCAAGGCGCGCGGACCGGAACGGGTCGAGCGACTGTTCCAGCTGATCAAAATGAGCGCGCGGCCCGTCAGCATTGGCGAACCGGAGCATACCGGCTATGGCATGCCCGATGTGCTGGTGGCCATCGGCCTGCAAGCGGGATTGCCCCAGGTTCAAGCGGGCATGCAACAGGCAGCGCAGGGGACTGGCGCGGGCACTGGGGGGCCCATCCGGGCGCCATTTGCGCCGGCACAGGCGCAGGCCTTCGCCCCCATGTCGATCGATCCCCGCTGGAATCCCGGCAACGGTGCGCAACTGGGCAATCCCTTCGGCGGCTTCTGGTAGCACGCACGCCCACGGGGTCTGTAGCGACAATCAAGAAAATACGAGGGGAGACAAACGCAAAGAAGAAAAAAGAACAAGAAGCCATACCAGGCACCAGGATCAGGGGCACTCCGCCTGCTCCTGGTGCGTCAACGCCGCGGCACGGACCGCGAGCGTGCCGGTGCGCCCTGGCCGAGCGACGGTTGACAAACCGTTTAGCCATAAAAAAACCGGAGCACCTATGCGCATGCGCGCTGGTCTGCTCCGGTTTTTAACTGGCGTCCCCAAGGGGATTCGAACCCCTGTACTCACCGTGAAAGGGTGATGTCCTAGGCCTCTAGACGATGGGGACAGAAATCTGTCCTGGGCTCATACTACACCCTGACCTGTCGTGCCGCACTCACTTCGTGCGCACACTTGTTACGACGCATTTACTGCTTCCTTGCTGCCACCACACCGCTGGCGTGTGTTGGCGTCCCCAAGGGGATTCGAACCCCTGTACTCACCGTGAAAGGGTGATGTCCTAGGCCTCTAGACGATGGGGACCCGAACTTTTACAACAAAACTTGGTGGAGGTAAGCGGGATCGAACCGCTGACCTCTTGCATGCCATGCAAGCGCTCTCCCAGCTGAGCTATACCCCCCAATTGAGCGGTGCAAAAGACCCTGATAACCAGGGAACGTTGATCGACAAACTTCTGCCAACGACGCTTTCTGCACTCTCGAAAAACCTGGCGTCCCCAAGGGGATTCGAACCCCTGTACTCACCGTGAAAGGGTGATGTCCTAGGCCTCTAGACGATGGGGACCTGGAACTTCCAACAACCCGTATTGCTACGTTTTACTGCTTGAAACACACTGCAATTTACTGCAACTACTTCTTCAACGTGGTGGAGGTAAGCGGGATCGAACCGCTGACCTCTTGCATGCCATGCAAGCGCTCTCCCAGCTGAGCTATACCCCCGTCCGGTGAAGAAGCAGAATTATAGACCAAACTCTTGCATTCCGCAAATGCCGAAATGGCTAAATCAAAGATATTTGCGGATACGCGCCAAAACCGCGTCGCGATCGAACAACTCAAGCACGGCGTCGATCGCCGGCGTCTGCAACTGACCCACCAGGATCAGGCGCAGGGGCATGGCCAGTTGCGGCATTTTCAGGCCGTGCGCGGCCAGCACTTCCTTGATCATCGCGGCCAGTGCCGGCTTGTGCCACTCCACCGTTTCGAGCCGTTCCGCGAACTGCGCCAGCGCCGGCTTGACTGCCTCGGTCAGGTGCTGCGCCAGCAGGGCCGCATCGGGCTGCGGGCTGCGGTAAAACAGCATTGCGGCGTCGGCCAGTTCGTTGACGGTATTGGCGCGCTCTTTCATGAGGCCCAGCACCAGCGCCAGCGGCGGATTGTGGTTGAACTCAGCGCCCTCGGCCAGCATGCGCGGACGCGCCAGCGAAGCGAGCCGCTCGTTGTCGGCCAGCTTGATGTACTGGTTGTTGATCCAGTTGAGTTTTTCGGGATTGAACTGGGCCGGCGACTTGGTCAGATTGTTCAGATCGAACCACTGGCAGAACTGCGCCATCGTGAAGATTTCATCATCACCATGGCTCCAGCCCAGGCGTGCCAGGTAGTTCAGCATGGCTTCCGGCAAATACCCCTGCGCCGGGTAGTCCATCACGCTGACCGCGCCATGGCGCTTGGACAGTTTTTCGCCGTCGGCACCGAGGATCATTGGCAGGTGGCCGTACTTAGGCAAGGGGGCACCGATGGCCGTCAAGATATTGATTTGGCGTGGAGTGTTATTGACATGGTCATCGCCGCGCAGCACGTGGGTGATCTGCATGTCCCAGTCATCGACGGCGACGCAGAAGTTGTACGTGGGCGTGCCGTCGGGACGGGCGATGACGAGATCGTCCATTTCCTTGTTGGCGATGGTGATGGTGCCCTTGACGACGTCATCCCAGCTCACTTCGCCGTCTAGCGGGTTCTTGAAGCGCACCACGGGCGTGCGGTCGGCCGGCAGCGCCGGCAGGACCTTGCCCGGCTCAGGACGCCAGGTGCCGTCGTAGCGGGGCTTCTCGCCGGCCGCGCGCATGCGCTCGCGCATCGCTTCGACTTCTTCCGGGGAGGAGTAGCACAGGTAAGCGGTGCCGGCGTCGAGCATCTGCTTGATGACGGCGCGATAGCGGTCCATCCGCTGCATCTGGTAGAACGGGCCTTCATCGTGATGCAGGCCAAGCCACGCCATGCCGTCGATGATCGCCTGCACCGCCTCGGGCGTCGAACGCTCCAGGTCGGTGTCTTCGATGCGCAAGATAAAGGTGCCGCCGAAGTGGCGGGCGAAGGCCCACGAGTACAGGGCGGTACGCGCCCCGCCAAGGTGAAGGTAGCCGGTTGGGCTGGGAGCGAAACGGGTGCGGACGACGGTCATGGCGATTCTTATGTGAGGCTAAAGAAGGCTATTTTACAGCCTTGCCGCCCTGCCCTTCCAGCCTCGCGCGACACCCGTTTCACGAATCAATCGAGGGCGCGTGCCGCCGGCGGCCGGGCGCCACCGTGGCACGCCGCGCCATGGCGCCAACTTAACCTGGCGCCCGCCCCGTCACGCGCGCGCTGTCGCCACTTTTCATCATGTCGATCACGCGGCAGTCGCCGCACATGCGCAGGCGGTCGAGGTGGCCCGCAAAGGCCGCGTGGCCGCCCATCTTGGCAATCATGTTGGTGATCATCTGCAAGCTGCCAAAGGGCTTGGCGCAGCGGATGCAGCAGAACGGGGTCGACTCGTGCTTGACCACGGGCTTGTTCCAGGTGTCGAGCAACGACAGGCGCGGCTCGAGCACGATGGCGCTTTCCGGGCAGGTGGTCTCGCACAAGCCGCACTGCACGCAATTTTTTTCCACAAAGCGCAATTGCGGCACCGTGGTGCTGTCCATCAGGGCCGACGACGGACAAGCGCCCACGCAGGCCATGCACAGGCTGCACTTGCCGGTATCGACGCGCACGTTGCCGAACGGACTGGCCGGCGGCAAGGCGATGAGCTCGGCCTTGACGGGCGCGTGCAGCGCCAGGTGGGTCAGGGCCAGGTCGAGCGTGTTGCGCTTGTCGGCCATCACGTGAAAGCCGGCGCCGTCGAACGGTGCGATCGCCACCGGCGCTCGCTCCAGCGCCAGCGCCAGGCTGGCGCTGGCGCTGGCCTCGATCAGCCGGCACTGCAAGGCGGGCCAGCCGAGCCCGGCCAGCACCGTATTGGCGATCTCCATCTGCGCGCCGATCGCGCCACGATACTGGGGCGCCTCTTCGTCCGTCATCAAGACGTCGATCGCGCCGGCGCCGTAGGCAAACGCGGCCAGCCAGACATCGATCCCCACCGACGCGGTGTGCTCGATTTCGATGGGAACCTGGTGCGCCGGCACGCCGCCGGCGCCCGCTTCCAGGTCGGCGATCAGGGCCTTGCCATGCTTACCACTGTGAAACAGCAGCGAGGGCGCGCCGCCGCCCGCCGCGCGGTAGGCGCCAATGAGCGCACGCAGGCGCTCGCCCGTGTAGGCGGCGCTGGGGTAGTTGTAGCTGAGCGCACCCGTCGGACACACCGTGCCGCAGGCACCGCAGCCGGCGCACAGGTTCGGGTTGACGACGATCTTGTCGCCGCGGCCGGAAATCGCCTCTGCAGAGCAGATCTCGATGCACGCATTGCAGCCGATCAGCTTGTTGCGGCTGTGGGCGCACAGGCGCTCCTTGTACGTGAAGTACTTCGGCTTTTCGAATTCGCCGATCATGTCGGCCAGTTCGCGCACGGCGTCGGCGCGCTTGCCAATGTCCGCGCCGGGGGCAAAATAGCCGGGCGGCTTTTCGTGCCGGGCGATGAGGGCGGTGTCCGACAAATCGAGCACCACGTCGTAGCTGCCGCGCCCCACGTCGCCGTGGGCGTCCCAGACTGCCTCGAAGGCGCCCAGGTAGCCGTCGAGATGAACGCGCTGCACACGGTGCACGGGGTACAGGCGCGCTGCGGCGCCGTCCTCGTCTTCGGCCGCGTCGGTGATCAGTACCGTCAGGGGCAATAGCGCAGACAGGCCCTGCGCCCACGGCGCCACGTCGGCGGCGGCGCCGATCATCAAGGTCCGCCCGGTCGAGTCGTAGCTGATGGAGGAAACGGGATCGGGATCGGGCAAGGCGGCCGCAGCGGCCAGCGCGGCCGTCCTGGCGCGCGCGAGGGGGGATAGTACGGCGGATAGATTCATGCAGCTTCCTGATCGGGAGACGGCGGCGCGGGGGCCGCCGTCTCGGGGGTGTCTGGTAGGGGGGCGTGCACCGGCGCTGGCGCTGGCACTGGCACTGGCACTGGCGAGGCAGCCTGGTCGGTGTCGACGAGGGCGTCGAGTCGGTCGAGAGCATCGTCGAGCTTGGCGAAGATGTTCTTGTTGTGCGTCATCTGGGCGAGCATGTCGGCCGACACGGGACTGGGCAGATTGTAGTCGCCCATGTAAATGTCGAGGCCGTCATGGCCGTGAAAGTGGGGATCGGCGAACAGCTTTTTCATGGCCAGGCGACGCACGGCGGCATCGACATTTTTGCCCACGAACACGGAAAAATCAGAGTCGGCCGTCAATGCGGCCGCATCGGCGATGGTCGGTGGCGCCACCTCGGGCGCGGGCGCGACGGCATCGGCACCGTCCAGCGGCGCAGGCGCGATCGCCGCCGTCGCCACGGCAGGGGCCGGCACGGGCGCCACGACCGTCGCCACGGCAGGGGCCGGCACGGGCGCCACGACCGGCGCCTGCTCCGGCGCCGCCTTCAGCCGCGCCCAGCGCTTGAGAAAGCCTTCGTCAGCCATGGGCCATCCTAGGTGCGGGCGCGCTTGCCATGCCGCTGTTCACCGCCGGGCGCGCGCGGCGTGTAGTGCAGGCGCAGATACTCGCCCAGCCAGGCGTGAATTTCGGCCGGCATGGCCACGCCATCGGCCGACTCGCCCGAGTCGAACATGCGGGTTCCCTCGACGTAACTGACGGAGGCGCGCAAGGGCATCGCCTTGCCGTCCTGCATGCGCCACATGACGAACACCTTCGATTCGGGCGCCAGCCAGTTCTCGTGGTAGCCCTCGTTTTCGTCGGAAAACAGTTCGAGTGTCAGGCCAGACACCAGGTAGGACTGCCGGTCGGCATCCTCACTCAAGGTCTGCACGGCCGGCAAGCCGCCGCGATCGGCCATCACCGCCACCGCCGCCCATGCCTCGTCGGCCCAGCGATGCTGGAGCACGCGCCGCTGCATGACGATGGCGACCGGCATGCGGGCGATTGGCTTGACGCCGACCATGGGGCTGGCCTCGATCGAAACGGCCTTGTCTGATTCCGAATGCATCGCTGCGTCCTTTTCAATATTTTACGTGCGCTGCGCACTTCTTGACGATGTGACCACGTACTAAGAACCTATCCCGGTAGGTCGGAGTCGCTGCTTGCGCGCCTGGCAACCGATGGCGGCGTTGCTCGTCTTCGCATGGCTCGCCATGCGTCATCCTCGCGCCTTGCCCTCGGCTGCCATGCATCGCAATCCGCTTCCTCCTACCTACCGGGATAGGTTCTAAGCAGTATGACTGTCAGAAAAACTTACACCGCGGCGCGAGGGATTCGCCCAAAAAAATGACAGGCACTTGATTACTTTGATTTAAATATATCTGGCACGTAATTTGCTTGTTACGCAACGGCGTCCATACAGACAAGTGGTGATTTTCAAATTAGGGCGTCGTCGGGGTGCCAAGCGGGCTCCCCGTAGTAACTTCATCAACGATTCCACAACCGAGGAAAACCATGAACAAAAAAATCATCGCCGGCTGCGTCCTGCTCGCAGCGGCCATGTCGGCCAGCGCAACCCCCATCACTTACACGCTCGAGAACGTCATCTTCAGCGACGGTGCCACCGCCACCGGTTCATTCACCTTCGATGCCGATACCCACCTGTCGTCGGCCTTCAGCATCAGCACCACGGCCGGCATCCTGAGCGCTTTCACCTGGAACAAACTCGACAGCGGCTTGTACTTTGGCGGTGGGGCCGGTCCCAACAATTTCACCCTGATCACCACCAACGGCCAGCGCGTCTTCAATTTTTCTTTCACCAATCCGCTCACCAACGCCGGTGGCGTCTACGCTCT
The DNA here is from genome assembly GCF_049898325.1 of Massilia sp. DWR3-1-1. Taxonomy (NCBI): domain Bacteria; kingdom Pseudomonadati; phylum Pseudomonadota; class Betaproteobacteria; order Burkholderiales; family Oxalobacteraceae; genus Massilia; species Massilia sp. DWR3-1-1. The sequence goes on along the minus strand of NZ_JAFCXL010000008.1, from coordinate 171,521 downwards.
CAACCAGGCCCTCACGTACGAATGTTACAACTGCAATCCCTACCGGCGCATCACCAGCGGCACCGTCACCTCGCTGGCCGCCCAGGTGCCGGAACCGGCTACGCCCGCACTGTTGCTGGGCGCCGGCGCCGCGCTTGCATTGCTGCGGCGCCGCCAGCGCCAGCAGCCGGCGCGCTGATCACTTGACCGTTTTGACCGTGGCGGCCGGCGGCGACGGCGCCGGCTTGACGTCGCCACTGGGCACCGCCGTGCCCTGCTTCTCGCTGGTTTTTGGCGCCGCTGCACCGGCGGCGGTGAGCTTGCCGTCGGGCTGACCGGCCGGGCCCGATTCCTTGGCCGCCATCGTCACCGCTACCACCGGCGCGGCGATCGGCGTGGGCGGGTTCACCGTCAAGCCCTTGGCCTTGGCGTCGCCCCGCCAGCGCGTGGCGAGCGTGTCCATGGTCGCCAGCAGCGCTTGCTTATCCTTGGCGGCCTGGGCATCGGCGGCAGCCTTCTTGGTCGCCTGCGCTTCTGCCTGCGCCGCGCTCGGCGGTGGCAACACGGCAGCGGCAAGGCCGCACGTGCCTGCCAGCGCCAGCGCTGCCACCGTCTTGCTCAGTGTCTTGTTCAGTGTCTTGTTCAGCGTCTTGTTCAGCGTCTTGTTCATTAGATTGCTCAATTTCACGATGTTCTCCATGGCCCCTCTTATTGTCCGCTGGGGGTGGTCTTGGCCGCTGGCGGTGCGGTAGTGCCCGACGGCCCGTGACCCGACTCGGCCACCGCCCCCGCAGTGGCGGTGCCGCCCGTGTTGCCACCGGCGCCGCCCGCGTGAAACGGCGTGCCGCCGGCGTAACTGGCGTCGCTACTGGGCTTTTTATGGCTGGCGATGACTTCGCCGCTGGTGCCGCCGCCACTGCTGACCACGCCCGGCATGCCGGTCTGGCGCTGGTCGTAGTGGGCCTCGCGCGAGCAGGCGGCGGTCAGGGCCGCGCTCGCCAGGATCAGGCATGACAGGAGGGTTTTCATGCGCGCCCCCTGGCATCGCTTGCCGGGGTCGATGACGGCGGCACCGTGCCGGCCACCTCCTCGTACCACAGGCGGTGATGCGACTTTGCCCAACTGGCATCGACCGTACCGTGCCGCATCGCCTCGTAAGCGCCGGGCGTGCCCACCGTGCCCAGGTAGATGTGGCCCATGGCGCCGAAGATATACAGGGTGGCGCCGCCGATGTGCAGGTAATTGGCGATCTGCAGCACGTAGCGGGTCTGGCCGAAATTGGTGAAATCGAGCACCAGGCCGGTGGCGGACATCAACAGGCCCAGCAGCACGACGCCGCCCCAGAACCAGATCTTTTCGCCCGCATTGAAGTAGGCCGCATCGGGATGCTTGTGGTTGGCCAGGCCGCCCAGTTGCTTGAGCCACGGCCAGTCCCAGCGCCTGAAGAAATTGTTCTTCACGAAAGTGACGAACAACAGCACCGAGCAGACAATGAACAGGGGGCCGACAAAGTTGTGGACATACTTGGAAATGATGGCGACCCACGAAAACGCGTCATGCCCCAGCCACGGCAAGATGATCTTCTTGCCGAACATGATGGCCAGGCCCGTCAGGGCCAGCGCGATAAAACTGTAGGCCGTCCACCAGTGCACCAGCCGCTGCCAGCGGCTGAAGCGTTCGATGCGGCGACCCGACGGCGGCTCGATGGTGCGGGCCGGACCGAAGGCGAAATAAAAGCCGAAGATGATCAACGGCGTGACCAGCAGCAAGGTCCCCGTCGCCATGGCGATCGGCCCGTTGCGCAGGATGCGCCAGGTATTGCCGCCCCGTTGCAGCAGCACGGTGCCCTCGGTGTCGTTGTAGGCACCGAGATAATGGCGGTCCATGTGCACCTTGCCGGAGGCCGTCGAACCGAAACCCGGCTCGGCATCATGCTGCTCCGTCTGCATGATGGTCTGCTCTTCGGCATAGGCCGGCTTGGCCGACTTGTTGGGCACCTCGGCCAGGCTGGCACCGGCCAGGCTCAAGCCGCACAGGGCCACGCAGGCCGCACGGGCGATCCGCTTGGTGAAACTGGAATCAAATAATGAACGCATCACAGCCGCCTTTCAGGGATTGGCCCGGTTGTATTCGTTCTGGGTGCGGGCGCGCTCAACGATCGCCTTTTTCCAGGCCGCATTGTCGCCGCGAAAAGTGGTATCGGCCACGCGGTTATCGCGCTTGCCCGCGTACTGGCCGTCGGCGTAGGCCGGATGCTGATCGACCTCGAGGCAGCCGGTCAGCGAGACCGTGAGCAGCGCGGCGGCCACACAATTGAATTTCATCATGAGGGCTTCCTTCCGCCGTTTTGCGTCTCGTTCAGCTGGTTCACGCGTGGCACCTCGGGGCGCTCGCCTGGCGCCGCGGTGCGCTTGCTGCGGTCGTAGGCGATCTCCCAGCCCCACAGCTCGGGGCCGTAGCCACGGGTGTCGACGCGCTGCTTGTAGATGTCGCCGATGACGTCGGCGTCGCCCGCCAGCAGGGCCTTGGTGCTGCACTGCTCGGCGCAAGCGGGCAGCTTGCCCTCGGAAATGCGATTGCGGCCGTATTTCTTGAACTCTTCTTCCGACTGGTCCGCTTCCGGGCCGCCGTTACAGAAGGTGCACTTGTCCATCTTGCCGCGGTGATTGAACAGCCCCGATTCGGGAAACTGCGGTGCGCCGAACGGACAGGCATACGAGCAGTAGCCGCAGCCGATGCACTGGTCCTTGTTGTGCAGGACGATGCCGTCTTCCGTGTGATAGATGCAATTGGTCGGGCACACGTCCAGGCAGGGCGCGTCGGTGCAATGCATGCAGGCGACGGAGATCGAGTGTTCTCCCGGCATGCCGTCATCGACCGTGACAACGCGGCGGCGGTTGACGCCCCACGGGGTCTCGTTTTCGTTCTTGCAGGCAGTCACGCAGCCATTGCAATCGATGCAGCGTTCCACATCGCAGATAAATTTCATTCGTGCTTGCATGGCACTTCCTTGTTCTCTTGGTAGCGGTTCATGGTGGTCAAATGCGCGCCAGACGGCACAGCGACACCTTGGTTTCCTGCATCATCGTCACCGCGTCGTAGCCGTAGCTCCAACCCGTGTTGACGGCCTCGCCGCGCACGATCGGCGCCGCCCCTTCCGGATAATGGCGCAAAAGATCCTCGCCCATCCACCAGCCACCGAAGTGGAATGGCATCCACACCAGTCCGGGCGGCACGCGCGGGGTGATCAGCGCCTTGACCTTCAGGCGCGCACCCGTCGGCGTTTCGACGTGGATGTAGTGGTCGGTGATGGCGCCCACCTTGTGCGCGTCTTGCGGATTGATCTCGATGAACATGTCCTGCTGCAGTTCGGCCAGCCACGGATTGGAGCGGGTTTCGTCGCCGCCGCCTTCGTACTCGACGAGCCGGCCGGACGTCATGATCAAAGGATAGTCCTTCGAATAGTCGACCGCCTGCACCGACTTGTACAAGGTGGGAATGCGCCAGAAATTGGCCTTGTCGTCGTAGGTCGGATACTTTGCCACCAGGTCGCGGCGGGGCGAGAGCAAGGGTTCGCGGTGGACCGGGATCGGGTCGGGGAAATTCCACACATTGCAGCGCGCCTTGGCGTTGCCGTAAGGCGCGCAGCCGTGCGCCATCGCCACCCGGATGATGCCGCCGGAGGCGTCCGTCTTCCAGTTCTTGCCTTCGGCCTGCAACTGCTCTTGCGGCGTCAGGTCCGACCACCAGCCCAGTTTTTTCAGGAACACGTGGTCGAACTCCGGGTAGCCCGTGTCGATTTCGCTGTCCTTGGGGGCCGAGCCGTCGGCCGCCAGCAGCGATTCGCCATTGTGGTCGACACCCCAGTTGGCGCGGAACGGCATGCCGCCTTCCATCACGGGCTTGTCGATGTTGTACAAGATCGGCGTGCCCGGGTGCTTCATTTCCGGCGTACCCCAGCACGGCCACGGCAAGCCGTAGTAATCGCCCGCGCACGGACCCGACTCGGCCTTCAGGGTGGTCGGGTCGAAGGTGTGCTTGTTGGCCGCGTGCAGCTTGATGCGCTCCGGCGAAGCGCCGCTGTAGCCGATGGTCCAGCAGGTGCGGTTGATCTCGCGCAGGATGTCTTCGATGACGGGCTCGTTGTTGACCACCTTGATGTTCTTGCACAACTGTTCGGCGAAACCGAACTTTTTGGCGAACAAATACATGATCTCGTGATCGGTTTTTGACTCGAACAGCGGTTGAATCACCCGCTCGCGCCACTGGATGCTGCGGTTCGACGCCGTCACCGAGCCTTGCGTTTCGAACTGGGTGGCCGCCGGCAGCAGGTAGACGCCGTCGGTGCGGCCGTGCATGGCCGCCGTCATGGTCGGGTAGGGATCGATCACGATCAGGGTGTCGAGCTGCTTCATGGCCGCCACCATGTCGGGCAGGCGGGTCTGGCTGTTGGGCGCATGGCCCCAGTAGATCACCGCGCGCAAATTGCTGGGCTGATCGACAAACTGGTTCTTTTCCAGCACGCCGTCGAACCAGCGCGAGGTCACCATGCCCGGCTTTTCCATTAACTCCTTGGAACCGTAGCGCGACTTGATCCAGTCGTAGTCGACGCCCCAGGCGGTGGCGAAAAATTTCCAGGCGCCTTCGGCCAGGCCGTAGTAGCCGGGCAGCGAATCGGGATTCGGGCCCACATCGGTGGCGCCCTGCACGTTATCGTGACCACGATAAATATTGGTACCGCCACCGGACTTGCCGATATTGCCCAGCGCCAGCTGCAAGATGCACAGGGCGCGCACATTGGCCGTGCCGATGTGGTGCTGGGTGATGCCCATGCACCAGACGACGGACGAGGGCTTGTTCTTGGCCAGGGTTTCCGCGGCGGCGCGCACTTGCGCCTCAGGAATGCCAGTGACGTCGGCCACCTTGTCCGGGGTCCACTTGGCCACTTCCTTGCGCACCTCTTCCATGCCGTAGGTGCGCTGCTCGATGTAGCTCTTGTCTTCCCAGCCGTTTTCGAAAATGTGCCACAACATGCCCCACACCAGCGGGATGTCGGTGCCGGGACGCACGCGCAGGAACTGGTGCGCAAAGCGCGCCGTGCGCGTGAAGCGGGGATCGACGACGACAATCTTCGCGCCCAGCTCTTTCGCATGCAGCGCGTGCAGCATGGAAATGGGGTGTGCCTCGGCCGGATTGGAGCCGATGAACATCACCGCCTTGCTGTAATGAAGATCATTGAACGAGTTCGTCATGGCGCCATAGCCGAACGTCTGGGCCACCCCGGCCACCGTCGTCGAGTGGCAGATGCGGGCCTGGTGATCGCAGTTATTGGTGCCCCAGAAGGCGGCCCACTTGCGCATCAGGTAGGCCTGCTCGTTGTTGTGCTTGGAGCCGCCGATCATCATGATCGAATCGGGGCCGGCCTTCTGCCGCAGCGCCAGCAAGCGGTCGCCCACTTCGTTGATCGCCTGTTCCCAGGAAATGCGCACGTACTTGCCGGCCACCAGTTTCATCGGGTAGCGCAGGCGGTGCTCGCCGTGGCCGTGTTCGCGCACCGAGGCGCCCTTGGCGCAGTGGGCGCCCATGTTGAAGGGCGAATCGAAGGCTGGCTCCTGGCGGATCCACACGCCATTGCTGACCACCGCCTCGACCGAGCAGCCCACCGAGCAGTGGGTGCAGACGGTGTGCTTGGTGACGGGCGCGGCGGCGGCCGCCACGGCGGCCTCGTCGGCCTGGGCGGTGTCGATGACGTTGAACGGCAAATGGCGCGCCATGCCGGCGGCACCAGCGGTCAGGCCGGCGCGCACCAGGAAGGAGCGGCGCTTGATGGTGGCGGAGGCGGCGCGGGCCAGTCCCTGGCGCAGGGCCTGGCCAACGCCAGGACTGGCCGGTGTGCTGGCGCTGGTGGCGGATTTTTTTACGACGGACATTGATACGCTCCTGGGCGAGAAAGCCGGGGACTACTAAATGAAAAAGAAAAAGAAAACGGCAAGCCGTGGCTTACCAGTATTTCGCGGTGCGGTAGTACTGGCGAATGTGCTCGGTTTCGTGATAACCAACTGGCTCGGCCGCGGCCGCCAGCACGGCGGGCTGCGGCGCCGGCGCCACAGCGGCGCTCTCGCCAGCGACCGTGGCCATCGTCGCCAGGGCGCCGGCACCGCCGGCGGCGCGTAAAAACAGGCGGCGGCGGGGATCGCTGGCGCCAGGTTTCGGTGTGTTCTCGTTCATGGACGGCTTCTTTTAAAAAATGAAGGGGTCAGGCGTCGTCTTCGGCGACCTGGAAAGCTTGCTGTTCGAGCGAAAAATACGCTTCGGCCAGATCGGCCACGCGCGCGTAAAACTGGGCGCCCTCGGCGCGCCGCACATGGTCGAGGCAGGCGACGTGCCAGCTGGCGATGTGGGTGTCGAAAAATGCCTGTTGTTCGTCGATACTACGCTTGCGCACGATCAGCTGGCGCATGGTTTCGCACAAGGCGCCCAGGTGGTCTTCCGTCTCGCGCACGCCGGCGCGGCGACCCAGGCCCAGCTTGGCCAGGTCGGCGCGCAGCAGCACCAGCGGCTTTTCGTGCAGAAAACCGGCCAGGTAGATCGAGCCGTGCGGGCTCACGCGCGGCGCGGCCGTGCTGACGAATAAATCGTTGAATTCGTCGATGACGTTGTCGGTGGGCAGCAGGCGGGCCGTCAGCGACAGCTGGTCCCAAGCCAGGTCGAGCGGTCCGCCGCTGCCCGCGGCGGCGAGCGCGTCGGCGCCAGCGATGCTGTCGAGCAGGCCGGCGTCAGGCGGCGCCAGCAGCAGGCGCGCCAGCAAACCGTAGATATTTGCGCGCGCCTGGTCTTCCTGGGGCAAGGGCATGCCAACGGCCACGAAGGTGGTGTCGCTGCCCTGATCGTTGCCATTCTGTTGCATCCTGCGTTCCCCACTTGAACTAAGGCAAAAGTTTATGCCGCTATTGTGAAGCCGTCCACGAAAATACGCCCGATTGCTTCAATCGTGCGGGTCATTCCAGCCGATGAGCATGATTCGCATTCGCATGCGTCAAACCGTGGACAGGGGCCACGCAGGGGTCGCCCGCCGGCCGCAATTTGTTACTGGTGGTTATTATCGCCCGAATCGCCAATATGCATACGAGCAAGGCCGATTTTGTCCGCCGCGGCGCGCGCCGTGCGCACAAAATGCACCGGCTGCTCCAGCTGCGCGGCAGGGCCGGCGGCGCGCGCGCGCAACTGGCCGCACCCGCCATCGACCTCCTGGCCGGCCGAATCGCGCAACTTGGTGAGGATGCCGCGCGCGTACAGCGACGCGGCGATCGCGCGCGCCTTGTCCCAGCTGGGACGGCGAAAATCAAGGCCGGGATTGGTGTTGTAGGGAATCATGTTAAGCACCGCGTGCTTGCCCTTGAGCAATTCAACAATGCCATCGAGTTCGTCGTCGCCATCGTTGATGCCATCTAATAAAGTCCACTGGAACTGCACCGGATAGCCCGTCAGGCGCGCATAGCGCTCGGCGTGCTCGACCAGTTGGCGGGGGCTCAGGTCGGGCGCGCGCGGCAGCAAGCGCGTGCGCAGGGCCGGCTTGGTGGTGTGCAGCGACAAGGCCAGCGCCGGCTTGACCAGGTTGTCGGCCAGCCGTTCGAAGGCGCGCACGTCGCCGACGGTGGAAAACACCAGGTTCTTGTGGCCGATATTGCCCTCCACGCCCAGCAGGGTGATCGCATCGATGACGTTGTCGAGGTTGTGGGCCGGTTCGCCCATGCCCATGAACACCACTTTACGCACGGGCCGCAGGCGCCGCGCCAGCACCACCTGGGCGACGATTTCCCCGCTGCTGACCTGGCGCAGCAGGCCATCCCGTCCCGTCATGCAAAACTGGCAACCGACCGCGCAACCCACCTGGCTGGACACGCACACGCCTTCGCGCGGCAGCAACACCGTTTCCACCGTCTGGCCATCGTGCAGGCGCACCAGCAAGCGCGCGGAGCCGTCACCGGCCGGGTGGCTGCTCAGCACCTGGGCCAGCGCGTCGAAGCGGGCGTCGATCTGCGGCAAGGCTTCGCGCAGGGGTTTCGGCAAAAAATCCTGGGGCCGGCGGCGGCCCTGGTCGTGCGGCTCGGCGCGCACCCAGTCGCGCACGATGCGCTGCTCGTGCAGGGGGCGGGCGCCCAGGGCGCGCAGTTCGGCGCGCAGGCTCTCTAGTTTCATGGATCTCCAATGAAAAAGGCCCCCTCGCAGGGGCCCTTGGCAACGTCAGGCGAACGCTCAGTCGTTCTTGATGACGATACTGGGGAACTTGCTGCTCATGTCTTTCGCCTTTTCGGCGATCTTGATGGCGACCTTGCGGGCGATGTCCTTGTAAATCTGGGCAATCGCGCCATCGGGATCGGCCACCACGGTCGGCCGGCCCGAATCGGCCTGCTCGCGGATCGCCATGGTCAGCGGCAAGGCGCCGAGGAACTCGACGCCGAAGTCGGCGCACATCTTCTCGCCGCCGCCGTGGCCGAAAATCGCTTCCGTGTGGCCGCAGTTCGAGCAGATGTGGGTGCTCATGTTTTCCACCACGCCGAGGATCGGGATGCCGACTTTCTCGAACATTTTCAAGCCCTTGCGGGCGTCGAGCAAGGCGATGTCCTGGGGCGTGGTGACGATCACGGCGCCCGTGACGGGTACTTTTTGCGACAGCGTCAGCTGGATGTCGCCGGTGCCGGGCGGCATGTCGACGATCAGGTAGTCGAGGTCGCGCCAGTTGGTTTGCTCGAGCAACTGCTGCAAGGCCTGGGTGACCATCGGGCCGCGCCACACCATGGGCTCGTCGGGATCGATCATGAAGCCGATCGACGACACTTGCACGCCGTGGTTTTCCAGCGGCTCCATGGTCTTGCCGTCGGTGGTTTCCGGGCGCCCGCTGATGCCCAGCATCATCGGCTGCGAAGGGCCATAGATATCGGCGTCGAGCACGCCCACCGAGGCGCCCTCGGCGGCCAGCGCCAGCGCCAGGTTGACGGCCGTGGTCGATTTGCCCACCCCGCCCTTGCCGGAAGCGACGGCAATGATGTTCTTGACGTTCGGCATGATCTTGAGGCCGCGCTGGACCGTGTGCGAAATGATCTTCGACTGCACGTTGACGTCGACCTGGGTCACGCCAGGCAAGGCCAGCAAGGCCGTGCTGACGGCGGCGCGCACGGCGGCGAGCTGCGAACGGGCCGGATAGCCCAGCTCGATGTCGAGGGCCACGCTGTCGCCGGCGGCGCCGACGCGCACGTTCTTGACGGACCTGCTGGAAACGTAATCTTTTTCGGTGTTCGGGTCGATAACGACGGCCAGTGCCGCCTTGACGTCTTCTACGGTGATGCTCATGAATGTCTCCGGATGTGAAGCGGCAGTGTAGCGCAAATCGCCGCCACTCATCGCCGGGCGGCGCGGGGTGCGCGGGCAATGCGGCAAGCATGCCGAACGCCGGACCGTGCAATATGGGGGCAAGCGCTGGTAAAATGCCCCTTTTCCCCTATCGATAAGCGTATTTCGACCATGACCCGCAAGCTGTTCGTCACCACCGCCCTGCCTTACGCCAACGCAGCCTTCCACATCGGCCACATGATGGAATACATCCAGGCCGATATCTGGGTGCGGTTCCAGCGAATGCAACGCGACGGCGGCAACGCCCGCGAAGTGAGCTTCGTCTGCGCCGACGACACCCACGGCACGCCCATCATGATCGCCGCCGAAAAGGAAGGCATCACGCCCCAGCAATTCGTGGCGAAAATCGCCGCCGGGCGCCAGCAATACCTGGACGGCTTCCATATCGGCTTCGATAACTGGTATTCGACCGATTCGCCGGAAAACGTCGAACTGTCGCAAGGCATTTACCGCAAGCTGCGCGATGCGGGCCTGATCGTCACCAAGACGGTCGACCGCTTTTTCGACCCCGTCAAAGGCATGTTCCTGGCCGACCGCAACATCAAGGGCGAGTGCCCGAAATGCGGCGCCAAGGACCAGTACGGCGACAATTGCGAAGTGTGCGGCGCGGCCTACCAGCCCACCGAACTGATTAATCCGTTCTCCGTGTTTACCGGCTCGACGCCCATCCTGAAGCCGTCCGAGCAGTATTTCTTCGCCCTGTCCGATCCCCGCTGCTACACCTTCCTCAAGGCGTGGTTGAACACGCCGGGCCGGCTGCAGCCGGAAATGGTCAACAAGGTCTCCGAGTGGCTGGGCGAGGCGGGCGAAAAACTGGCCGACTGGGATATCTCGCGCGATGCGCCGTATTTCGGCATTCCCATCCCCGACGCGCCGGGCAAGTTTTTTTATGTGTGGCTCGATGCGCCGGTCGGTTACCTGGCCAGCCTGAAAAATTATTGCGCCAAAAAGGGCATGGATTTCGAGACCCTGCTCAATGACCCCGACACCGAGCAAGTGCACTTTATCGGCAAGGACATCGTCTCCTTCCACCTGCTGTTCTGGCCGGCCATGCTCAATTTCGCCGGCCACCCCATCATCGACAAGCTCAAGGTCAATGTGCACGGCCACCTGACGGTCAATAACGAGAAAATGTCGAAGTCGCGCGGCACCGGCATTTCGCCGCTGCGCTACCTCGATCTGCACATGAATCCCGAGTGGCTGCGCTATTACATTGCCTTCAAACTCAACGCCAAGGTCGAAGACCTCGATTTCAACGGCGACGATTTCGTCGCCCGCGTCAACAGCGACTTGATCGGCAAGTACATCAATATCGCCAGCCGCTGCGCGGGCTTTATCGCCAAGAAATTCGACGGCAAACTGGCCAGCGCGCTCTCGCCCGTCGCGCACGGCTGGATCGCCAAGGCCCTGACGGTCGATGGCGCCGAGCGCCAGGCCAGCATCGGCAGCAACTTTGAAAACCGCGAATTCGGCAAGGCCCTGCGCGAAATCATGGAAATCGCCGACATCACCAACCAGTATGTCGATGAAAACAAGCCGTGGATCCTGGCCAAGGACGCCGACAAGACGGCCGAACTGCACGAGGTCTGCACCACCGCCCTGATCCTGTTCCGCCAGCTCACCATCCTGCTCTCGCCGGTGCTGCCGCAGATTGCCGCGCGTGTGGCCGAGATGCTGGGCGACGCGCAATTGTCGTGGCTCGACACGCAGGGCGAGGCCGTCTGGCAGCCCCTGCTCGGTCGCACCATCGGCGCCTACAGCCACCTGATGCAGCGGGTCGACGCCAAGATGGTGGAAGCCTTGTTCGACCGCCCCGCCGCCGCCGCCGTGCCGGCCGCGGCGCCACTGGCCGCGCTGCTCACCGCCGCACCGGTGGTGGGCGCGGTCGACGCCCTGGACATCGAAGCGCTGGCGCCGGAAATCAAGATCGACGATTTTTCGAAGATCGATTTGCGCATTGCCAAGATCGTCCATTGCGAAACGGTCGATGGTTCGGACAAGCTGCTGCGCCTGACGCTCGATGTGGGCGAAGGGCGCCACCGCAATGTATTTTCCGGCATCAAGTCGGCGTACCAGCCCGAGCAGCTGATCGGCAAGCTGACCGTGCTGGTGGCCAACCTGGCGCCCCGCAAGATGAAGTTCGGCATCTCGGAAGGGATGGTATTGTGCGCCTCGGCGGCCGATGAGAAGGCCGATCCGGGACTGTATGTGCTGGAGCCGTGGCCAGGCGCCAAGCCGGGCATGCGGATCCGGTAAGATCTGCTGCCGGTCCACGACAGCAGGTATTGGCAGCGAAGACATGGGACGGGCATCTGCGGTGCCTGTCCTCCCCAGAAAAATTCCGCGCTTGAACGCGACCTATTACAGAGAGACTCTGACATGACCGAACGCACCTCCTTGCGCCACCTTCCCCACTCCGACCTGTTTCGCCAGGGTGACGTGTTCGTCCTGTTCGGCGAACTGTTCGGGCGCGGCTACGCCAACGGCCTGATCGACGAAGCGCGCAAGGCGGGCATGACCATCGTCGGCATCACCGTCGGCCGCCGCGACGACGACGGCCGCTTGCGCGAACTGAGCGCCGAGGAACACGCGGAGGCTGAAACCAAGTTGGGCGGGCGCATCATCAACGTGCCGATGATGGCCGGCTTCGACCTCGACGCCCCCGAAGGCGAACAGAATCCCACCGAACTGCTGGCCGGGCTGACCCTGAAAAACTGGCAGGAAGAACAGCTCGACTGGGACAAGGTCGAAGCCTGCCGCCAGGTGGGCGTGCAGCGCTTCACCGCCTCGGCCGCGATCGTCATGAACGAGATCGACAAACTGGTGCCGGACGGTGCCAATGTGTTCTTCGCCCACACCATGGCCGGCGGCATTCCGCGCGTCAAAGCCTTCCTGGCCATCGCCAACCGCATCTACAAGGGCGCCGGCGAGCGCTTCATGTCCTCGCGCGCCCTGCTCGACAGCGACCTGGGCAAGCTGATTCTCATGAATTTCGATGAAGTCACCGCCAACACCCTGCATCACCTGATCCACGCCAGCACGGCCATCCGCGAACGCGCCGAACGCACCGGCGGCCAGGTGCGCTACACGGCCTACGGCTACCACGGCACCGAGATCCTCATCGACGGCCAATACCAGTGGCAGACCTACACCAACTACACCCAGGGCTACGCCAAGATGCGCCTGGAAAGCGTGGCTGAGGCGGCCTGGGCAAAAGGGATCAGCGCGACCGTCTACAACTGCCCGGAAATTCGCACCAACTCGTCCGACCTGTTCGTGGGCGTGGAGTTGTCGCTGTTCCCACTGCTCAAGGCACTCAAGAAAGAAGGCGGCGGCGCCTGGGCCCAGCAACAATGGGATATCTGCCAGTCCCTGCTGGAAGACGGCGTCAGCCTCGATTCGCTGCTCGAGCGTATCGAGGCATACAACAACGACGCCACCAGCGCCAGCTTCCGCAATTTCGAGGCATGGCCGATGGACAACACGCCGGCGCTGGCCGAGGTGATGATCAACACTTCGCACGACATGACCAAATTGCACAAGGAGCGCAAGGAACTGATCACCGATCACCTGTCGAGCCTGGTACTAGAAGGCACCGGACCCTTGATGTTCCATGCGACGGCGGAAAAAATCGCCGCCGTCGTGTGGCTCAATCACGACATCATCGCGCGCCAGTTGAATGCGATTCACGCACAATAATCAGTGCCGCCGCCGCCCACTTGCATCCCAGGCATGATGCTTGGTCGCAAGTCGCGGTAAAATACCCTGTTCGCTTTTTACCATTGGCCCATATGAAACTTTCGAAACAATTCGACCGCTACGAGTCCGACCACACCTTGTTCATCAAACAGCTCAAGGCCGCCAACCCGCAGATCGAAGCGGGCCAGGCCGAAGGGCGCGCCCTGCTGTGGGAAAAGGCGCCCACGGCGCTGACCGAACAGGCACGCACCGCCGAGTCGCGTGTCAAGCAGCAAGCCTACGTCTACCAGAACAAGCTGTAAGCAAGCCGGGACAAGACCATGTTGCCAGACGAGGGGACGGCCAGCGCGGCGGTTCCCGCGGGTGCCGCCGGGCAGCCGGCTGGCGCGGCGAACAGCAACGGCGCCCGCCTGTACGGCGAGCCGATGCTGCGCATGCCGACCGACCTCTACATTCCGCCCGATGCGCTGGAGATCTTCCTCGACGCCTTCGAGGGACCGCTCGACCTCCTGCTCTACCTGATCCGCAAGCAAAATTTCAACATCCTCGATATTCCGATGGCGCAGCTCACCCTGCAATATCTGAAATATGTCGAGCAGATCCGCCTGCACAACCTGGAACTGGCCGCCGAGTACCTGCTGATGGCGGCGATGCTCATCGAGATCAAGTCGCGCATGTTGCTGCCCCAGCGCAGCGCCGGTCCCGACCTCGAGGTCGACGACCCCCGCGCCGAACTGGTGCGGCGCCTGCTCGAGTACGAGCAGATCAAGGTGGCCGCGCGCGACATCAATGCCCTGCCCCAGCTCGAGCGCGATTTCGTGCGCCCAGAGCTGTACATCGAACAGAGCACCATTCCCGTCTGGCCCCACGTCGATCCGGGCGATCTGCAGCGCGCCTGGCTCGACGTGATGCAACGGGCGACACTGGTGCAGCATCACCGCATCAGCCGCCAGGAACTGTCCGTGCGCGAGCACATGACGGCCATCTTGCGGCGCCTGCAAAGCAGCCGTTTCGTGGAATTTTCAGAGCTGTTCCAAGGGCAAGGCGGGGTGCCGATCGTGGTCGTGCACTTCGTCGCGATGCTGGAACTGGCCAAGGAAACCCTGATTGAAATCACCCAGGCCGAGCCGTTTGCGCCCATTTACGTGCGGCTGGCCTATTCGCCGGTATGAACCCGGCCCTACTTTTTACTTCCCATTATGAAAATCATTTCCTCCATTGAAGAACTGCGCGACCACCTGAGCGGCCAGTTGCGCACCGCCTTCGTGCCCACGATGGGCAATCTGCACGAAGGCCACCTGTCGCTGATGCGCCTGGCGCGCAAGCATGGCGACCCGGTGGTGGCCTCGATTTTCGTCAACCGCCTGCAGTTCGGCCCCAACGAAGATTTCGAAAAATACCCGCGCACCTTCCAGAGCGATGTGGAAAAGCTGGAAAAGGAAGGCGTGTACATCCTGTTCGCGCCCACCGAAAAGGATTTGTATCCGGAGCCGCAGGAGTTTCGCGTGCGCCCGCCTGACGACTTGGGCAATACCCTCGAAGGCGAGTTCCGCCCCGGCTTTTTTGGCGGCGTCACCACCGTGGTATTGAAACTGTTTTCCTGCGTGCGCCCCCGCGTGGCCGTGTTCGGCAAGAAGGACTACCAGCAACTGATGATCATCCGCAACATGAGCCGCCAGTTCGCCCTGCCCACCGAGATTATCGCCGCGGAAACCTGGCGCGCCGACGACGGCCTGGCGCTGTCGTCGCGCAATATGTACCTGTCGCCCACCGAGCGGGCCGAGGCGCCCCTGCTGTACCAGACCTTGAATCACGTCGCCAGCGAAATGCGCGCCGGCCACCTCGATCTGTTTGGCCTGGAGCACGAAGCGATGGACATCCTGGCCAAGCGGGGCTGGAACCCCGACTATATTTCGGTGCGCAAGCAGATGGACCTGCAGGTGCCGTCGGCGGGCGACCTGGCGCAAGGGGCGCCGCTGGTGGTGCTGGCGGCGGCCAAGCTGGGCACCACGCGCCTGATCGACAACCTGGAAATCTAGGAACGAAACGGCCGCTTCACGCGGCCGCTTCACGCGCACGGCGGCAATTTACTGTTCGGTGGAGACCGTCTGCGCCCATGCCAGCGCCGACAGGTGCGCCTGGTTCACTTCCAGCGGCGTGAGCTGCACATTGCGCGCCAGCGAGGCCACCAGGTTCGAATTGAGCTCGCACGCTTCCGCCAGCGCCAGGCAGGGCCCGTAGAGGCCGCCCCGCGTGAGCAGCGCGCGTACCACGTCGTCGGGCAATTGTATGGTGTCGAGCACTTCCCGCATCGAGATGCCCAACAGGCGATCGAGCAGGGAAAACATGCCAGCGACGAACAGTTGCTCGCCGTGCGCCTTGCCCATGTGCTTGGCACCGAGCAATTCGGCCAGCCGGCCGCGTACCACCGCCGTCTCCATCAAGACGGGCGAATAGCCGCTCTTGCTGGCGGTGGCCAGCAACAGCACCAGCCAGCGGTAAAGGGGCGCGTAGCCCAGCAGGCCGATGGCTTGCCTGAGCGACTCGATGTTGCGGCCGGCGCCGAAGCCCGCTGAATTGATAAAGCGCAGCAATTTATACGACAACGCGGGGTCCCGCTTGAGCACGCTTTCGATGCGCCCCACGTCCTCGTTGCGCTGCACCATCTGCATCAGTTGCAGGATGATCTGCTGGGCCGGATTCATGCCCTTGACGGCACTGCCGGGACGGGGCGTCAGGTGCAGCTTGCCGACAAACGCGTCCAGCCCCAGCGCGGCGCAGGCATCGAAATCGTCCCAGGTGTTGACGGGGCGCCCCACCATGCGCACGCTCGACTGCTTGACGGCGGCGTACATGCGGGCCTGGGCGGCGACGTCGGCGCCGGAAAAGCGCACTTCGATGTAGGAGGCACTGATGCCGAGATTGCGGCCCAGGTGCTTGATGTCGCCGTCACGCACGGAAATGCCGACGCCGCCGGCACGCAGGCCGCGCACGGCCGCCAGCGTATCCGGGTCGGCCATATCGGCCGCCTTGAGCGTGAGCACGGTGTGCTCGGGCGGCATGTTGTACAGCGCGTCCGTCGACAGCATGGGGGGCACCGCGTCAAGAAACAGGATCTTGTCGCGCAGCAGCCAGTTACCGTCCTCGTCGTTGACATTCTCAGCGACGAAGCCGACCAGTGCTTCGAGGGCGGCGTCGGTGATCGGCTGGGCGACGTCGTCTTTCCACGACAGCTCGTAGCCGATCACACGCTGCTTGGGATCGAGCAGCGGTTCACGAACAATAAAATTGGTGTGATGCATTTTTTCGCTTCAATCGTGCTGCAAAAGCGATGGGCGTGTCAGAAGCCCAGGCTGTCAAGCAAGTCGTCGACCTGCACCTGGTTGGCAACGACGTCGGCCGTGCCGGTGGGATTGATCTGCGGACCGTTCATCAGGCTGTTGTCGAACTCGCGCTTGACTTCGGCAGGGGCGAAATCGACCAGCATTTGCACCAGTTGCTTTTCCAGGTTCTGGGTAATGGTAGTGACGCGACCGATCACCTGGCCCGTCAGATCCTGGAAATCCTGCGCCATCATGATGTCCATCAGATAGCCCTTGGTGGCGCTGGTGGCGGCACGCGAGGCATCGAGTTCAGCCATCGTGCGTTCGGCCAGCGCGCGCCAGTCGGCGGCGCCCTCAGGTTCGGCCAGCGCAGCCTTCCACGAGGCCGACAGGTCCGTCGCCATGCGGTCGATGCGATCCTGCAAGGGATTGGCTTCGTCGGTGGCGTTGAGGACCTTTTGCGCCGCCTGTTCGGACAGGCGGGCAACGTAGCCGAGGCGGTCGCGCGCATCGGGGATGTCGCTGGCCGCCTTTTCAATCAGTTTGTCCAGGCCAAGACCGCGCAGGCTGTCGTGCAGCGCCCGCGTCATGTGGCCGATCCTGCTTAACACTTCCAGGCTGGAAGCGGCCGGCGCATCTGTCGCGGGGGAAACGATGGAATCCTGGTCAGCCATGCGAGGCTCCCTCACTTGCCAAGTTTTTCGAAAATCTTGTTCAGCTTTTCGTCCAGCGTGGCAGCCGTGAAGGGCTTGACCACGTAGCCATTGGCGCCGGCCTGGGCCGCGGCAATGATGTTTTCCTTCTTCGCCTCGGCCGTGACCATCAGCACCGGCAACTTCGCCAGCGCAGGGTCGGCACGAATGTTTTGCAGCATGGTCAAACCATCCATATTCGGCATGTTCCAGTCGGAAACGACGAAATCGAAGGTATCGCTGCGCAACTTGGCAAGTGCCATGACGCCATCTTCAGCTTCGTCGACGTTGGCGTATCCCAGTTCCTTCAACAAGTTCCGAACGATGCGGCGCATCGTGGAGAAATCGTCAACAACTAAAAAACGCATTTTTGGATCAGCCATGAATTACTCCGTTGATTCTTTACATTGGTTATTGACACACTTCTGCTCAACGAGAAGTAGTCTGAAGGATAGCATTTTTGTTGCCCTACGGCGATAAAACACTGAAGCAATGGCGAGGTTTTACTTACACGCGCAACGCTCGACCGCCATGCGTTGACAGATAATTAAGTACTTTGACCGGCAATTCGTTCAATGGAGCAACTTCGTTGACAGCGCCGATGGCAATCGCTTCACGCGGCATGCCAAACACGACACAGGATGCCTCGTCCTGGGCGAAATTATAAGCCCCCGCCATCTTCATTTGCAGCATTCCCATGGCGCCATCTTTGCCCATGCCGGTGAGGATCACGCCGACCGCGTTCTTGCCCGCCGACAGGGCGGCCGATTTGAACAGCACATCGACCGAGGGACGGTGGCGGTTGACCGGTTCGTTCTGGTCGATGCGGGTCATGTAATTGGCGCCCGAACGCACCAGCGTCAGGTGCGAGTGGCCCGGTGCGATGAAAGCATGGCCGGGCAACACGCGCTCGTCGCCGGCCGCCTCGCGCACGGAAATTTTACACAGTGAATCGAGACGCTTGGCAAACGACGAGGTAAACCCTTCCGGCATGTGCTGGGCGATCAGGATGCCGGGGCAGTCCGACGGCATCCGCTGCAGGAACTCGCGGATCGCCTCGGTGCCGCCGGTGGAGGCGCCGATGATGATCAGTTTTTCCGACGAGGTCAGTGGGTTGCGCAGTTGTGGCAAGGCTTCTCCCGGCTTGACGGCGGCGACGGTGCGCGCCTTGACGCGCGCGCGCGCGGCGGCGCGAATCTTGTCGGCGATCAGTTCTGCGTACTCGCGCATGCCGCTTTGGATGGAAATTTTCGGCTTGGTGACGAAATCGACGGCGCCCAGTTCCAGCGCGCGCATGGTAATTTCCGAGCCCCGTTCGGTCAGCGACGACACCATCACCACCGGCATGGGCCGCAGGCGCATGAGCTTTTCGAGAAAATCGAGACCGTCCATTTTCGGCATCTCGACGTCGAGCGTGAGCACGTCGGGATTGGTTTGCTTGATCAATTCGCGCGCCACCAGGGGATCGGGCGCCACGCCCACCACTTCCATGTCCGGCTGGCTCGAAATGATTTCGCTCATGACGCTGCGAATCAGCGCCGAATCGTCCACGATCAATACTTTGATGGTCATTATTGCAGTCCTTCTTTGATACCGCGTTGTTTGCTCGCCTAGAACAGGTCGATTTCTCCGCCCACCGGCGCCACCTTCAGGCGGCTCGCGTAATCGCGTTCGCGCTGCACCAGCGTCTCGTTGTGGGTTTGCATGAGTTTCTTGACCAACACTTTGCCCGTGCGGGGGAAGAAATACACCTTGCGCGGGTAGATGTCATTGAGATCCTCCGCCAGCACGCGGATTTTTTCCATTTTCAGGTAGCTGATGACGAAGGCGGCATTGCGTTCGCCCACATTGATCGCCGTAAATCCCTTGAGCACGGCGCCGCCGCCGAACACCTTCGCCTCCAGGTTTTCCCGGCGCGCGCCGGCCTTCAACAATTCATTGATCAACACCTCCATCGCGTAGGTGCCGTAGCGCATCGAGGCCGATACCGGGCTGTTCGGGTCGGAGCCGCCATCGGGCAGCATGAAGTGGTTCATGCCGCCCACCCCGCTGACGCGATCACGGATGCAGGCGGAGACACACGATCCCAGCACGGTGACGATGAGCATGTCCTTGCCCGTGTGGTAGTACTCGCCCGGCAAGATCTTGGCCGCGTCGAGATTGAAGGTACGGTCGTAATAGACGTTGGTGGCAAACTGTTCTTGTGAATTCATGATTCCTGTTCCGGCCGCGCCTTATTTCGCTGCGCGGCCTGTTTCAAGTTCGTACACCGTCTTGCCGCGCAGTTTCAACGCGTCCGAGACATACAGGAAATTTTCCGAATGGCCTGCAAAAAGCAGCGCCTGCGGCTTCATCAATGGCACAAACCGGGCCAGTATCTTGCGCTGGGTCGCCTTGTCAAAATAGATCATCACGTTGCGGCAGAAGATGACGTCGAACTGTCCCTGCAGCGGCCAGTTGTCCGCCAACAGGTTGAGCGGCTTGAACGTGATCAGCTGGCGCAATTCCGGGCGCACGCGCACCATGCCGTCCTGGGCGCCCTTGCCGCGCAAGAAGAAGCGCTTCATGCGCTCGGCCGACATCTTGTCGAGGCGGTCCATGCCATACACGCCCCGCTCGCCGGCGGCCAGCACATTGGTGTCGATGTCGGTGGCGATGATCTGCACGGGCGGGGTCAGGCTGTTGAACGCTTCGCAGACGGTCATGGCGATCGAATATGGCTCTTCGCCCGTCGAGGCGGCCGAGCACCAGATGGTGATCGGTCCCTTCAGGGCACGCACCTGGTCGGCCAGCAGGGGGAAGTGGTGGGCCTCGCGGAAGAACGAGGTCAGGTTGGTGGTCAGGGCATTGACGAAGGCTTCCCATTCTTCGCCCAGGTGCCCCGCTTCGAGTTCGTTCAGGTAAGTGGAAAACGAGGTCAGGCCGGTGGCGCGCAGGCGCCGTGCGATGCGGCTGTAGACCATTTCCTGCTTGCTCTCGGCCAGCGAAATGCCGGCGCGCTGGTAAATGAGCGTACGCACGCGTTCGAAATCACTCTTGGTGAAATTAAATTCCTTGTTCGATTCCGCTTTGATGGTCACTCTGGGCTTTCAGTATGCTGCGTGCTAGTGGAAAAAATCATGCGCTCAGGCGGCGATTTTTTCCGTCAAGCCCATTTCGGGCGACGACATCAGGCGGTCGATGTCGATCAGGATCAGCATACGCTCATCGACGATGCCCAGGCCCATCAGGAATTCCGAGTTGAACGAGGCCACGCCACTGCCCATTTCCGGCGCCGGCTTGATCTCGTCGGCGGCCAGGGTGGTGACGTCGGAGACGCTGTCGACCACCATGCCCATCACGCGGCCGTTGATGTTCAGGATGATCACCACGGTGAACTGGTCATACACCGCGCTGCCAAGCTTGAACTTGATGCGCATGTCGACCACCGGGATGATGATGCCGCGCAGGTTGATGACGCCCTTGATGAAGGCGGGCGCGTTGGCGATGCGCGTGACGTGTTCGTAGCCGCGGATTTCCTGCACCTTGTGGATATCGATGCCGTATTCTTCCGAGCCGAGGGTAAAGGCGAGAAATTCGCTGCCGTCGCTGTCAGCGTCGTCGTGGGTGGAGTTGGAGGTCATCGACACGGCTTGGTCCCTTGAGAGTATTTTTAAAATTGAAACTGCCCGGCAGCCGGCACGATCAGCTCAGCGCCGGCTCGTCGAACTGCTGGCGCGACGCCCGCATCAGCGCCGGCACATCGAGAATCAGGGAGACGCCGCCGTCGCCCAGGATGGTGGCGCCGGAAATGCCGCTCACCTTGCGGTAATTCGATTCCAGGTTTTTCACCACCACCTGCTGCTGGCCCACCAGTTCATCGATGAACAGGGCGGCTTTCTTGCCATCGGCTTCGAGGATGACGACGATGCCTTCGGTCGGCGCCGTGTAGCGCGGCACGATATCGAACATCTGGTAGAGCGACACCAGCGGCAGGTATTCGCCGCGCACCTTGACGACGGTGCCGCGGTTGGCGATGTCCTTGATGTCTTCCGGCGCCGGCTGCAGCGATTCGACGACAAAGCCCAAGGGCAGGATGTAGACTTCGTCGCCGCAGCGGATCGACATGCCGTCGAGAATGGCCAGCGTCAGCGGCAGCGAGATCGAGATGGTGGTGCCGAAACCGCGCGCCGAGCGGATCTCGACGGTGCCGCCCATGGCCGTGATGTTGCGCTTGACGACATCCATGCCCACCCCGCGGCCGGACACGTCGGTCACCGCTTCGGCGGTGGAAAAGCCGGGCGCGAAAATGAGTTGCCACACTTCGGCGTCGAGCATGCTGTCGGACACGGCCAGGCCGTTTTCGCGCGCCTTTTCCAGGATCCGTTCGCGATTGAGCCCGCCGCCATCGTCGGCCACTTCGATGATGATGTTGCCGCCCTGGTGGGCGGCCGACAGGAACAGGCGGCCCGCTTCGGTCTTGCCGGCGGCCACGCGGGTGGCCGGCATTTCGATGCCATGGTCGATGCTGTTTCTCACCAGGTGAGTCAGCGGATCGACGATGCGTTCGATCAGGCCCTTGTCGAGCTCGGTGGCAGCGCCGTTGGTGATGAAATCGACTTTCTTGCCCAGCTTGGCCGCCAGGTCGCGCACCATGCGGGGAAAGCGCGAAAACACGAAGTCCATCGGCATCATGCGGATCGACATGACCGCTTCCTGCAGGTCGCGGGTGTTGCGCATGAGCTGGCTGATCGAACCGAGCAGGCGCTGGTGCGCCATCGGGTCCAGGCCGTCGCTGCGCTGCTCGATCATGGCCTGGGTGATCACCAGCTCGCCGATCAGGTTAATCAACTGGTCGACTTTTTCGATCGACACGCGGATCGAGCCGGCGTCGGTGCCGGCGTCTTTCTTGACGGCCTTCTTCTCCACCGCGCCATCGGCGTGCTCGTGCGCATCGGCACGGGCCACCACCATCGCGGTCGAACCCGTCGAGGTGGCGACGCTCTCGGCGGCCGCGCGGATCTGCTCGATGGGCTGGAAGAAACCGTAGCCCCGTTCGTCGTCGGACAGTTCGGCCTCGAGCTGCTCGGCCTCGTCCGGCTCGATGGGATCGAAAAAGCCGTAGCCCAGTTCGGCCTCGACGGCGGCGCGGGCGGCGTCCTCGATGGCACGCTGCTCGGGCGTGAGGGCGGGCGCCTCGAAAATTTTCAGGTCGTCGGGATTTAACACGAACGAACAGATGGCGATGATGTCGTCGAGGCTCTCGTGGGTGGTCAGGATCAGGGCGTGGCGCTCGGCGTCGATGGGGGTGACGCTGATCCGGCCCAGCAGGCCCAGTTCGGCGGCCAGGGCGTTGACGTCGTGCTGCTCCACTTTCGGCAATTCGATCTTGAAGCGGCGTCCGCCCGCCGCCAGCGGCGCCTTCACTTCCGTCTGCACGAAGGCGGGCGCGGGCGCCGTCATCATCATGGGCGCGACGTCGGCCGAAAGCTCCTGCAGCATCATGCGCACATTGGCGACGGCATCCTGGTCGACAGGCGCACCGTTGCGGTGGCCATCGAGTTGCATCTTGAGGATGTCCTTGGCGGCGAGGAAGGCATCGACGTGCACGCTCGTCAGATGCATTTCGCCACGGCGAATCCGGTCGAGCAGGGACTCGAGGATGTGGGTCACCTCGGACATGTCGTTCAGGCCGAACGTGGAGGCGCCGCCCTTGACCGAGTGGGCGGTGCGGAAAATGGCGTTGAGGTCCTCGGCGTCCGGATCGGCGACGTCGACGGCCAACAACAACTTTTCCATTTCGGCCAGCAGCTCTTCGGCTTCGTCGAAGAAGACCTTGAAGAACTGGCTGATGTCGATGCTCATGGTAAAACTCCGGCTAATACTCCGTTTTTCACCGTGCTTAACCGATGACTTTTTTGACCACTTCGATCAGACGCTGCGGATCGAAGGGCTTGACCAGCCAGCCATTGGCGCCGGCGGCCCGTCCCTTCGACTTCATTTCATCGGACGACTCGGTGGTGAGCATCAGGATCGGCGTCTTCTGGTAAGCGGGCAAGCCGCGCAGCAGCTTGATCAGCTCCAGGCCATCCATGCGCGGCATGTTCTGGTCCGTCAGCACCAGGTCGACCGCCTGCAGTTTTGCCTTGTCGTAGCCGTCCTGGCCGTCAACCGCCTCGACCACCTGGTAGCCGGCCGCCTTCAGGCTGAATGCGACCATCTGGCGCAATGAGCTTGAATCGTCGACTGCGAGAATTGTTTTGGCCATGTGTGCTCCTGGTGGTTCGTTGGTAAGAGTGAAAAAGCGGAAAAATGCCCTGCAAATCTAAAATAGTTCGATGTCGCCACTGTTGAGGTGTTGCTGATTCACGGACTTGCGCAGGACGCTCTTGAGCTCGAGCGACTGGATCGCCAGCGCCATGCTGACCTTGCCCAGCAGGTCGACCACTTCTTCGCTGCCGGACTCGGCGGCAATGCCGTCGCCATGCTCGCCCAGCGTGCCCAGGAAGGCGCGCAATCCCGTCACCCGTTTCAAGGTACGGTCGATCAGTTGGCTCGTCATGTCCTGGAACTGCATGCTGGTGATGGCCGCATTGACGTGCTCGCTGATGGTGCCCGCCATGTCCTGCAGGCGCGCCGTTTCCTCGCTCGACAGGGGGGCCCCGGCCAGCAAGCGGTCGACGCTGGCCTGCTGGGCATCGACCGCCTGGTGAATCGCCATGAAGCTGCTTGTGAGGCGGTTGACCGCCTCTTCCAGCAGGCGGCCGGTCTGCACCAGGTCGGTTTCCACTTCGGACAGATGCTTGCCGCCATGATCGGACACGCCCGACAGCAGGCGCTTCATGTGTGAGCCGAGGATTTTCTTGCGGGTCATTTGGCAGCTCCCGGGGTGGCAGGCCGTGCGGGGCCGGCGCGCTTGGCCGGTGCGGCGTCGCCCTCGTCGTCCGCGGCGGCCGGATCGGCGATGGTTTGCGTTGCATTGTCGCGCATGACCATCTCTTCGGTTTTCTTGTTCATCACGATGATACTGATGCGGCGGTTGATGGGATTGAACGGGTCCTTGCGGTCCAGGTTGGCGGCCGAGGCCAGGCCCACCACGCGCAGAATTTTCTTTTCGTCCATGCCGCCGATGACCAGTTCGCGCCGCGAGGCGTTGGCCCGCTCGGACGACAGCTCCCAGTTGCTGTAGCCCGTGTCGCTGAAATACGGCGTCGAATCGGTGTGGCCGGACAGGCCGATCTTGTTGGGCACGTCGTTGAGGACGATGCCGATCACGTGCAAGATTTCCCGAGTGTACGGTTGCAGGTCGGCCTTGGCAAGGGCGAACATGGGCCGGTTCTGCTCGTCGACGATCTGGATGCGCAAGCCTTCGCTGGTCAGGTCCAGCAGCAACTGGTCCTTGTATTTTTTCATCGTCGGGTTGGCGTCGATGGTCGCTTCGAGCTTGGCCTTGAGCTGCCCCAGGCGGACGCCCTCTTCGCGCGCCAGCGCTTCGCGGGCGGCCTTCAGATCGTAGGATTTTTTCTGCGCGGGGGTGTCGCCCTTTTTCACCTGGCCCGTGCGCGCCGTCAGATCCTTGCCACCGCCCTGCAGGATCGAGGAACTGTCGCCGGAACCGGAGCCGCCCGCCATCGCCACTTTCAAGGGTGTCTTGAAATACTCGGAGATACCGTTGAGGTCGCCCTTGGTGGTCGAGCCCAGCAGCCACATCAACAGGAAGAAGGCCATCATCGCCGTCACGAAGTCGGCATAGGCAATCTTCCAGGCGCCACCGTGGTGGCCGCCGGCGGTCTTCTTGATCCGCTTGACGATAATCGGCCGTAAGCCTTCATCAGCCATGACGGTGCTCCTGATTCTGCAGTGGGGTCGTCGGCGCCATCATGCTTATTTGGACTTGGCTTTCTTGATATGTTCTTCCAGCTCGGCGAAGGTCGGACGCTCGGTCGAGTACAGCACCTTGCGGCCGAATTCGACGGCCAGCGCGGGGGCATAGCCGTTCAGGCTGGCCAACAGGGTGACTTTGACGCACTGGAACATCTTGGTCGACTCTTCCAGCTTCTGTTCCAGCAAACTGGCCAGCGGGCCGACGAAACCATAAGCGAGCAAAATACCAAGGAAGGTCCCCACCAGCGCGTGGGCGATCAGCATCCCCAGCTCCGACGGTGGCATGCCCACCGATTCCATCGTGTGTACCACGCCCATCACGGCGGCGACGATGCCGAAGGCGGGCAAGCCATCGCCCAGCTTGGCGATGCAATGGCCCGGCACGGCGCCTTCGTGGTGGTGGGTCTCGATTTCATTGTCCATCAGATTTTCGATCTGGAAGGCGTCCATGTTTCCCGACACCATCAGGCGCAGGTAATCGGTGATGAATTCAACGATGTGGTGGTCCGACAAGACCCCGGGATACTTCGAGAACACGGGGCTGTCTTCGGGCTTTTCAATGTCGCCCTCGATCGACATCAGGCCTTCCTTGCGCACCTTGGAGAGGACGTCGAACAGCAGCGACATCATTTCCATGTACAGCTCCTTGGTGTGACGCGAACCCTTGAACAGGGTCGGCATCGCCGCCATGGTGGCTTTGATCGATTTGCCGTTATTGCCCACAAAAAACGCACCGAGCGCACCGCCGGCAATCATCAGCACTTCCAGTGGCTGCCACAGGCCGCCCAGGTGGCCGCCGGCCAGGGCATAGCCGCCAAACACGCTGGCGCAAACGATGACATATCCGATAATGACTAACAAGAGCATGCTCCCCAAGCGGGCGCGCGACCGTGGCCGGCGTATTTATATGGCAACTATGGCGCCAAGAATGGCAAGGGCGCGTCGGCAAAGCCTTCGCGCCCAATCAAATATTGTCCTAGGGAACTACAATAACTGGAGTTTCCTTGTGGAGCAAGCAAAAACCCTCCATTTCTCCTATGGTGTGGCCTAAAAGTGCCATCCATAAAGGAGTGCCCCCCCACCCTCTGGTTGGATCGTCAAGTCTGGTGTTTTTTTTGCAATACAGAATTCGTAGCTGAGCAAAAGGCTGCCGGGCCGCATTTCGGCGCTGGCTTTCTCGTACAGGGCCGTCATCACTGCCGGCGAGAGGTAGGCGAAGACGACGTCAAAATCGGCGAAATCGAGGCTTTCGTAATCCCCGCGCAGGAAGCGGGCATTGGCGACGGGCACGGCGCGCAGGCGGCTGACCAGCCAGGGCAGCGGCGCCAGTTCAATGCCGCTGAAGACGCCATCGGGGCGGCGCGCGGCCAGGTCGAGCACCAGGCCGCCCAGACCACTGCCGATATCGATACAGCGCACCGGGCCCGCTGGCAACAGCAGCGCCACCGCGTCCCAGGCGCGCCGGCCGGACGGGTAGTACGGCACCTGGGTGCGGAAGGTCGACCAGAATATGAGCAAAAACACCAGGAACAGGGTGAGGAACAGCCCGGGCGGCAACTGCAGCCCGGCGCCGCCCAGCAGCGCCAGCGGAAACAGCAACTGGATCGCCAGCCACCAGCGCGCCAGCCGGCGCCAGCCGGAAACGACAGCGGCCAGGCCGCCCTGCAGCAGGGCCGCGCCGGCGTAGTCGATGTCGACGGCGGCGCGCAGCAGCAGCCAGACCAGGGCGTAGCTGAGCGGCAGGCAGGCGCACTGGATCAGCAGCGCCCGTACCGCCGGCGCCTTGCAGATGCGCAAAAGGGCAGGACTCACGCCCTGCCCTTCGACCACGGATTCAATGACTTCACGCCGACATCAGGCAGCCAGCAAGGCGGCGGCGGCATCCTTGACCTTGCGCGTCTTGCCGGCGCGCGAAGGCATATGGCACAGGCCGCACTGGTAGCCGTCGTTCAGGTCCAGGCCGTTGACGACGAACTTGCCCTGGCAGCAGGTGCACGCGGCGACGGTCAGCATATTGCTGTTAAAGAAACGGACCAGGGTCCAGGCGCGCGTCAGTGACAGCAGCGGCTCTTCGCCCGGGGCTGGCGGCATTTGTTCGAGATAGAGCTTGTAGGCCTTCATCACCGCCTCGATGCCGGTGGCGCCGGCGTAGTCGATGAGAAACTTGTGAATATTGATGAACAGCGAAGCGTGGATGTTGGGCTGCCACGTCAGGAACCAGTCGGTGGAGAAAGGCAACATGCCTTTTGGGGGCGACACACCCTTGAGTTCCTTGTACAACTTGAGCAGGCGCTCGCGCGACAGGGACACTTCCGTTTCCAGCAACTGCAGGCGGGCACCGAGCTTGATCAATTCGATCGCCAGTTGAATTTCCTGGGATTCTGTGACGACGCTTTTCTTGCTCATGGTAGTTACCTTCGAATGCAGATCAACGATGGGGAAAACGATGCAACCGAGTAATCAGGCGATTTCTTCAACGGCCTGGCCGGCCATCAGGATGGCGGCGTGGGACTGGGCCAGGCCGCGGTCCTTGTTGTAGTTGGTCAGCATGGACAGGATTGCGCTGTCATCGAATCGAAATCGGGCCAGCATCATATTCCCTCCAGCCAGTTTAAGGATCTGGGCGTTGCTCATGCCTTCGATCAACTCGGCGATGTCGACCGAAATTCCGAGACGGAAGATTGCCGTAACTTTGTCGGCGCGGATCATCTGCTGGGCCAGCATCAGGTAGCTGAGGTTCGCATCACGAATTTCCGCCATCATGTCATTTGCAGTCATTTTCCATCTCCAGGGTCGTTGAAAGCTGGCTTTGCATCGCATTGCCAGTGAGATACATTCTGACCGTGGGGCAACTTTTGACAAATAGGCGGGGGACTGTATTTTGCGTCGGCCAATGGCGAACGCGACCGGTCAGTGTTTGTCTTACAAACACGTCTCGATCAAGGTCGCGCCCCTATGAAACGGGGCGGAAAACTGGGCTGCGGTGTGGTGCATGATCACTTCCGTCGTGACGCCGATTTCTTGCGTCTTGTACCGGTTACGTCAAACTTTTTTAAAACTTTAGGGTCATCGTCAAAAATATTTGAAAAAACATCGAATATTTTTGCAAGACGCCTTTCCTGCTAATTCGACAAGTTCTCATCGCTTTCAACGTCGATTTCCTCTTGTCTGGGCCGGTAACGTCGGCCGCCGGCAAAACTTGAGGGTTTTTTTGAAAAAATGTGCTTTTTATTTTCGGGGCGGTCGCCGGCCCGGCCAGGTTTGCTAAACTGCCAGCCTTGCCGACCCCTCCGCCTCTCCCATGATCACACGTAACGACTGCCTTGCCCGCGACGCCCTCGACCCCATGGCGCCCCTGCGCGTCCTGTTCGATTTGCCGGACGGCGTGATTTACCTCGACGGCAACTCGCTCGGCGCCCGCCCCGCCAGCGCCCTGGCGCGCGCGCAGCACGTCATTGGCGAGCAGTGGGGCAAGGACCTGATCCGCAGCTGGAACACGGCCGGCTGGTTCGACCTGCCGCGCCGGCTGGGCGACCGGATCGCCCCCCTGATCGGCGCGCGCGCGGCCGAAGTGGTTGTCACCGACACCACCTCGCTCAATCTGTTCAAGGCGCTGGCGGCGGCGGTGCACCTGCAGCGGCCGTCCGGCCGCCGGGTGATCGTCACCGAGCGCGAAAACTTTCCAACCGATATATATATGGCGCAGGGCCTGTCGCGCTGGCTCGACGATGGCTACACGGTCAAGCTGGTCGATTCGCCCGAGCAACTGCCGGCGGCGATCGACGCCGACACCGCCGTCGTCATGCTCACCCACGTCAACTACCGCAGCGGCCGCCTGCACGATATGGCCGCCCTCACCGCCCACGCCCACGCCCACGGCGCCCTCGCCGTCTGGGATCTGGCGCACTCGGCCGGCGCGCTCGACATCGACCTGACCGGCGCCAACGCCGATTTCGCCGTCGGCTGCACCTATAAATACCTCAATGGCGGGCCCGGCGCGCCGGCCTTCATCTGGGTGCCCCAGCGCCACCAGGCGCATTTCACCCATCCCTTGACGGGCTGGTGGGGCCACGCGGCCCCGTTCGCCATGGCGCCCCACTTCGCCCCCGTGGACGGCATCGGCCGCGCCCTGTGCGGCACCCAGCCCATCGTCTCGCTGGCGCTGGTCGAATGCGGACTGGAGATCTTCGAGCAGTCCAGCATGGCCGCGATCCGCAGCAAGTCGCTGGCGCTGACCGATCTGTTCATTGCGCTTGTCGAGCAGCGCTGCGCCGCTCACCCGCTGGCGCTGGCGACGCCGCGCGACCATGCCCAGCGCGGCAGCCATGTCAGTTTCGGCCATCCCCATGGCTATGCCGTCATGCAGGCGCTCATCGCGCGCGGCGTGATCGGCGACTACCGCGAGCCGGCGCTGATGCGCTTCGGCTTTACGCCCCTGTACACCAGTTACGCCGAGGTGTGGGACGCGGTGGAAATCCTGCGCGACATTCTCGACCATGAAACCTACGACGCCGCCGCCGCCCGCGGCGCCGTCACCTGATCCACCGGAGACGACCATGAGTGACCCGAAAGCGGACGCCTGGCACGGCGCCAAGCTCGACTTTACCGATGCGATGAGCTACGGCGACTACCTGGGCCTCGATCAAATCCTGCACGCCCAGCATCCCCGCTCGCCGAACCACAACGAACTGCTGTTCATCATCCAGCACCAGACCAGCGAACTGTGGCTCAAACTGATGCTGCACGAGCTGCACGCCGTGCGCGGCCACGTCAAGGCGGGCGAACTGCCGCCCGCCTTCAAGATGCTGGCGCGGGTGGCGCGCATCATGGACCAGCTGGTGCACGCCTGGGACGTGCTGGCGACCATGACGCCGCCCGAGTACACCGCCATCCGCCCCTTCCTGGGCGCCTCGTCGGGCTTTCAGTCGCACCAGTACCGCGAGCTCGAATTTATCCTCGGCAACAAGAACGCCACTGTGCTGGCCGTGCACACGCCGGTGCCGGATGCGCACGCGATCCTCGAACGGGAGTTGCACACCCCTTCGGTGTACGATGAAGCGATCCTGCTGCTCGCGCGCAGCGGTTTTGCCATCGATCCGGCGCGCCTGGCCATCGACCCGACCCTGCCGACGGTGGCCGACGAGTCGGTCAAGCAAGCCTGGCTGGCCGTCTACCAGCAGCCCGACAAGTACTGGGCCCTGTACGAACTGGCCGAAAAGCTGGTCGACCTGGAGACGGCGTTTCGTTTCTGGCGCTTTCGCCACGTCACGACGGTCGAGCGCATCATCGGTTTCAAGACGGGCACGGGCGGTACGGCGGGCGTGAGCTACCTGCGAAAGATGCTCGACGTGGTGCTGTTTCCGGAGTTGTTTTCCCTGCGGACGGCGCTGTAACAAGAACGCAAGTCAACAGGAGCAACAATGGAATGCAACGTTCTGGTCGTGGCGGGCTTGTGGAATTCCGGTCCCACCCACTGGCAAAGCCTGTGGGAGCAGCAGTTCCCCGCCTGGCAGCGGGTGGCGCACCGCGACTGGATCAATCCCGCGCGCGCTGAATGGGTGGACGAACTGGACGGGGCGATTGCCGCCAGCAACGCGGGCCCGCCGATCCTGGTCGCCCACAGCCTGGGCTGCGCCCTGGTGGCCAGTTGGGCCGCCAGCGCCTCCCCCCTGCGCATCGCCGGCGCCTTGCTGGTCGCGCCCAGCGACATCGACGCGCCCCACTACCCCAGCGACGCGAGCGGCTTCCAGCCCATGCCCATGCACCGCCTGCCCTTCCCCAGCATGGTGGTGGCCAGCAGCGACGACCCGTGGGTCACGCTCGAACGTGCACGCGCGTTTGCCGACGCCTGGGGCAGCAGCTACGTCGAGATCGGCGCCGCCGGCCACATCAATGGCGACAGCGGCCATGGCGCCTGGCCGGAGGGCCTGGCGATGCTGACGGCGTTTTGCGAGACCCTGCGGGCCCGGCCTTAAAACGGGCTGCCCCATAAAAAATGGCGCCAGCGGCGCCATTTTTTATACTACGGACCAGAAATTACCTGGTCGTCGCCAGCAGCATGTCGTTCATGCGTTTGACGAAGGCCGCCGGGTCGGTCAGATTGCCGCCCTCGGCCAGCAGGGCCTGGTCGAACAGGATATGCGACCAGTCGCCGAAGCGCGCCCCTGCCGCGTCTTCATACTTCAGGCGCTGCACCAGCGGGTGATCCGGGTTGATTTCCAGGATAGGCTTCGATTCCGGCGCATTTTGCCCGGCCGCCTTCAGCATGCGCAGCAGGTTGCCCGACAACTCGTTCTCGTCGGCCACCAGGCAGGCGGGCGAATCGGTCAGGCGGAACGTCACCCGCACGTCCTTGGCCTTGTCGCCCAGCGCCGCCTTCATGTGCTCGACCAGCTCCTTGTACGAGGACTCGGTTTCTTCGTGCTGTTTCTTTTCCGCTTCGTCTTCCAGGCCACCCAGGTCGAGGCCACCCTTGGCCACCGACACCAGTTCCTTGCCCTCGAACTCGGACAGGAACGACAGCATCCACTCATCGACGCGGTCGGTCAGCAACAGCACTTCGACGCCCTTCTTGCGGAAGATTTCCAGGTGCGGACTGTGGCTGGCAGCCACATAGCTCTCGCCCGTCACATAATAAATCTTGTCCTGGCCTTCCTTCATGCGGCCGATGTAGTCGGCCAGCGAGGTGGTCTGCTCGGCATTGCCGTTGACGCTCGAGGCGAAGCGCAGCAGCTTGGCGATGCGGTCCTTGTTGCCGGCGTCCTCGCCGATGCCTTCCTTGAGCACCTGGCCGAATTCGGTCCAGAAGGTGGTGTACTTGTCTTTCTTTTCCTGCTCGTCGGCGTTGGCCAGTTCTTCCAGCATGCCCAGCACGCGCTTGGTCGAGCCTTCGCGGATCACCTTGACATCGCGCGACTCCTGCAGGATTTCCCGCGAGACGTTCAGCGGCAGGTCGTTCGAATCGATCACGCCCTTGATGAAGCGCAGGTAGGCGGGCATGAGCTGTTCAGCGTCGTCCATGATGAACACGCGCTTGACGTACAGCTTGATGCCGCCCCGCTTGCTGCGGTCCCACAGGTCGAACGGCGCCTTGGCCGGCACGTACAGCAGCTGCGTGTACTCGCTTCTGCCTTCCACCCGGTTGTGGGTGAACGTCAGGGGTGCGGAAAAATCGTGCGAGACGTGCTTGTAGAACTCTTCGTACATTTCCGGCGTGACGTCGCTCTTGCTGCGGGCCCACAGGGCGCTGGCCTGGTTGACCGTCTCGTACTCGGTGGTGAGGACGGTTTCGCCCTTCTCTTCGTTCCACTCGTCCTTCAACATCTGGATCGGCAGCGAGATATGGTCGGAGTACTTGCGGATGATCTGCTTGAGCTTCCACGCCGACAGCAGTTCTTCTTCGCCATCGCGCAGGTGCAGGATGATGTCGGTGCCGCGGTTGGGCTTGTCGATCGATTCGACCGAGTAGTCGCCCTCGCCGCGCGACTCCCAGCGCACCCCTTCGGAGGCGAACTCGCCGGCGCGGCGGGTGTTGACGATGATGCGGTCGGCGACGATGAAGCCGGAATAGAAACCCACGCCGAACTGGCCGATCAGGGCCGCATCGGCCTGCTGGTCGCCGGAGAGCTTGCCGAAAAATTCCTTGGTGCCGGACTTGGCGATGGTGCCCAGGTGCGAGATGACTTCTTCGCGGTTCATGCCGATGCCGTTGTCGGACACGGTGATGGTCTTGGCGTCCTTGTCGAAGCTGACGGTGATTTTCAGCTCGTGGTCGTTGCCGTACAAGGCGTCGTTGTTGATCGCCTCGAAGCGCAGCTTGTCGGCGGCATCGGAGGCGTTCGAGATCAATTCACGCAGGAAAATTTCCTTGTTGGAGTACAAGGAGTGGATCATCAACTGCAGCAACTGCTTGACTTCGGCCTGGAATCCAAGGGTTTCTTTTTCGGCGACTGCCATATTATTTCCTCGCGGGATGGTTGAACGGATAGCAGCGATGTGGGGCCCGATGCGGCCGTTTCAAGGGCCATTTGTGCGCGCACCCGCGGCGAACCGGGCAATTCGGGCGCGCGGCGGGGGTACAATATCGGCTTTCCCCACCAGCACGCAGGATTTGCCATGACCGTCTACCAAAAACTCGAAGAGCTCAACATCACCCTGGCGCCGCCGGCCGCGCCGGTCGCCGCCTACGTCATGTACGTCCAGACCGGCAACCTGGTATTTCTGTCGGGTCACATCGCCAAGAACCCGGACGGCAATCCCAACGTGGGCCAACTGGGCACCAACAAGACCACCGCCGAAGGCCAGGCCGCCGCGCGCGCCATCGCCATCGACCTGATGGGCACGCTGCAGGAAGCCTGCGGCGGCGACCTGACGCGCGTCAAGCGCGTGGTTAAGCTGATGAGCCTGGTAAATTCCAGCGCCGAGTTCACCGAGCACCACCTGGTCACCAACGGCGCCTCTGAGCTGATCGGCGAAGTGTTCGGCGACGCCGGCAAGCACGCCCGCTCCGCCTTCGGCGTGGCGCAGATTCCCCGCGGCGCCTGCGTGGAAATCGAAATGATCGTCGAGATCGCCTAAGGGCCCGTCCCGGCACCGCCGACACCGCATTCCCCGGCGCTGCCCACCCGGCGGCGCCGTCTACCGGGCCGCCTACCCGGCAGCCCCTGACCCGCCGCCCTACCCGGTGGCATCCTGCGCGAGACCTCATGAAACTTCAACACCCCAATCCCATCGAGTGGCACTTTTCCGAACGCGCGGCGAACATGCAAAGTTCGTTCATCCGCGAAATCCTCAAGATCACCCAGCGCCCCGAGATCATCTCGTTCGCCGGCGGCCTGCCCTCGTCGGCCACCTTCCCCGTCGAAGAGATGAAAGCCTCGTTCGACCGCGTGCTCACCACCAGCGGCAAGACGGCGCTGCAGTACGGCCCCACCGACGGCTTCCCGCCCCTGCGCGAATGGATCGCCAATTCGCTCTCGACCAGCGACTGCACGATCGCCCCCGAACAGGTATTGATGACGTCCGGCTCGCAGCAGGCCCTCGACCTGCTCGGTAAAGTGCTGATCGACGAAGGCAGCCGCGTGCTGGTGGAAACCCCCAGCTACCTGGGCGCGCTGCAGGCGTTTTCCGTCTACCGTCCCGAATTTGCCGCCGTCGACACCGACGACGATGGCCTGGTGCCGTCCTCGATCGCCGCCGTCGCCGAAGGCGCGCGCATGCTGTACGCGCTGCCGAACTTCCAGAACCCCACCGGCCGCAGCCTGTCGGTGGCGCGCCGCCAGGAGCTCGTCGAGACCTGCGCCCGCCACAACCTGCCGCTGATCGAGGACGATCCTTACGGCGCCCTGAGCTACAAGGGCGAGCCGTTCCCGAAGATGCTCAATATGCACCCGGACGGCGTCATCTACATGGGCTCGTTCTCGAAGGTGCTCACCCCCGGCATCCGCCTCGGCTATGTGGTGGCGCCGCTGCCGCTGGTGCGCCGCCTCGAACTGGCCAAGCAGGCCGCCGACCTGCACACGGCCCAGCTGACCCAGATGGTGGTGCATGACGTGATCAAGGACGGTTTTCTCGATCGTCACATCCCCACCATCCGCGCCCTCTACGCCAGCCAGTGCCAGGCCATGCTCGACGCCATGGCGACGAGCTTCCCCGCCGGCGTGCACTGGACCAAACCGGAAGGCGGCATGTTCATCTGGGTGACCCTGCCCAAGCACATCGACGCCATGCAACTGCTCGACCAGGCCATCGCCGCCAAGGTCGCCTTCGTGCCGGGCGCGCCGTTCTACGCCAACGACCCCGCCAGCAACACCCTGCGCCTGTCGTTTGTAACGGTTACACCGGAGCGTATCCGCGAAGGCATCGCCATCCTGGGCAAGCTGATCGCTGCACTGGTGTAAGGCGCACACGCCACTGCCGCAGGGCTGCGGCGGCGCGGCGCGCCGCCGCAGCTTGTAATCAGTTGCAATATAGCAACGTAAAAAACTAACTAAGCGGCAACATAAATTCCCTTGGGAGATGACATGGGGGTATGATCCTCAAGCCATGCACCCCACCGCCCCCATCGCGAGCGTCCCGCCGCGCCAGCCCGCCATCCTGATCGTCGACGACGCCCCGGATCACCTGGCGGCGTTGCGCGCGATGATGGCCCAGCAGGGTTACCAGACCTTCGTCGCCACCACCGGCCAGCGCGCGCTCACCATTGCCCAGCGCGTCTATCCCGACCTGATCCTGCTCGACGTCATCATGCCCGGCATGGACGGCTTCGAAACCTGCCGCCGCCTCAAGGAGCATCCGAACACCCAGCATATCCCGGTGATTTTCATGAGCGCGCGCGCCGACACCGACGACATCGTCGCCGGTTTCGACAGCGGCGCCGCCGACTTCATCGGCAAGCCGCTGCGGATGGGCGAAGTGGTGGCGCGCGTGCGCGCCCAGCTGCATGTACGTGGCAACAACCAGGTCCACAAGGAACAGGCCGACCGCCTGCGCACCATCGTCAACTCGATGGACGAAGGGCTGCTGGTGATCGAGTCGGGCGGGCGCATCCAGTATGCCAACCCGGCCGCCGAGCGCCACCTGGGCTTCGGGCCGAACGAACTGGCCGGCTCGCTGCTGCACGAACTGCTGGGCGCGCCCCTGGCCGCCGACTACCTGGGCTACTTCGCCGCCTGCGAGGCCGACCCGGGCCGCGCCATCCAGGCCAGCCCGCGCGAAGTGATGGTGCGCCTGCGCGACGGCGCCCTGCGCGCGATGGATTTTTCCGTCACGCCGATGAACGCCGTCGAGCAGCTCTACGTGGGGCTGCTGCATGACATCACCCGCCACAAGCAGTCGGAAACGGCGCTGCAGCAGGCCGCCATGATCGACCAGCTGACCCAGATCGCCAACCGGCGCCGCTTCGACAACTTCCTCGACCAGGAATGGCACCGCGCCATGCGCAGCGGGCAGGAACTGTCGCTGGTGGTGCTCGACGTCGACCATTTCAAGCTCTACAACGACACCCTCGGCCACGCCGCCGGCGACGCCTGCCTGCAGCAGGTGGCCGCCGCCCTGCAGTCGCGGGCGCTGCGCGCGACCGACCTGGCGGCCCGCTACGGCGGCGAAGAGTTCGTGCTGCTGTTTGCCGACACGCCCCTCGAGAGCGCCCTGATGCTGGCCGAGTCGATCCGCGCCGCCATCGAGGCGCTGGCGCTGCCCCACCCCCGTTCCCCGACCAGCGCCTCGCTGACGGTGAGCGTGGGGGTGGCCAGCGTGACGCCCACCCAGTACGACCGCATCGACGAATTTTTCGTCGCCGCCGACCGCATGATGTATGCGGCCAAGGAGGCCGGCCGCAACCGCGTGATGGCGACCACCCGCGACGGGCTGTTGTGGGAGTCGGCCAGCACCCATGTGATGATGTAGGATGGCGGGGCGGTCCGCGACGCTGGCGCGCCGGCGCGTTTATAATCACGCTTCACTTCCCGCCTGGTACCGCCGTGAACCCTCATCTCGACCTGCTGCACCCCTACCCGTTTGAAAAGCTGCGCCAGCTGTTTGCCGGCGTCACGCCGAACCCGGCGTTTGCCCCCATCAGCCTGGGCATCGGCGAACCGAAGCACCCCACCCCGGCCTTCATCGAGCGCGCGCTGATCCACAATGTGCAGGGCCTGGCCAACTACCCCAGCACGCTGGGCGGCGAGCCCCTGCGCGCGGCCATCGCCCACTGGCTCGAACGGCGCTACGGCGTGCCGCCGCTCGACGCGGCCAGCCAGGTGCTGCCCGTGAACGGCTCGCGCGAGGCCCTGTTCGGCATCGCCCATTGCGTGATCGACCCCAGTGCCGCCAGCAGCGCCGGCAAGCCGCTGGTGGTGTGCCCCAACCCGTTCTACCAGATCTACGAAGGGGCGGCCTACCTGGCCGGCGCCGAGCCGTATTTCGTCAACTCCGAGCCAGCCCGCAATTTCGCCTGCGACTACGCCAGCGTGCCGCCGGCCGTGTGGCAGCGCACCCAGTTGCTGTACCTGTGCAGCCCCGGCAACCCGACCGGCGCCACCGTCTCGCTCGACGACTGGAAGCTGCTGTTCGAACTGGCCGACCGCCACGATTTCCTGATCGCCGCCGACGAGTGCTACTCGGAGATTTACCACACCAGCGACGCGCCGCTGGGCGCGCTGGAGGCGGCCCACCGGCTCGGCCGCGCCGACGGCGCCCATCCGTACCGCCGGCTGGTGGTGTTCTCGAGCCTGTCGAAGCGCTCGAACGTGCCGGGCATGCGCTCGGGCTTTGTCGCCGGCGACGCGGCCGTGCTGAAAAAATTCCTGCTCTACCGTACCTACAGCGGTGGCGCCATGGCGCCGCCCGTGCAGGCGGCCTCGATCGCCGCCTGGAACGACGAAGAGCACGTCCAGGAAAACCGCAACAAGTACCGCGAAAAATTCCACCTGGTCACGCCGCTGCTGCGCCAGGTGCTCGACGTCGAACTGCCCGATGCCGGCTTCTACCTGTGGGCCGACGTGCGCCGCAGCGGCCTGTCCGACACCGAGTTTGCCCGCCGCCTGTACGCCGACTACAATGTGACGGTGCTGCCCGGCAGCTACCTGGCGCGCGACGCCCACGGCGTCAATCCCGGCCAGGGCCGCGTGCGCATGGCGCTGGTGGCCGAAGTCGACGAAGGCCTCGAAGCGGCCCAGCGTATCGTTTTGTTCTGCAACTCCCTCCCCTCGCATTCCACCATCACCACTTCTTGAACGACGACGACCATGACCCAACAACTGCAAACCCTCATCGACACCGCCTGGGAACAGCGCGCCGACATCAATCCCGCCAACGGCAGCGCTGAACTGCGCGAAGCGGTCGGCCACGTCATCGCCGGCCTGGACGACGGCAGCATGCGCGTGGCGCAAAAAGACAGCGGCGACTGGGTGGTCAACCAGTGGATCAAGAAAGCGGTCCTGCTCTCGTTCCGCCTCGAGAACAACGCCGTGATGGCCGGCGACGGCACCATGCAGTTCTACGACAAGGTTCCCACCAAGTTCGCCAGCTACACGGCCGAGGATTTCGCCCGCGGCGGCTTTCGCGTGGTGCCGCCGGCCGTCGCCCGCCGTGGCAGCTTCATCGCCAGGAACGTCGTGCTGATGCCGTCCTACGTCAACATCGGCGCCTACGTCGATGAAGGCGCCATGATCGACACCTGGGCCACGGTCGGTTCGTGCGCGCAGATCGGCAAGAACGTCCACCTGTCGGGCGGCGTCGGCATCGGCGGCGTGCTCGAACCGATGCAGGCCAACCCCACCATCATCGAAGACAACTGCTTCATCGGCGCCCGCTCGGAGATCGTCGAAGGCGTCATCGTCGAAGAAAATTCCGTCATTTCGATGGGCGTCTACATCGGCCAGTCGACCAAGATCTACGACCGCGCCACCGGCGAAGTGACGTATGGCCGGGTGCCGGCCGGTTCCGTCGTGGTGTCGGGCAACCTGCCGTCGAGCGATGGCAGCTACAGCCTGTACTGCGCCGTCATCGTCAAGCGGGTCGACGCCAAGACGCGCGCCAAGACGGGCATCAACGAACTGCTGCGCGGCATCTAAGGAGACCCCTCATGGCGATGGACCGCTTGTTCCAGCTGATGAAAGAGAAGAACGCCTCGGACATGTTCTTCGCCGTGAACTCTCCCGTGCACATCAAGATCAATGGCAACCTGATTCCCATCAATCAGCAAAAGCTCGAGCCCGACAACGTCATCGCCCTGCTGGCGGAAATCGCCAGCCCCGCGCAGATGGAGGAACTCGAGCGCACCAACGAGCTCAACATGGGGATCTCGGTGCCCCGACTGGGTCGCTTCCGGCTGTCGGCATTCCGCCAGCGGGGCTCGATCTCGGCCGTGTTCCGCTTCGTGCCGGCGAATATTCCGCCCTTGGGCGAACTGGGCCTGCCACCCGTGCTGGCCGAGCTGATCATGGAAAAACGCGGCCTGCTGCTGCTCGTCGGCGCCACCGGCTCGGGCAAGTCGACCACCATCGCCGCCATGCTGGACTACCGCAACGAACTGCGCGCCGGCCACATCCTCACGCTCGAAGACCCCATCGAGTACCTGTTCAAGAACAAGAAATCGCTGGTCAACCAGCGCGAAATCGGCAGCGATGCGGACAGCTTCGCCACCGCCCTGCGCAATTCGATGCGCCAGGCGCCCGATTGCATCCTGATCGGCGAGATCCGCGACAAGGACACCATGGCCGCCGCCCTGGCCTACGCGCAATCGGGCCACCTGGTGCTGGCGACCTTACATGCCAACAACAGCTACAACGCCCTCAACCGCATCATCAGTTTCTATCCCATCGAAAACCGCGCCGCGCTGCTGCAGGATCTGTCGTCGGCCGTCAATGCCATCGTCTCGCAGCGCCTGGTGCGCGCCGCCGCCGGCGGCATGCGCCAGGCCGCCGTCGAAGTGATGGTCAACACCCGCTACATCGCCGACCTGATCGAGAAGGGCGACATCAGCCAGATCAAGGACGCGATGGAAAAAAGCCTGTCGCCCGGCTCGCAAACCTTCGAGGGCGCGCTGCTGCAACTGGTGCACGCGGGCCTGGTGACGCAGGAAGAAGCACTGGCCAACGCCGACTCGGCCACCAACCTGCTCTGGCTGCTCAATAACGGCACCGAGAAGGGACCGAAAATGGCGCCGGAGCCCGATCCCGCCGCGGCGTTCGACCGGGGCCCCTCGTTCACGGAATTTACCTTGAATACCTGAGCTGGCAGGGCCCGCCCTGCCAGGCGCACAAGCATGCGAGCGGCCCACCCGACAATCGCTGTCGATAATCTTTACACGTGGCATGTAATATTTCCATAAGTCATTGATTTTGTTGCTTGGCACATATTATGCTTATGCAATAGAAAGAAATTTTCAATTACTTACCGGGATCTCAGATGAAACAACTCGCCGCTGCCCTGCTCGCCATTTTCGCCATGTCGACCGCTCACGCCAATGTCGTCGTGACCAACACCACCCAGAACAACACGGGCTTTGTCGTGTCGAACACGGACTTGCTGCAAACGCAGCTGGCGACCAAGCTTGCGTCCGGCAATTTTTCCATCGAAGGCAGCAACGGCACGGTCGCATTTAATAACGGTATCTTCGGCGCGCAAGGCAATCCCGGCAGCGGCGAAGCGGCCACCGGCAACGGCAACAGCATCACCTTTTTCCTCAACGGTGCATATAACCTGCGCTCGATCGACTCGTATGCCGGCTGGGATGCTTACCGCGGCGGCCAGAGCTACAATGTGTTCTACGCCACCCTGGCCACCCCTGCCAACTACGTCCTGCTCGCCAGCGTATTTAACGACGCCATTGGCGCGGGGATCGGCAACACCAACACCCGGGCCAACATTGTCAGCGACAGCGGATATCTCGCCAGCAACGTGACGAGCTTGCGCTTTGAATTCAATAACAATCTGACCGAAGGCTACAACGGTTACCGTGAAATCGACGTGCAAGGCAGCGCCGTGCCGGAGCCGGGCAGCATGGCCCTGCTGGGCCTGGGCTTGGCCGGCCTGGCGGCCCTGGGCCGGCGCAAGCAAGGCTGAACCGCATGGTCTTGTAGCAGGACATGAAAAGCCCCGACCGGGGCTTTTTTACCGCCTGGCCGCCGGCGCCCTATGCGGCATGGCTATGGTATCCTGCCCATTTCCCCTGACACACCCGCGACGCCCACGCCAGGACCTCCCGGCGCGCCTGGCGCGCGCACGATCACCTTGAGCGAGCCCATGAGCCTCACCCTGTACGGCATCCCCAATTGCGACACCGTCAAAAAAGCCCGCACCTGGCTGGCCGACAACGGCATTGACTTCACGTTTCACGACTTCAAAAAGCAGCCTCTTGCGCACGACACCGTGGCCGCCTGGCTGACCGACGCGCACTGGGACGTGCTGGTCAACCGCAAGGGCACCACCTGGCGCAAGCTCGACGAGGCGGCCAGGGCCGCTGTCGTCGACGCCGACAGCGCGCTGGCGCTGATGCTGGCGCAGCCGTCCGTCATCAAGCGCCCCGTGCTGGCCGGCGCCGGCCCCCTGCAAGTGGGCTTTTCGGCCGAGCGCTACGGCGCGCTGTTCGCGCCCGGCGCATGAGCGCGTCGGCCACCCTGGCGCTGGCCGTCGAGCTGATCGCCCGCAACTCCGTCACGCCGCAGGACGGCCACTGCCAGCAGCGCCTGATCGAACTGCTCGAGCCGCTCGGCTTCGTCTGCGAAACCATCGCTTCGAACGGCGTCACCAACCTGTGGGCGCGGCGCGGCAGCGCGGCGCCCCTGTTCGTCTTCGCCGGCCATACCGACGTGGTGCCGCCCGGCCCGGCCGGCCAGTGGAGCTCGGCGCCCTTCGTTCCCACCATCCGCGATGGCAAATTGTTTGGCCGCGGCGCGGCCGACATGAAAACCTCACTCGCGGCCATGGTGGTGGCCTGCCAGGAGTTCGTCGCCGGCCACCCCGACCACCGCGGCTCGATCGGTTTTCTCATCACCAGCGACGAGGAAGGCGCGGCCGTCGACGGCACCGTCGTGGTCTGCCAGCGCCTGCAGGCACGGGGAGAGGTGCTCGACTACTGCCTGGTGGGCGAGCCCACCGCCAACGCCGTGCTGGGCGACACCATCAAGAACGGCCGCCGCGGTTCGCTCTCGGGCCACCTGCTGGTACAGGGCGTGCAGGGCCACATCGCCTATCCGCAGCTGGCCTGCAACCCGATTCACCAGGCGGCGCCCGCGCTGGCCGAGCTGGTGGCCGAACAGTGGGACGCCGGCAACGACTACTACCTGCCGACCTCGTTTCAGATTTCGACCATCAACGCCGGCACGGGCGCCAACAACGTCATCCCCGGCAGCCTTGCGCTCGACTTCAATTTTCGTTTTTCCACCGCCAGCGAGCCGGACGCGCTGCGCCGGCGCGTGCACGCCATCCTCGACCGCCATGGCCTGGCCTGCACGATCGACTGGACCTTGTCCGGCCTGCCCTTCCTCACCGAACGGGGCGCCTTGTCCGAGGCGGTCGCCGCCGCCATCTACGCCGAACTCGATGTGCGCACCGAACTGTCGACCACGGGCGGCACCTCCGACGGCCGCTTCATCGCCCGCATCTGCCCGCAGGTGATAGAATGCGGCCCTCCGAACGCCAGCATCCACAAGATCGATGAACACATCGAGCTGCGTTTCATCGACCCGCTGAAGAACATCTACCGGCGCACGCTGGAACAGCTGCTGGCCCATGCTCCCGACCGAGAACTGCCATGATCACGACACCGTTTTCCACCCCGCGCGACCTGCTGCGCCATGCCGTCAGCCGTTTTAACGCCGCCAAGCTGTTTTTCGGCCACGGCAGCAGCGACGCCCTCGATGAAGCGGCCTACCTGATCCTGCACACGCTGCACCTGCCGCTCGACAAGCTCGATCCCTTTCTCGACGCCAAACTGCTGCCCGAAGAAGTGCACCAGGTGCTGGCGGTGATCGAGCGGCGCGCCGTCGCTCGCGTGCCGGCCGCCTACATCACCCACCAGGCCTGGCTGGGCAGCTATGCCTTTTATGTCGACGAGCGGGTGCTGGTGCCGCGTTCCTTCATCGCCGAACTGATTCCCGAATCATTCTCGCCGTGGGTGGAAGACGCCTTCGCCGTCGACAATATCCTCGAACTGTGCACGGGATCGGGCTGCCTGGCCATCATGATGGCCGACGCCTTCCCCAACAGCGTCGTCGACGCCATCGACATTTCCACCGATGCCCTGGCCGTGGCCGAACAGAACATCCGCGACTACAAGCTCGAAGGCCGGGTCAACCCGATCGCCTCCGACCTGTACGCCAACGTGCCGTTCAAAAAATACGACCTGATCGTCAGCAATCCGCCGTACGTGAACTCGGCATCGATGGCGGCGCTGCCGCCCGAATACCTGCACGAGCCGCAGATCGGCCTGGCCGGCGGCGACGATGGCATGGACCTGGTGCGCAAGATCGTCGAAGGCGCGGCCGACTACCTCACGCCGAACGGCATCCTGATGGTCGAAATCGGCAATGAGCGCGAGTACGCCGAAGCGGCCTTCGGCCACCTGGGCCTGACCTGGGTGACCACCAGCGCCGGCGACGACATGGTGTTTTTGCTCAGCGCCGACCAGTTACGTAAATAAACCCCACGCGAGCGGCCGGCAGCTGCCAGCCGCTCCCAACGCAATCAAGAGAAAAGAACCGCATGATCCGCTTTATCAATGTGAGCCTGATGCGCGGCACCAAGCCGCTGCTCGAAAACGTCGACGTGACCCTCAACCCCGGCGACAAGATCGGCCTGATCGGGGCCAACGGCGCTGGCAAATCGAGCCTGTTCGGCATGCTGCGCGGCGAGATTCATGCGGACCAGGGCGAGATCGACTTCCCCGCCAAGTGGCGCATGGCTTACGTGGCGCAGGAAACCCCGCCGCTCGAGCGCGCCGCCCTCGACTACGCCATCGATGGCGACGTCAACCTGCGCCGCCTGGAAGAGGAACTGGCGCGCCTGGAAGGCGAAGCGCCGACCACGGAAAACGGCATTGCCATCGGCGAGATCTACAGCGCGCTGGCCGACGCCGACGCCTACACGGTGAACTCGCGCGGCGAGCAACTGCTGCTGGGCCTGGGCTTTTCGCTCGACCAGATGCAGCAGCCGATCGCCAGCTTCTCGGGCGGCTGGCGGATGCGCCTGAACCTGGCGCAGGCGCTGATGTGCCCGTCGGACCTGCTGCTGCTCGATGAACCGACCAATCACCTCGACCTCGACGCCATCATCTGGCTGGAAGACTGGTTGAAACGCTACCCGGGCACCTTGATCATCATCTCGCACGATCGCGACTTCCTCGACGAGATCTGCAACGTCATCGTCCACATCGACGAGCGCAAGCTCAAACGTTATTCCGGCAATTACTCGAGCTTCGAGCGCCAGCGCGCCGCCCAGATGATCCTGGCCGCCGGCACGCTGGAAAAGCAGACGCGCCAGCGCGCCCACCTGGAGTCCTTCGTCAACCGCTTCAAGGCGCAGGCCTCGAAAGCGCGCCAGGCGCAAAGCCGCATGAAGGCGCTGGCGAAGATGGAAGAACTGGCGCCCCTGCGCGCCGCCGCCGAATTCTCGTTCGAGTTCCGCGAGCCGCTGGCCGCGCCGAACCCGCTGCTGGTGATGGAAGACGTCAACGCCGGCTATCCCATCCTCGACGCCCACGGCGACCAGGTGGGTGCCAAGACGATCGTCTCGAACATCAAGTTTTCGCTGCAGATCGGCCAGCGCATCGGCCTGTTGGGCGTGAACGGCGCCGGCAAGTCGACCCTGATCAAGACCATCGCCGGCGAAATCGCGCCGCTGACGGGCGACGCCACCACCGGCAAGGGCCTGTCGATCGGCTACTTCGCCCAGCACCAGGTGGAAATGCTGCGCCACGACGAATCGCCCCTGTGGCACCTGGCGAAAATCGCTCCCAACGTGCGCGAGCAGGAACTGCGCAATTTCCTGGGCGGCTTCAACTTCCCCGGCACCATGGTCACCAGTTCGATCGCGCCCTTCTCGGGCGGCGAAAAGGCGCGCCTGGCGCTGGCCCTGATCGTCTGGCAGCGGCCCAACTTGCTGCTGCTCGATGAACCGACCAATCACCTGGACCTGGAAACGCGCGAAGCGCTGACCATGGCGCTGGCCCAGTTCGAAGGCACACTGGTGGTGGTATCGCACGATCGCCACCTGCTGCGCGCCACCACCGACCAGTTCATCATCGTCGCCGACGGCCGCCTGCAGCCGTTCGACGGCGACCTCGACGACTAC
The DNA here is from genome assembly GCF_049898325.1 of Massilia sp. DWR3-1-1. NCBI lineage: Bacteria > Pseudomonadati > Pseudomonadota > Betaproteobacteria > Burkholderiales > Oxalobacteraceae > Massilia > Massilia sp. DWR3-1-1. The sequence continues at coordinate 126,763 of NZ_JAFCXL010000008.1, read as the reverse complement.
AAGGACTGGCTGTTCCAGACCAAGCTGGGCAAAGGCACCACGGTGCTGCCGGCGGCGGGCAAGGACAACAAGGCCGACTTCCCCGTGCAGTCGAGCGTGGCGGCACCGAGCGCGGCGCCGGTGGTCAACACCAAGGAGCAGAAACGGGTGGAAGCGGAGCAGCGCCAGAAAGTGGCGGCGCTGAAAAAACCCATCGAGGGCAAGATCAAGCGGCTCGAAGAGCAGATCGCCAAGCGCAATGGCCAGAAGGGCGAAGTCGACGCCAAGCTGGGCGAATCGAGCATCTACGACGCCGCCAACAAGGCAAAACTGAAGCAACTGCTGGCGGACCAGACCTTTTTCAGCAAGGACCTGGCGCAACTGGAAGGGGAATGGCTGGCCTTGCAGGAACAACTCGAGAGCATCGCCGCCTGACCGGTCCGGCGCGGCGTGGCGCGGTAGGCAGCTCAGGCAGCCTGCACCGCGCCCTTGCCGCCCACCCGGCGGATCGACATCAGGCGGTCGATATCGACCAGGATCAGGCGCCGACCGTCGCATTCGCCCAGTCCCAGCAGATATTCGACCGCGCCCGCGCCGGGAATGGCCTGGATCTGCGTGGCGTCGAGCCACACCACGTCGGTGACGCCATCGACCACCATGCCCATCACGCAGTTCGACAATTGCAGGATGATGACATCGGTCAGGGGCGGCGCCACCGGGGCGCTGCCGGCCACGGCCACGCGCATGTCGACGATGGGCATGATGACGCCGCGCGAGACGGCGACCCCGCTGATGATCTCGCCCTCGGAGGCGAAGCGCTCGAGCGACTTGAGAACGCGGCACTCCTTGACCTTGCTGAAGTCGAGACCATATTCCAGCCCGCCAAGCTGGAAACTCAGGTATTGCATACGGCTTGGGGCGACGTTCGATTTCGACATGGCAGACCTTCCTCCGGAAAAAAAGCACCGCTGCAGCAACCTCCCATCGTAGTCGCTGCCCGCCAGGGCAAGTTGAGGGCGATCAAAGTTTCCACAAGCCATTGCCTTGCGCCGTCTCGGGAAGGCTTTACAATGCGGGAACGATATTCCGTCGATAACATGACGTACTCTAAAGGATAACGATGTTTCAGTGGCTGCAGCGCCTGTTCTCAGCGTCTCCGGGCGCGGCCGCGCGGCCGCTCGCGCCGCCAGCACCGCCCATGGGCGCGGACGCGGCTGCACCTGCCGCTGCTGCCGCTGCCGCTGCCGCGGTGGCGGCCGATCCGGCGCCGCGCGGCGCGCCCCGCGCCGCCGTCTCGTTCGACCAGCAGGACCGCGTTAGCCACCTCTACAACCACTGGCTGTTCGACACCGTCGGCGAAGCCGCCTTCGACACCAGCGAACTGGAAGTGCAGGTGCTCGATGCCCTCGCCGCCATCATCGGCGCCCAGCAGTCGGGCGCGGCGCTGGTGCGGCGCATGCCGGGCATGCTGCCGCAACTGCTGCAAAGCCTGCGCAGCGATAATTTTTCCGGCACCCAGCTGGCGCGTACCATTTCCGCCGACGTGGTGCTGGTGGCGGCCGTGATCCGCATGGCCAACAGCTCGCTGATCGGCACCGGCAGCCAGATTACCAGCGTCGAGCACGCTGTCATGCTGATCGGCCAGGAGGGCTTGCGCCACCTGATCACCAGTGTCGCCTTCCGCCCCATCATCGACATGCACTCGGGGCACTACACGCGCCGCCTGGCACCGCGTATCTGGGATCAGTCCGAGCGGGTGGCGGTGGCCAACCGCCAGCTGGCCGAAGCGCTGGGCATCGATCCCTTCGAAGCCTTCCTGGCCGGGCTGGTGCAGCACGTGGGCCTGATTGTCGCCCTGCGCGTGATGGACCAGATCGCCAAGGACGACCGCAGCCTGGGCTCGGAGCTGTTCTGCGCCGAGCTGCTGCGCCAGACCCGCAGCCTGACCTGCGCCATCGGCCGCGAGTGGAGCTTCCCCGACTCGGTCACGCTGGCCATCGCCGAGCAGGGCGGCATGAAGAAGGGCGCGCTCATTTCGCCGCTGGGCCGCCTGCTCACCGTCACCGACTACCTGGGCAAGCTGCGCATCCTGGTCGAACACGAGCGCGCCCTGTTCAACGATCCGGCGCTGTTCGGCAGCCTGCCCCCGTATGCGGGCCAGGCCTACCGGATGCTGGCCGCGCTCGACGATGCGCTGCCGGCGCCCGCCACCGGCGCGCCGTAAGCATGACCAGCCTGGCCATCGATCCGGCCGAAGTGGACTTCTCGGCCATCCGCGCCCAGGGTCCGGGCGGGCAGAACGTCAACAAGGTATCGTGCGCCGTGCACCTGCGCTTCGCGGTGGCCGCTTCGTCGCTGCCGCAGCCTGTCAAGGAGCGCCTGCTGGCGCTGGCCGACAGCCGCATCACCCGCGACGGCGTGGTGGTGCTCAAGGCGCAGCAGTCGCGCAGCCTGGAGCAGAACAAGGCCGACGGCTTGCGCCGCCTGCAGGAACTTGTCGACAGCGTGGCCCAGGCGCCGCTGGCGCGGCGCGCCACCAAGCCCACCTACGGCTCGCAGCGCCGCCGGCTTGAATCAAAGACCCGCAGCGGCGCCACCAAGGCGCTGCGCGGCAAAGTGCGCGACTGATTTCAACTGCTCCACGCCACCGTGCCCGTGGCGCCGACAAAAATCAGCGCCCCGCCCGCCCCGCTGCCGCGCAACCTGGCCTTGATGTCCTTGGCCGTGGCGTCGTGCGGCGCGCCGCCGTTGGGATCGTATTTCATCGTGCGTACGATGGTGTCGCCATCGACCGCGCTGATCTCCACCTGCGCCGCGCTTTCGCAACTGCGGCGCTGCTCGCCGAGCTGGTCGACCAGCGCCTGACCGGCCTCGCGCTCGGTGTCGGCCGCTTTCACCTCGAGCGACACCTTGGCGATGGCCTTCAGGGCCGGGCCCACCGCCAGCGCCATCTTCTGAAACTGCGGCAGCTGTTCGGCCGTCAGGGTCAATTCCTTCTTGCGGATTCTGGAGGCCAGCATGACGTACTTGCGCACCTCGGGCTGGCCCGTCATGGCGTCCATCTCGGCCTTGCGGCTGGCGGCGACGGCGGCGAACTGCTCGACGCGCGCGCGCATCAGGCCGATCACCTTGTCGATCTCGCCGCTGTCGGGGCGCAGCGCGAACACCAGCATCTCGCTTTGCTTGCGCGGCCCCACCCGCTCGGCGATGACGCGGCGGGCGGCGATGGCACAACCTTCGGCATGACCGACCCGCACCTCGTCGCCGATGATCTCGCAGTTGACGGCATGCTCGACTTTCACGCGGGCGCCGGAGATGATGCAGTGGTCGGCGCGGGCGATGATGACGTCGCCCTGGCGCGACTGGATCAGCGCGTTCGAGGCCATGCCGACAATGCGGATGGCGCCGTTGGCGTTGATGGCGGCGCCGCCGACCAGGTTGCGGTTCAGGACAATCGCGCCGCCGCGCGAAATCACATGGCCATACACGTCGCCGTGGATGGTGATGCCTTCTCCTTCGATGACGCGCTTTTCCTGCACCTCGCCGAACTCTTCGTAGTCGCCCGTCAGTTGCAGGTTGCCGGTGGTGCGCGAGGAGACGCCGTCGCGGCTGATGATCTTGTCGCCGATCGAGATTTTGCCGCTGGCGGGGTCGACATCGAGATAGCCGGTACGCAGGGCCACCAAAAATTCGCCGTCGGCGTCGACGACGACGCCGGTGCCGTCGCCCACCATCGCCGCCAGGTCGACGTCGGCGGGCGGCGGCGCGGCAATGCGCGCACCCGACACCTCGACACCGGCGACGCCGGCCCTGGCGTGAACCTTCTGCAGCAGGCGCACGCCAGCCTTGATCTGCGGGAAGCGGTTCTGGAAGGCCATCAGGTCGAGCTTGCCGTTGGCCAGCTGGCGCGGGGCGTCGCTGCGGTGGATCTCCTGCGACACTTCGATGATGCGGGCATCCTCGCCCGCCTGCGGCGCGGTGCGGCGCGCCACCGTGACGAAGGCGCTGCGATGGGCCGCCATGCCGGCAATGCCCTCGCCGATGGCGTCGATGTCGAGACCGGAGCGTATCCCCTTGCTCCACATGTCGGCGATGAATTCGTCGATATCGAGCGCGACGACCGGCTCGCCCGCGGCGGGGGCCTCGAAACTGTACTCGGCCTGGCCATTGGCCACTTTGACGGCCTTGTACAAGGCCTTGCGGGTCAGATCGAAGGGGCTGACAGTGCGCGCCAGGCGCAGCATGGAAGCACCGTCGACATGCTGCGGCAAGGCCGGACCGATGCCGTACAGGGCCTGTTGCAGCAAGCCATAGTCGAGGCCGGGAAAGTAGAAATTGCCGCGCATGACATGCTCGAACGCGGCTAGGAAGGCCTGGCCCAGCGCCGTCGGGTCGGCGTACACGCCGTCATCGCGCCGGTAAATACAGTGCTCGAGGCCAAGCGCGTCGAGCCCGCCAATGGGCGGATACTGCGAAGTTGAAGCGGGGGATACAGTCGACACAGTGACGCTCCGAACCACGAAACTTGTTAAATAGCTAGTTAGTTTGGCCTAGGTTAATTTTCGGTAGCGTAACACGCGGGCGCACGCAACGGCACCGTCAAGTGCTGCGGCATGCATATATTTGTTGCTTTTACAACAGATGGGGCGGACCAGGAGGGGGCGCGGCAGTGAGCCGCCCGCCGGCCGGCCGTGGCAAGCGCCAGGCTCAGCGGCGCGGGGTGTTTGGGTACAGCTCCGTGCCCGCCTCGTTGATCTGGCGGCGCAGTTCGCGCCGCTCGTCGGGGGTGAGGCGGCCGCCGCGGCGGGCGCCGGTGTCCTGCTGCTGCTGGGCCTGCTGACGGCGCGCTTCTTCCAGGCGCATGTCGTAGGCACGCGTGTCGAACTGGCGCGCTTCGCGCTGCTGGGGCATTTCGCGCGGCGCCAACTGCGGCGCCGCTTGCTGCTGCGGTTGTTGCTGCGGCGGTTGCGCACGCTCGCGCTGATCACGCGGATCACGCTGCTCGCGTCCTTCGCGCTGGTCGCGCTGATCACGGTCACGCTCACCGACGCCGGCGGCCGCGGCCGACACGGCCGCCGCGCCCAGCAGCGTCCCGACGACCAGCGCGCGCAGCACGGCGCGCGTGCCGGCGCGGCCCACTCGTGCTGTAATAATGTCAGTCGACGCGATCATCATAGTGTCCCTCTTCCGCGGTGCCGTAATACCAGATAAGCTAAAATTGCGTTATGGCCCAAGTGTAGGGGGATTCGATTCCAGGCATAAGGCGGATTGGGTAAAGTTTGTAACACAATGTAATGACCCAAAAGCAACGCTGCTTGCACGGCGATAAGACGTTACCATAGCGACATCCCTAAGACAAATATGGCAAGCTCATGACCATGATTCAATCTTCAAATTCGGGCAACAATACAACGGCGGCCGGTGGCAGTGGTCACTCAGCCAAGATTATGGTAGTGGACGACGACGTCCGCCTGCGCGACCTGCTGCGGCGCTATCTGACCGAACAGGGTTTTGCCGTCGTCACCGCCGAAAGCGCCACCGCCATGAACAAATTGTGGCTGCGCGAGCGCTACGACCTGCTCGTGCTCGACCTCATGCTGCCCGGCGAGGACGGCCTGTCGATCTGCCGCCGCCTGCGCGGGGCGGGCGACAAGACGCCGATCATCATGCTCACCGCCAAAGGCGAAGACGTCGACCGCATCGTCGGCCTGGAAATGGGCGCCGACGACTACCTGCCCAAGCCGTTCAACCCGCGCGAACTGGTGGCCCGCATCGGCGCCGTGCTGCGCCGCAAGGGCCCGGACGAAATTCCCGGCGCGCCGTCGGAAACCCCGCAAACGTTCGAGTTCGGCCACTTCGTGCTCGACCTGGGCACCCGCACCCTGAAGAAAAGCGGCGAGACGGTGCCGTTGACCACGGGCGAGTTCTCGGTCCTGAAAGTATTCGCCCGCCATGCGCGCCAGCCGCTGTCGCGCGAAAAGCTGATGGAACTGGCGCGCGGACGCGAATACGAGGTGTTCGACCGCAGCCTGGACGTGCAGATTTCGCGGCTGCGCAAGCTGATCGAACCGGACCCGTCCTCGCCCCTGTACATCCAGACCGTGTGGGGCCTGGGCTACGTGTTCATCCCTGAAGGCCAGCCGCGCTAGTGCTCGCTGCCGACGCCACCCCCGTGCGTGCGCCGCGCCTGAGCTGGTTCAAGAGCGGCCTGTTCTGGCGCACCTTCCTGATGCTGGGCCTGTTGACGGCGCTGTCGATGGGCTCGTGGATCGCCATGATCAGCACGGTCCAGCGTGGCCCCCAGGTCAAGCAGACGGCCGAACTGGTCATCTCCATGGTCACCATCACCCACGCGGCGCTGGCCCACTCGGCGCCCGACCTGCGCACCGAACTGCTGTTCGAACTGGCCACCAGCGAAGGCATCCGCATTTTCTCGCTGCTGCCCACCGACGACATCGAACCGGCGCCGGACAGTCCCCTGATGCCGGAAATCGAGGCGCTGGTGAAGGAAAAGCTGGGCAAGACGACGCGCTTCTCCGGCCGCGTCAACGGCATCTCCGGCTTCTGGGTCAGCTTCAATATCGACGGCGACGAATACTGGCTGATGCTCGAGCGCGAGCGCCTGTCCGGCATGTCGGGGGTGCAGTGGCTGGGCTGGGCCGGCGTGGTGGGGGTGCTGTCGCTGATTGGCGCGGCGCTCATTTCCAGCCTGGTCAACCTGCCGCTGGCGCGCCTGACGGCGGCCGCGCGCGCGATCGCCCAGGGCAAGCGCCCGGCCCCCCTGCCCGAGAAGGGGGCGCAGGAGATCATCGAAGCGAACCGCAGTTTCAACCAGATGGTCGACGACCTGCAGCAGGTCGAGACGGACCGCGCGCTGATCCTGGCGGGCATTTCGCACGACCTGCGTACGCCGCTCACGCGCATGCAGCTGGAAGTCGAACTGGCCCACCTGTCGCAGGACGCGCGCGAAGGCATGCAGTCCGATATCGCCCAGATGGACGCCATCATCGGCCAGTTCCTCGACTACGCCAAGCCGACCGAGGCGGCCAGCTTCGTGCCGGTCAATATCAGCGCGCTGCTCGACGATGTCGCCCGCGCCGCCGAACGCATCGCCTCGCTGCGGGTGCGCACCGACATCGAACCGGACGTCACGGTGATGGGCAATGAAACCGACCTGCGGCGGGTGTTCAACAACATCATCGAAAACGCCCGCCGCTACGGCGTCACCGCCGGCACCAGCTACACCGAGATCGACATCGCCTGCCACGTGCGCACCATCGGCGGCGCCATCGGCGGGGTACGGCGCGCCGTCATCGAACTGGAGGATCACGGCGTCGGCGTGCCGCCGGCGCAGATCGAACAACTATTAAAACCGTTTACCCGCCTGGACACGGCGCGCGGCCAGGCCAATGGCGCCGGGCTGGGGCTGGCCATCGTCGAACGCGTGGTGCTGCGCCATGGCGCCACCCTGAACGTGCGCAATCGCGATGGCGGCGGCCTGCACATCGCGCTGACGATGGCGGTGGTGTAACAGCGCTGCCTGCCGGCATATACTGTGGGCTGTCGCCACCACCGGATTTCCCCATGAGCCCATTGCAGTTCAGCGACGTCGAGGCGGCCGCCGGCCGCATCGCCGGCATCGCCCATCGCACCCCCGTGCTCACCTCGCGCACGGCCAACGCCCGCCTGGACGCCAGCCTGTTTTTCAAATGCGAGAACTTCCAGCGCACGGGGGCCTTCAAGTTTCGCGGCGCCTGCAACGCGCTGGCGCGCTTTACCGACGCCCAGCGCCGCGCCGGCGTGCTGACGTACTCGTCGGGCAACCACGCCCAGGCCATCGCCCTGGCCGCCAGCCTGAGCGGCATCAAGGCGGCCATCATCATGCCGCACGACGCCCCGGCCCTGAAAGTGGCGGCCACGCGCGGCTACGGCGCCGAAGTGATCGTCTACGACCGCTACACGGAAAACCGCGAGGAGATCGGCCGCCGCCTGGCCGCCGAGCGGGGCATGACCCTGATCCCGCCGTACGACCACCGCGACGTCATCTGCGGCCAGGGCACGGCGGCGCTGGAACTGTTCGCCGACACGGGACCGCTCGACGTGCTGCTGGTGTGTCTGGGCGGCGGTGGCCTGCTGGCCGGCTCGGCGCTGTCGGCGCGCGCGCTCAGCCCCCATTGCCGCGTCATCGGCGTCGAGCCGGCCGCGGGCAACGACGGCCAGCAGTCGCTGGCGCAGGGCGCGGTGGTGACCATCGCCGTGCCCGACACCATCGCCGACGGCGCCATGGTGACCCACCTGGGCGCGCACAATTTCGACGTCATCCGGCGTGACGTCGATGCCATCGTCACCGTCAGCGACGCCGAACTGGTCGAGACGATGAAATTTTTCGCCGAGCGCATGAAGATGATCGTCGAGCCCACCGGCTGCCTGGCGGCGGCAGCGGCGCTGCACGGCGCGGTGCCGGTGGCGGGGCTGCGGGTGGGCATCCTGGTCAGCGGCGGCAACGTCGACCTGGGCCGCTTCGCCAGCCTGGTGACGCAGTAGGCTGTTGCGGCGCGGGCGGCGGCAAACAAATGGTATGAAAGTATTGCTGTAGCAATTGTTACAGGCGAATGCGCGACAGCGCACATACTCCTGGCCGAGAACGCCTTATAACGTTACTACACCTATTTAAGGAGAGACACCATGATCAAGAAAATCCTGCTCGCCACCATGATCGCCGGCTCGTTCGGCGCCGGCGTCGCCGTCACCGCACCGGCACTGGCTGCCGTCGTCATCGTCCGTGAAGCACCGCCGCCACCGCGTGACGAAGTGGCGCCACAGGCCCGCCGCGGTTACGCCTGGCAGAACGGTCACTGGCAGTGGCGCAACAACCACTACGTCTGGAACAAGGGTAGCTGGGTCAAGGAACGCCGCGGCTATCGCTACAACCAGCCGACCTGGGCTGAGCGCGACGGCAAATGGGTCATGACCCGCGGTGCCTGGGCCCGTGGCGACCGCGACGGCGACGGCGTGCCGAACCGTGTCGATGCCCGTCCGGACAACCCGAACCGCCGCTAAGCGCAGGCGCCAGCAGCCCGTCCCGCACCCGTGCCGGACGGGCTTTTTTACGCCCGGCAGCAGGGCAACAGGCGACGTTGCAAAACGGCAACGAAATAGTTAAATTCAATAGTTGTCACCGACATACTCACGTAGGCTGCTTCTACCGTCCCTGAACCCGATGGCATTGATCCAGTCCGATTTCGTGTCGAGTGCCGCTACCCGCCCTTGCTCCGCGAAGTCCCTCACGCGGAGCACCAGTGCAAATCCGAGTTTCACACACAGCAAGCCTCCACCGGCGCCCATGCCAGGCGGCTTCATGAGCGCGCTGGCGCTGCCCGCCACGGCGCGCCAGCGCGACACCCTGCTGGTCATCGACGACCAGGCCGTCAACATCCAGACCGTCTACCGCACCCTTGCCGCCGACTACGAAGTGCTGATGGCGACCAGCGGCCAGGGCGGCATCGACGCCTGCCGGCGCCACCTGCCCAGCCTGGTGCTGCTGGACCTGGTGATGCCCGGCCTGTCCGGCATCGACGTTGCCGCGCGCCTGAAGGCCGATCCCGTCACCTGCGACATTCCCATCATCTTCGTCACCGCCAGCAGCGACAGCGAGCAGGAATCGGCCTGCTGGGAAGCGGGCGCCGTCGATTTCGTCACCAAGCCGTTCAATCCGATGACCTTGCGGCGGCGCGTGCAGGTGCACCTGTCCCTCAAACACCAGGCCGAGCAGTTGCATCACATGGCCTACATGGATGGCCTGACCGATATCCCCAACCGCCGCTATTTCAACCAACGCATCACCGTCGAAGTGGCCACCGCGCGGCGCGCCGGCACGCCGCTTACGCTGGTCATGGCCGATGTCGATTTCTTCAAGCGCTACAACGACCACCATGGCCACCTGGCCGGCGACGCCTGCCTGCAGGAGGTGGCGCGGGCCCTGCAGCGCGCCTGGCGGCGGCCGGCCGATTTCGTCGCCCGCTACGGTGGCGAGGAATTCGCCGCCATCCTGCCCGGCGTCGGCCTGGCCGACGCCGCCGCCATGGCCGGCGCCCTGCGCGCCCAGTTGCACGGGCGCGCGCTGCCGCACGGCGACTCCGACTGCGCCGCCATCGTCACCGCCAGCGCCGGCGTGGTCTGCCTCGACCGCTGGGACGGCGCGCCGTGCGGCGCCGACGCCTTGCTGCGCCAGGCCGACCGGCTGCTGTACCAGGCCAAGCAAACGGGGCGCGACCGCGCCTGCGTGGCCGCGGCCGATCCCGCCCGCGGCGCATGAACGGCCTGCGGCGACTCTGGCGCCACCGGCACGCCTGGCTGATCATGGCTGCCGGGATCGCCGCCAGCGTCGCCGCCGCCCTGTTTGCGCAGCACGAGAACGCGCGCATCGCGCACGAGCGGCTCAGCCGCATCGCCATCGACGCCGGCGAGGCGCTGGGCCAGCGCATGCGGCTGTACCAGTACGGCCTCAATGGCGCCCGCGGCCTGGTGCTGACGACCGGCGCCGAGCGCCTCACCCCGGCGCAGTTTCGCCAATACTGGCTGGGCGCCGGTCTGGACGGGGACTTCGCCGGCGCGCGCGGCTTCGGCTTCGTGCGCCGGGTGGCCGCGGACGCTCCCGTCCCCGCGCGGCAGCCACCCGGCGGGCGCACCGGCGAGCGCTTCGTCGTCGAGCTGATCGAGCCACTCGAGCGCAATCGCGCCGCGCTGGGCCTGGACCTGGGCACCGAGGCGCACGGCCGCGCCGCCGCGCTGGCGGCGATGGCCAGTGGCGAAGCGCGCATCACGGCGCCGCTCGCCGTGACCGCACCGGATGGCAGCGCGCGCATGACGTTCATGCTGCTGCTGCAGGTCTACCGGGGCGCCGTCACGCCAGCGCCGGAACGGCGCAGCGCCGAACTGGTGGGCTGGATCTGCGCGCCGCTGGAACTGGCTGCCACGCAGCGCCAGCTTGGCGGCGGCGACGGCGTCGAAGCGGGGATGACCGACGTCAGCGCCGACGCCGCCCCCGCCACCATCGTGCCGCTGGCAGGCGCCGCCCACGCCAGCAGCGAGCAGGACATCTACGGCCGGCGCTGGCGCCTGAGCGTGCGCAGCGGCGCCGATTTCGCCGCGCACCAGCACCTCACTGCGCCGGCCACGGTGCTGCTGGCCGGCCTGCTGGCGAGCACCGCGCTGACGGCGATGGCCATGCTGGCGGCGGCGAGCCGGCGCCGGCGCCGCCAGATCGAGGCCGAACAGGCCAGGCTGGCCGCCATCGTCGACAGCTCGCTCGACGCCATCATCGGCAAGGATCTGGACGGCACCATCACCAGCTGGAACCGGGGCGCGCAGCGCATGTTCGGCTATAGCGCCGCCGAGGCGATTGGCCACAGCGTCGGCGCGCTGCTGGTGCCGCCCGGGCTGGCCGGTGAAGAGCGCATCGTGCTCGAGCGCCTGCGCGCGGGCCAGGCGGTCGGCAACATTGAAACCCGGCGCCGCCACAAGGACGGCCACCTGATCGACGTCTGGGTGGCCGTGGCGCCCGTGCGCGGCGCCGACGGCAGCGTGACGGCGGCAGCCAAGACGGTGCGCGACATCACCGGGCGCAAGGCCGCCCAGGCGCGCGTGCTGGGGGCGAACACGCGCCTGGAAAGCACGGTCGCCAGCCGCACGGCGGAACTGCGCGCCCTCAACCTGCTGCTGGGCAGCGTGCTCGATGCCGCCACCGAAGTGGCGATCGTCGCCACCGACCTGGCCGGCACCGTCACCCTGTTCAACCGGGGCGCCGAAGCGATGCTGGGCCACGACGCCGCCGCCATCGTCGGCCATGCCAGCACGTTGCTGTTTCACGATGCCGGCGAAGTGGCGGCGCGTTCGGCCGAACTGAGCGCGCTCGAAGGATCGCCCGTGGCCGGCTTCGACGCCTTCACGCTCGAGGCGCGCCGGCGCGGCGCGGAAACGCGCGAATGGACCTATGTGCGGCGCGACGGCGGCCGCATCACCGTCTCGCTGATCGTCAGCGCCATGCGCGACGAAGCGGGCCGCTGCAACGGCTACCTGGGCATCGCCATCGACATCAGCGCACGCAAGGCGGCCGAGGCGCGCCTGGCGTCCAGCCTGGCCACCATCGAGGCGGTGCTGGCAACGGCGGCCACGCCGATCATCACCATCGACGCCGGTGGCGCCATCCTGTCGTACAACCCGGCCGCCGAGCAGGCCTTCGGCTACCCCGCCGCGGCCAGCGCCGGCCTGCATCTGTCGGCCCTGCTGCCGGAACTGGGCGCGGCCGGCGCCCCGCTTTTCCTTGCCGACGGCGCCGGGTTCCCCGTGCAGATGAGCGTGGGCGACATGCGCGCGAGCAGCTCGACCTATGTCTGCATCCTCACCGACATCAGCGAAGCGCTGCACCAGCGCGCCCAGCTCACCGCCATGCGCGACCAGCTGGTGCTGGCGGCCGAGGCGGCGCAACTGGGCATCTGGAGCTGGGATATCCAGAGCGGCCAGCACACGTGGAACGACCAGATGTTCGCGCTGTACCAGCAGTGCCCGGCCCTGCGCGGCAACGGCCTGGGCTACCGCCACTGGGAAGAGCGGGTCCACCCGGATGACCTGGCGACGGCAGCGGCGCGCCTGCGCGACGGCCTCGATGGCCGCACCAGTTTCGACCAGACCTTCCGCATCGTCCGGCCGGACGGCCAGCTGCGCTACGTGCAGGCGGGCGGCCACATCGAGCGCGACGGCGCCGGCCAGCCGGTGCGCGTGACCGGCATCAACTTCGACGTCACCGAGCGCATGGAAGTGCTCAACGCGCTGCGCCGCGCCAAGGAGGAGGCCGACGCCGCCAGCGAAGCGAAATCGACCTTCCTGGCCAACATGAGCCACGAGATCCGCACGCCGATGAATGCCGTGATGGGCATGCTGCAGCTGGTGCAGCGCACCGCCCTTGACGCCCGCCAGCTCGACTACGTCAGCAAGGCCGAACGGGCCGCGCTGTCGCTGCTGCAGCTGCTCAACGACGTGCTCGACTATTCGAAAATCGAGGCCGGCAAACTGCGCCTGGACGCCCATCCCTTCGAACTGGACGCCCTGCTGCGCGATCTGGCCGCGGTGCTGGCGGGCAACCAGGGCACGCGCGATGTCGAGGTGATGTTCGACATCGATCCGCGCCTGCCGCGCACGCTGGTGGGCGACCGCCTGCGCCTGCAGCAGGTGCTGATCAACCTGGCCGGCAACGCGCTCAAATTCACCGAGCAGGGCAGCGTCAGGGTGGCCATCGAGCAGCTCGGCCGCACCGGCGCCGGCGTCAGCCTGCGCATCAGCGTGAGCGACACCGGCATCGGCATCAGTCCCGAGCAGCAGTCGCGCATCTTCGACGGCTTCACCCAGGCCGAGGCGTCGATTTCGCGCCGCTTCGGCGGCACCGGGCTGGGCCTGGTGATCTGCCGCCGCGTGGTCGAACTGATGGGCGGTCGGCTGACCCTCGACAGCGCGCTGGGCCGGGGCAGCTGCTTCAGCTTCGACATCGTGCTGGGCGAAGCGGCCGGCGCGCCCGCGCCGCTGCCCGAACGGGCCCTCAAGGTGCTCGTCGTCGATGACCATGCCGACGCCGCACAGGCGCTGGCGCGCATGGTCGATGGCCTGGGCTGGACGGCGGCGCTGGCCGACAGTGGCGAGGCCGCCCTGGCGCTGCTGCTGGCGGCGGCCGGCGCCGGCGCCCCCTATGAGCTGGTGTTGATAAACTGGCGCATGCCACGCGACGATGGCCTGCGCGTGGCGCAGCGCATCGGCGCCGCCTTTGGCGCCGCGCCCCCGCTGGTGATCATGGTCACCGCGTTCGGCCGCGAGGTGCTGCACGACCAGCAAGGCGACGCCAGCGCCGCGCCGTTTGCCGACATCCTCACCAAGCCGGTGACACCGCAACTGCTGGCGCGGGCGGTGGCGCGGGCGCGGGCCGGACCGGGCGCAGCGATGGCGCCGCCAGCCGCCCCACAGAGCGCCCGGCTGGCCGGAATGCGCCTGCTGCTGGTGGAAGACAACCCGCTGAACCGGCAAGTGGCCAGCGAACTGCTCGCCGGCGAAGGCGCGCTGGTCGAAGCGGCCGGCGACGGCCGCGCGGCGCTGGCCCGCCTGCTGGGCGGCGCCCTGCCCGACTGCGTGCTGATGGACCTGCAGATGCCGCTGATGGACGGCCTCGAAGCAACCCGTCAGATCCGTGCCACCCTGGGACCCGCGCTGCCGGTGATTGCGATGACGGCCAATGCCAGCGCAGCGGACCGTGCGCGCTGCCTGGCGGCCGGCATGGACGACCATGTAGGCAAACCGATCGACATCGAGCCCCTGGTGGCGGTGCTGCTGGCGCACAGTGGCCGCGGCGCGGCGCGAACGTGTGCGGCGGACACTGCGCCGGACCTTGACGCGTCCGGCCAGATGGACGACGAGCCGCTGCGCCAGCGCCTGGCGCGCTTCGGCAACGACCGCGCCCTGTACCAGCGCACGCTGGCGCACTGGCCGGCCGCGCTCGCGCCCCTGCTCGAGCAATTGCGCGATGCCGACCAGGGCGCCGCCGGCGCCGCCCTGCACGCGCTCAAGGGCCTGGCGGCGACGCTGGGCGCGCGTGGGCTGGCAGCGCGTGCCGCCAGCGCCGAACGCGCCGTCGCGCGCGGCGAACTGGCCGCCGGCGCCGCCTTCGCCAGCGCGGCGCCGGCGCTGGTCGACGCGGCGCTGCTGCGCTTGCAGCTGCCCGGAGACGGCGATGCGATCGCCGATCTCCCGTGGCGGCCGGCGCTGACCGGACTGGCAGCGCTGCTCGCCGATGGCAACCTGCGCGCACTCGACGTGGCCGACCGGCTGGCGCCGCATGCCGCGGCCGGCACCCCGCTGGCCTTGTTGGTGACGCATATCCGCGCGCTCGAATTCGACGCCGCCGCCATTGCGCTTGGCGCGCTCGCCGCTGTCGGTGAGGCGTCCGGGGCAGCGCCTGAGCGCTAGCAGGCAGTCCTGCTCAGGGGTGGCGCGCGCGCCTGCAGCGCAGCGTCAATACCGGTCAGCCTTCGCTTTGCGGCAAGGGAAACTCAAAGCAGATCGCCTTGATCGTCAGGTGCTTGCCGGCAGCCGTGTCCCAGCTCTTGCTGTAGTCGGCCTTGTCGGTCAGTCCCTCGACCACGACCGTGATCTCGGACACATAGCCGCCCTTGAACATGTCGAGCAATTCGGCGTAGCGCCCCGCCGACTGGTGCACTTCGATGGCGCAGCGCGACCTGTTGTCTTCGACGGTGTACATCATCCGGCCCGGCGAATAGCCGGTGGCCAGCCCGCTGCCGGCCGTGCGGCGGTGAATCTTCATGTGCCAGGCGGCCTTGTTGACCAGGGCCGCACCGGCGGCGTAGATATTCGGGCCGCCCGTCAATTCGAGCTGCAATGAAATCACCGGCTCACTTTCGGTGGCGCCCTCCTGGCGCAGCACCTGGTAACTCGAGCGGCTTTCGAACACTAATTCGGTGGTCATGGGATTCCTGTCTGACGAGCGCATGCGTGCATGCCCGGATCTGCATATCTTAGCAAGCAATGCCCCCGTGGGCCAGTGCAGCGAGGGATCAATCAAGCAGCGGCGCCCATGAATATATGCACGATTGCGCATAATTGGCGGGAACGCCAGCGCAGCGGGACCTTACTCCACGAAGATCGCGCCGATACAGTCGCGCAGCCACACATTGCCGCCATCGTCGCCATACCTGCGGTGCCAGAACATATTCGTCTGCAGCATCGGCAAGTGCAGCGGCGGGCGAATATAAGACAGCCCGAACGGCGCCGCCGCCCGCTGCGCCAGTTTTTCCGGCACCGTCACCACCAGGTCGGTGCTGGCGACGATGTACGGCACGGCCGTGAAATGCGGCACCTGGTAGCGGCTGTCCGTGCGCACGCCGGCCTGCTCGAGCAGTTCGTTGATGCGGTCGTACGGGCTGTCGGCGCCGGCGACCAGCAGGTGCCGGGCGGCCTGGAATTTCTTCAGGGTGGGCCGGCCCTGCCCCAGCGGATGGCCGGCACGGAACATCGTCACGCAGCTCTGGCGGAACAGGCGGCGCTGGAACAGCGCGCTTGACACGTGTTCGAAGGCGCCGATGGCCAGGTCGATGCGGCCCGCCTCCATCGCCGTCTTCAGGTCGGTGCCGGCCGGGCGCACCGTCGCCAGGCGCACGCCCGGCGCCAGTGCGCGGCAGCGCTCGATCAGGGGCGGCATAAAATATATCTCCGCCACATCGGTCATGGCGATGACGAACTGGCGCTCGCTCGTCAAGGCAACGAAGGGGGCCGGACGGCGCAGGGCCTCGCCGACGCTGGCCAGCGCGGCGGCGATCGGCCCGGCCAGGTGCTCGGCCAGCGGGGTCGGCTGCATGCCGGCGCCGGTACGCACAAACAGTTCGTCGTCGAAAGTGCGGCGCAAGCGCGCCAGCGCATTGCTCACCGCCGACTGCGTCAAGGCCAGGCGCCGCGCGGCCGCCGAAATCTGGCGCTGCTGGTACACCTCCTGGAATACCACCAGCAGGTTCAGGTCCATCTGGCGCGGCTCGATCACGGCGCTCTTTCGTTATTTACCAAATCAATATTCTACATTCATGTATTGATATCGCAAACCTGGCCCCGCTCCGCTACAGTGGCCGCCAGACCGACCAGGAGATTGCCATGTCCACCGCCCCCGACCACGCCGCGCGCTACCAGTCCGGCTTCGGCAATGAATTTGCCACCGAAGCCCTGCCAGGCGCCCTGCCCGCCTGGCAGAATTCGCCGCAGCGCGTGCCCTACGGCCTGTACGCCGAACAGCTCTCCGGCACCGCGTTCACGGCGCCACGCAGCCACAACCGCCGCAGCTGGTTGTACCGGATTCGCCCGGCCGCCATGCACGCGCCGTTCGCGCGCATCGACAACCGGGGCATCGTCAGCAGCTTCGACACGCCGGCGGCGCCGCCCGACCAGCTGCGCTGGGACCCGCTGCCGCTGCCGCAGGCGCCCACCGACTTCATCGACGGCTGGCAGAGCATGGCCGGCAACGGCACGCCCCAGTCGCAATGCGGCAACGCCATTCACCTGTACGCCTGCAACCGTGACATGCACGAGCGCTATTTCTACAACGCCGACGGCGAACTGCTGATCGTGCCGCAGCAAGGGCGCCTGCTGATCGCCACCGAAATGGGCCGCATTGCGCTCGCGCCGATGGAAATCGCGGTGATCCCGCGCGGGGTGCGCTTCCAGGTGACGCTGCCGGACGGCGCCGCGCGCGGCTACATCTGCGAGAACTACGGCGCGCTGCTGCGCCTGCCCGACCTGGGCGTGATCGGCGCCAACGGCCTGGCCAATCCGCGCGATTTCCTCACGCCCCACGCCGCCTACGAAGACCGCGAAGGCGATTTCGCCCTGGTCGCCAAGTTCAACGGCAAGCTGTGGTCGGCGCCAATCGGCCACTCGCCCCTCGACGTCGTCGCCTGGCACGGCAACTACGCGCCCTACAAGTATGACCTGCGCCGTTTTTCGCCGATCGGCTCGATCGGCGTCGATCACCCCGACCCGTCGATCTTCCTGGTGCTGCAGGCGCCCAGCGACACGGCGGGGGTCGACACGCTCGACTTCGTGGTGTTTCCGCCGCGCTGGCTGGTGGCCGAACACACCTTCCGTCCACCCTGGTTCCACCGCAACGTCGCCAGCGAATTCATGGGCCTGATCCATGGCGCCTACGACGCCAAGCAGGACGGCTTCGTCCCCGGCGGGTCCAGCCTGCACAACTGCATGACGGGCCACGGCCCCGACGCCGCCACCTTCGACAAGGCCAGCGCCGCCGACACCAGCGTGCCACACAAGGTCGACAACACCATGGCCTTCATGTTCGAGACCAGGCTGGCGCTGTGCCCCACCGCGTACGCGCTGGCGACGCCGCTGCGGCAGGCGCACTACAGCGCCTGCTGGAGCGGCATCGAGAAGCATTTCAACCCGGAGCAACCATGAACACCACCGCGCAGCCGGCACTCAACGCCACCCACGACCCGGCCCTGCGCAGCTGGGTCGCCTCGAGCCGGCACGACGCCACCGATTTCCCCATCCAGAACCTGCCGTTTTGCGTGTTCCGCCGCGCTGGCAGCGGGCAAGCGCTGCGCATCGGCGTGGCCATCGGCGCGCACATAGTCGACATCGACGCCGCCGCCGGCGAAGGCGCCCTGGCCGGGCTCGACCCGGCCGTGCGCCACGCCATCGTCGGCCAGGCCAGCCTGAACGCCCTGATGGCGCTGGGCCCGCAGGCCTGGTCGGCGCTGCGGCTGGCTTTGTCGGGCCTGTTGCGCGAGGGCGCCCCGCCGCTGCCCGCGGTGCTGGTGGCGCAGGCCGATGCCGACTACGCCCTGCCCGCCCGCATCGGCGACTACACCGATTTCTACACCTCGATCCACCACGCCAGCGCCGTCGGCAAACTGTTCCGCCCGGACGAGCCGCTGCTGCCCAACTACAAGTGGGTGCCGATCGGCTATCACGGGCGCGCCTCGTCGATCGGCGTGAGCGGCCAGTGCTTTCCCCGTCCACGGGGCCAGACCCGGGCGCCGGGGGCGGTGGCGCCCGACTTCGGTCCGTGCAAGCGGCTCGACTATGAAATGGAGATCGGGATTTTCATCGGCGCCGGCAATGCGCCGGGCGAGCCGATCGACATCGGCCAGGCCGAGCAGGCGGTGTTCGGCCTGTGCCTGCTCAACGACTGGTCGGCGCGCGACCTGCAGGCGTGGGAATACCAGCCGCTGGGGCCTTTCCTGTCGAAGAATTTTGCCTCGACGATTTCACCGTGGGTGGTGACGCTCGAAGCGCTGGCGCCCTACCGCGCCGCCTGGACGCGCGACGGCGCCGATCCGCAGCCGCTGCCCTACCTGGACGCGCCGCAAGTGCGCAGTGCCGGCGCCTTCGACATCACGCTGGAAGTGGCGATCGAAACGGCCGCCATGCGCGGCGCCGGCACGCCGCCTGCGCGGGTGTCGCTGTCGAACTTCCGGCATTCGTACTGGACCGTGTCGCAACTGGTGGCGCATCACACGGTCAATGGCTGCAACCTGCAGGCAGGTGACTTGCTGGGATCGGGCACCCAGTCGGGGCCGACCGCGGCCGAAGCGGGCTCGCTGCTGGAACTGACGGCCGGCGGCAAGCAGACAATCCGCGTCGCCGGCGAAACGCGCACCTTCCTGGAAGACGGCGACAGCGTCGTCATGCGCGGCTGGGCCGAGGCGCCCGGCCGCCCGCGCATCGGCTTTGGCGAAGTGCGCGGTACCGTGCTGCCGGCACTTGGGGCCGGTACTTGATTTAGAAGCGGTAACCGACACCCACGCCCAGCATCAGCGGATCGACCTTGACGCGGCTGGCGCGGGCGCCGGCGATGTTCACGTCGCTGCGGATCTGCACTTTTTTCACGTCGAAGTTGATGCTCCAGCGGTCGTCGATGCGATAGTCGGCGCCCGCCTGCAGGGCCAGGCCGAAACTGTCGTGCTCGAGGCCGGCGGCGCCGTTCAACAGATTGACCTTCGAAATCAAGGTGTAGTTCACGCCCACGCCCAGGTAGGGATTGATGGTCGCGCCTGGCAGGAAGTGGTACTGCGCCGTCAGCGTCGGTGGCAGGTGCTTGAAGGTGCCGATCGATGCGCCGTCGAGCGTGACGGTATGCTTTTGCGGGTAGGTCAGCACCAGTTCGGCGGCCCAGTTCGGCGTAAAGAAATAGGACACGTCGACATCGGGAATCCACTTCTCGCTCACGTGCAGGCGGTCGCTGGCGCCAACGCCGCCGACCGGATCGGACTTGTCGGCCGGCGCCAGGTGCAGGGCGCGCACGCGCACCAGCCATGGCGATTCCTGCGCCATGGCGGTGCCGCACAGGCACAGGGCAGAGATCATCAGGGTCAGGGTGGATTTGTTCATGGTGTTGCCTTTCTTGGTGTTGTTGTCATCGAAGGCAAGCTTATTGATTTCCCATTCACAAATCGTTGATGTGAATCAAAACTGACACAGCTGGCAGGTTTGGCCGCAAAACAGTGCGATCACGCGCGCTCAGCTGCCCTGGTAGCTTGTCTGTTCCGCCTCTTCCTCGCGCGCCAGCGCAATTTCGCGCATCACCGCGCCCACATCGGCGGGCGTCTCGGGCACGGCGACAATGCCCGTCAGCGCCACCTCGGGGGTGAGCAGGCCCGCTTCGTACAGATTCCAGATTTCCAGGCCGTAGCGGGTGCCCAGCAACTGGGGCGCGGCCACGCCGAAGAAACTGGCGAGATTGTTCACGTCGCGCTCGAGCATCGCCCCCGCCACCGAGCTGCCGGCCGCGTCGATCGCCTGCGGCAGGTCGATGATCACGGGGCCGTCGGCGTCGACCAGGATGTTGTACTCGGACAGATCGCCGTGGATCACGCCGGCGCACAGCATCAGCACCACCTGGCGCAGCAGCGCGGCGTGGTACGTCAGCGCCAGCGCTTCGGTCAGCGGCACGTCGTTCAGGCGCGGGGCGGCATTGCCGTCGGCGTCGACGATCAGTTCCATCAGCAGCACGCCTTCGAAGCAGACATACGGCGTGGGCACGCGCACGCCGGCGGCGGCCAGGCGGTACAGGGCGTCGACCTCGGCGTTCTGCCACACCTCCTCGGCCATCTTGCGGCCGTAACGGCTGCCCTTTTCCATCGCCCGCGCCTGCCGGCTGTTCTTGACGCGGCGGCCTTCCTGGTAGGCCACCGCCTGGTGAAAGCTGCGCTGGTTGGCCTCCTTGTAGACCTTGGCGCAGCGCACCTCGTCGCCGCAGCGCACCACGTAGACAATCGCTTCCTTGCCGCTCATGAGCTGGCGCGATACTTCATCGATCAGGCCTTCGTCGATCAGGGGGACCAGGCGTTTCGGAGGTTTCATGGAATGCTGGCAGCGACGCGCGTGGATAGCCGCCGGACTGCGCCTTGTTCAAGTGGGATCGGGGCGCGCATGTCACGGGAGTCGACACGGCGCGATGGGCAAAATGGTGCGGCATTTTACCCTGCCGGCAGGGGCGGCGCGCAACGGGGCAATCCCCAAGCGGGCGGCGGGCGCCGCCACCGCCTGGCACAGCGCACCGGATAACAACGCTTTGCGCTGTCGAGGGCCGGAACATTGTTACGGGGCGACGAACTTAGTTGACCTTGTGTAGTTGGTGCTAGACAATAGTTTCTGCAGGAGAACAATACAAGCATGTTTAAACAAGGCCCGCCTTGGGCGCGAGCTTTCCTTTGGCCAGTTCAATCCCCGGTCGCCCCACTCCCGCGACCTCCCGTTCGGCCACGCCAGCGCCGATTTTTTCACCTGCAGCACCAGCCAGCCAGCCGCGGCGGTGCGCCATTCCCCAGGAGTCCTTCTTACCATGCAATGGTTTCTTAACCTCAAAATTTCCAGGAAACTCATCCTGAACTCATCGCTGATCCTGGCGATGACGGCGGCACTGGGGCTGTTTGCCATTGTCCAGCTGCGCGCGGTCAATGCATCGACCGAGGATGTGGTCAATAACTCGATGCCGTCGGCGATCCTCTCGTCCGCCATCAATACCGACACCTCCAACTTCCGCATTCTCGAACTGCAGCACGTCTCGTCCTTTGACGCTGCCGCGATTCCCGTGATCGACAAGAAAATCGCCACGCTCGGCGCCGCCATCGACGCCAGGCGCACCGCCTACATCAAGCTGATTGCCTCGCCCGAAGAGAAAAAGCTGTTCGATACCTTCAGCGCATCGTGGAACGCCTACCTTGTCGAAAGCAAAAAACTGCTGGAACTGTCAAGCAGCAGCAAGAGCACCGAAGCGATGGTCTTGCTCAACGGTGCCTCGCAGACCCTGTTCGACACCGCCAGCGCCGACTTGCTCAAGCTGGTCGAGCTGAATGACAAGGGTGGCAAGACGGCCGGCGAACACGCGGCGCAGGTCTATGGCACCGCCCGCGCTGCGATTTTTGCCGGCATCGGCGTGGCGCTGGTGCTGGGCCTGGTCATGGCCGTGTGGATCGCCCGCCTCGTCTCGGCGCCACTGGTGCGCGCCCTCGACGTGGCCAGAACGGTGGCGGCGGGCGACCTGACGAGCCACATCGAGGTCAAGTCGACCGATGAAACGGGAATGCTGATGGCGGCCCTGAAGGACATGAACGCCAGCCTGCTCAAGATCGTCGGCGAAGTGCGCATGGGCACCGACACCATCGCCACCGCCTCGAGCCAGATTTCGGCCGGCAACCTGGACCTGTCCTCGCGCACCGAGCAGCAGGCCAGTTCGCTGGAAGAGACGGCGTCGTCGATGGAAGAATTGACCAGCACCGTCAAGCAGAACGCCGACAATGCGCGCCAGGCCACGCAACTGGCGCAAACGGCGTCGACGATCGCCGTCAAGGGCGGCACCGTGGTGTCGCAAGTGGTGACGACGATGGGATCGATCAACGCATCGTCGAAGAAAATCGTCGACATCATCAGCGTGATCGACGGGATCGCCTTCCAGACCAACATCCTGGCCCTGAACGCG
Organism: Massilia sp. DWR3-1-1; assembly: GCF_049898325.1. Taxonomy (NCBI): domain Bacteria; kingdom Pseudomonadati; phylum Pseudomonadota; class Betaproteobacteria; order Burkholderiales; family Oxalobacteraceae; genus Massilia; species Massilia sp. DWR3-1-1. The sequence continues at coordinate 104,244 of NZ_JAFCXL010000008.1, read as the reverse complement.
GCCGTCGAGGCGGCCCGCGCAGGCGAGCAGGGACGCGGCTTCGCCGTTGTCGCCAGCGAGGTGCGCAACCTGGCCCAGCGCTCGGCCGCCGCCGCCAAGGAAATCAAGCAACTCATTGGCGCGTCGGTCGAGCAGGTCGACATTGGCGCGCTGCTGGTCGACCAGGCCGGCGCCACCATGACGGAAATCGTCGACAGCGTGCGCCGGGTGACCGACATCATGAGCGAGATTGCCGCGGCCAGCCAGGAACAGACGATGGGCATCGAACAGATCAACGAAGCGATCACCCAGATGGACGAAGTGACCCAGCAAAACGCGGCGCTGGTGGAAGAAGCGGCGGCCGCTGCCGGTGCGCTGCAGGATCAGGCGCAAGTGCTGTTACAGGCCGTCAGCGTGTTCGAGCTGGGATCGGCAGCGCTGCCCACGCCCGCCACGCCAAGGCCGGCGGCGCTGGTCCCCCAGGCTCGCCCGGCCGCCGCCCCGCCGCGCAGCACACCGGCACCGGCCAGGCGCATCGCCAGCAAAGCCGGCAGCAATACCGGCAACAACGCAGCGACCAGCAACGCCGAGTGGGAAGAGTTCTGATGGGGCGGCCTGGCCTTTCACCAGCGCCCTGATCACAGCGGCCGCGCGTGCGCAGGCAAGCGTGTGCACGGATTGGAGAAATAGTTACTTACGGTACTACTTGTTTCTTATTAAGAAGTATTATTATGGCTCGTTAACTATTCACGTGGCCTTTCCCCAAGGGCCACCTTGCTGCTGCGCCGTCCCGCCAGCCCGCCCCACTGGAAGTGTACCTATGAGCAAAACGCCAACAAGCCACCTGGCATCGCGCCTCGACTACGGCGATCCCCAGCTCGAGTTCGCGGTGTCGAACGACGATGTGCTGATCACCCGGACCGACCTGAAGGGCATCATCACCTACGCGAACGACGCCTTTCTGGCGTCGACGCAATACACGGCGGACGAACTGCTGGGCCAGGACCACAAGCTGATCCGCCATCCGGACATGCCGCGCGCCGTATTCGCCGACATCTGGCAGACCCTCAAAAAGGGCAAGTCCTGGTCGGGCATCATCAAGAACCAGCGCAGGAACGGCGCTTACTACTGGTCGCGCGCTTTTGTCACGCCGGTGGCCAATGGCACCGGCGTGACGGGCTATATGTGCGTGCGGGTGCGCGCCAGCCGCGACGAGGTGGACGCTGCCATCGCCGTCTATCGCCAACTCGACGGGGGCACCCGGATGCGCGCCGACAGCGCGCGCCAGGCGATGGCCAGCGCCGCCTACATCCTGCACGAAGGGGTGGCGGTACGGCGTTTCGCCCCCTTGCGGTTCTGGTACTGGCTGATGACGCGCCCCGTGGGCGCGCGGCTGGCGGCGTGCTGCGCGGTGCTGTCGGGCGCGGTGGGCGTCGCCCTGCTGGCGCCCCTGCTCGGGCTGCCGGTCTGGCTGGCCGTTGCCGCCGGCATCACCGCCGCGGCCATGCCGTGGGTCGGCTTCGCCTATCTGAACCTGCGCATCCTGCAGCCGCTGGGCCTGCTCAACAGCACCATCGGCCAGGTCATCAGCGGTCGTCCGCTGGCGCAGTTCACCCACCATGGCGACCAGGCCATCCTCAGCCTGGCGAGCGCCATGAACCAGATGACCATGCGCACCGCCGGCGTGCTGCGCGACGTGCAGGACCGGCTGGCGGTATTGACGGCGACCGGCAACGACATGCAGGAAACCAGCGAGAGCCTCAGCGCCAGCGCGGAACAGCAGGCGGCCAGCATCGCCTCCGTGTCGCAGTCGATCGCCGGCATCGCCAGCGGCGTGCGCCAGACCACGCGCCAGTCCGACCAGGTGACGGACCTGGCCCGGCAGGCGCTGGCGCTGGTCGATTCCGGCACCGCCGCCTCGCGCGACGTCACCAGCGCCTTCGACGGCATCGCCGCGGCCACGCGCCAGGTGACGGCGCTGATGGAGGCGGTGCGCGAGATCGCCATGCAGACCAAGATCCTGGCCCTCAATGCCCACGTCGAAGCGGCGCACGCGGGCCAGGCCGGCGCCGGCTTTGCCGTCATCGCCATGGAAGTGCGCTCGCTGTCCGAGACCGTCACCGGCATCGTCGACCAGGTCGACAGCGTCAACGCCACCGTCAACAGCGAGCTGAAAAACGCGGGCGAACAACTGCAGCGCATGCACGGCGCCATTGGCGACATCGAGACGGCGTGCTCGCAAGTGGGCGGCCTGGCCACCGAGGTGGCCGCCACCACCCATGTACAAAGCAGCGCCATCTCCAGGGTATCGGATGCCATGGGCGAACTCGACGCCGCCACCGAACACAATTCGCAGGCGGCCGAGAGTTCGGCGCGCGCCGCCCACGAGCTGCTCACCCACGCCCGCCGCCTCGGTGCGGCCATCAGCTAGCGCGCTAGGTGACAGCCGGCGCCAGCCATCGACATCGAACTTGCGAAGCGGCGCCTTTCGGCGCACGATGGCTGGCGCAGGTAAGCCATCCACAACCAGGAGATAAAACGATGATCAAGGTGAGCGTGATGTATCCCAACGGCCCGGACGCCCGTTTCGACGATGCGTATTACCGCGACCGCCACATGCCCATGGTGCAGCAACTGTTGGGCGACTACTGCAAATCGTATGCCATCGACCGGGCCGCCGCGGCCGGGTCCGCCACGAATGCGCCCTACATCGCCATGGGCCACCTGTTTTTCGATTCGGTCGAAGCATTCCAGGCCGGCTTCGGCCCCCATACCAAGGTGATCATGGACGATGTCGCCAACTACACCAATCTGACGCCCCTTATCCAGATCAGTGAAGTGGTGGTGATCTAGTCGCCGCGCCCGGACGCCGCCGCGGCGCCGTTCGAGCGCCCCGGCGCGCCCGCTTTACACAATTTTGTGAAGCAAAATTAACAATTCATGTTACTATTTCCAACAGGAAATAGAATGCGAATGCGTGCCGTACGGGGCCGTTTCACCGGGCCTTGTCCGGCGGTCGGCCGCAGCGGGCGCCCCGCCGCCGGCCCCTGGAATCCTGGAGTCCACCGTGATTTTCGAGACACAACTCTGGCGCGAAAAATTAAAAGCCCATCCGCTGGGCATTCTCGTCAACGCGGCCGCCATTGCCGCGCTGGCCATCAATATTCGCCATGCCAGCGTGCCCTGGGTGACAGCCTGGATCACGCTCTCGCTGCTCGTCTGCGCGCTGCGGTATGTGGGCCACAGGGTGTATCGGCGCCACCTTGCGCGCCATCCGGACGGCGCGCCGCCAGCGTCGCACCAGGCAATGCTGGCGCTGGGACTGCTCGGCTCCGGCGTGCTGTGGGCGGCCATTGCGTGCCTGGGTCTGCCCGCGTTCAGCGAAGGCGAAACCTTTTCGCTGCTGATCATCGTGTCGGCGCTGGCAGGGGGCGCCACCGGCACCCTGGCGAGCATGCCCATCGTCGGCAAGGTCTACATCGGCATGCTGCTGTTGCCCGCTTGCGTGCTGATGCTGCTGCTGCCTGACGAAAAACTCCAGGTGCTGGGCCTGATTGGCCTGGTATTCATCGTGGTCATGCTCGGTAGCCATAACAACAATGTCAAATTGCTGCGCAACACGCTCACGCTGACCACGGACAAGGAGGAATTGATCCGGCAGCTATCGGACAAGAACCGCCAGATCTCCCACGTCAACGACGACCTGGAGCGGACCATCGACGAGCGCACGCGCGAATTGCAATACCTTGCCAACCACGATCCGCTGACCGCCCTGCTCAACCGGCGCGGCTTCCTGAGCTACCCGTACGCCCACCGCCACGGGCAGCGCCACAAGAGCATCATCTTCATCGACCTCGACCACTTCAAGGACATCAACGATGGCATGGGCCATGAGCACGGCGACCTGTTGCTGCAGGCCGTATCGCAGCGGCTGGCGCAGGTGATTGCCGCGCTGGCGCAAGCGAGCGGCGCGGCCGATCACGCGGTGTGCCGCTGGGGCGGCGACGAATTTGTCGCCTGCATCACCCGCCCCGCCGACCAGGCCGGCGCCAGCGCCGACGATTACCAGTCCATGCATGCGCAACTGTCGGCGCCTTACCTCGCGGGCGCCCACACGCGCAAGATCGGCATGAGCGTCGGCATCTTCGAGCACGCCGGCGATGCCCCCTTCGATCTGCACGAGGCCCTGATCTTCGCCGACGTCGCCACCGCAGACGCGAAAAAGCTGGGGCGCGGGCGCGTCGCGTTTTATTGCGCGCACTCGTACCAGCTGCTGCAGCGGCGGCTGCAGCTGACGCTGGCGCTGGCGCATGCGCACCAGGACAACTCGCTGCACCTGCTGTTCCAGCCCATCGTTGCCGCCGATAGCGGCGCCGTGGTGGCCCGTGAAGCGCTGCTGCGCTGGACCCACCCCCAGCTGGGCGCCGTCGGCCCCGACGAATTCATCGCGCTGGCCGAAAGCTCCGATGCGATCCTGTCGATCGGCCGCTGGGTGCTCGAACAGGCCTGCCACCAGGCGCGCGCCTGGCCGCCAGCGGCCGAGGGCAGCGAGGCGCCGAAGGTGGCGGTCAATACCTCGATCCGCCAGTTGATCGAGGCCGATTTTTGCCAGCTGGTTGCCGCCACGCTGGCCGCCAGCGCACTGCCGCCGGCGCGACTGGTGATCGAAGTGACCGAAAGCGCCCTCGACGAGCGCGGCATGGCGAGCGCGCTGACAACCCTGCTGGGCCTGCACGCCATGGGGGTGGAGATTCACCTCGACGACTTTGGCACCGGCTACTCGTCGCTGTCGCGGCTGCGCGAAATCCCCCTCGATGCGATCAAGATCGACAAGAGCTTCGTCATGCACATGGATGAGAAATCGGCGGCCGTGATCGAAGCGGCGGTGCTGATCGCCCGCCGCTACGGCCTGCGCGTGATCGCCGAAGGGGTCGAGACGGCCGACCAGCTGGCCAGCCTGCGCGCGCGCGGGATCGATGAACTGCAGGGCTATTACCTGGGGCGGCCGGCCGCCATCGCCCTGCAAGCAGAATTGGTCGACTGACGCTGGCGCCGGCCCGTGCTCAGGAATCGGCCAGTTCCGGCCTGGCCATCCATTCGCGCCCCTTGAGCATGCCCTTCCAGTACAGCGGCGGCAGGATGCGCTCCTTGAGCAGCCATGCCAGCCGCGATGGCCGGGTGCCGTCGATCAGCCAGGCGGGAAAACTGGGCGCGAGCCTGCCGCCGTAGCTAAATTCGGCCAGCACGATCTTGCCGCGTTCAACAGTCAAGGGACAGGAGCCGTAACCGTCGTAGCGGGCGTTGCCGCTTGCCCGGCCCAGCGCCGCCAGCACGTTGTGGGCCACGACCGGCGCCTGCTTGCGGGCGGCGGCGGCGGTCTTGGCGTTGGGCGAATTGGTGGCGTCGCCCAGCCCGTGAATATTGGTCCAGGTCTTGTGGCGCAAGGTGGCGGGATCGACATCGACCCAGCCGGCCGCATCGGCCAGCGGACTGACACGGATGAAATCGGGCGCCACCTGCGGCGGCACCACGTGCAGCAGGTCGAACTGGCGCGTGACGCTGTGGCTGGCGCCGGCGGCGTCGGTGCGGGTAAACGTCGCCGTCCTGGCCGGTCCGTCCACGCCGGTGAGGGTGAAACCGAAATCGAGCGCGATGCCATACGCGTCGATGTACTGCATCAGCGCCGGTACGTATGCGGCCACGCCGAACAGCACGGCGCCCGCGCTGCAGAATTCGATCTTGATCTGCCCGAGTACGCCGGCGCGCTTCCACTGGTCGGCCGACAGGTACATCGCTTTTTGCGGCGCCCCGGCGCACTTGATGGGCATCGGCGGCTGGGTAAAAATGGCCCGGCCGCTGCGCAAGTTACGTACCAGTTCCCAGGTGTACGGGGCCAGGTGATACAGGTAGTTGGACGTCACGCCATTCGCGCCCAGCGTCTCGGCCAGGCCGTCGATCGCCTGCCAGTCGAGCTTCAGGCCAGGGCACACGATCAGCTGTTCGTACTGGACCACGCGGCAGCCGTCGAGGATGACGGCATTGCGTTCGGGTTCGAACGCGGCCACCGCGGCCTTGATCCAGTGCACGCCGCGGGGAATGGTCGAGGCCATCGTGCGGGCGGTGTCGGCCGCCTCGAACACGCCGCCGCCCACCAGCGTCCAGCCAGGCTGATAGTAATGTACCTCGGCGGGATCGATGATGGCGATATCGAGCCCGGGCGCGCGCGCCAGCAGGCTTGCGGCCGCCGCGATGCCGGCGGCGCCGCCACCGACAATGACGACCGCATGCGACGCTTCGGCGACGTCGACCGGCGTGCGCCCCTGGTTGACAATCCGCCGCACCACCGATTTCATGTCGAAGCCGGCATTGCGGGCGGCATCGACGATCTGCGGCAGCGGCGTCGTCGCCGCTTGCGACAGCGCCCACATCGTCGTCGACCGCATGCCCGTGCGGCAGTAGGCCAGCACCGGCTGGGGAAGCTGGGCCAGCAGTGCGCCGAACGCGCGGCCTTGCTCATCGGTGACTTTGCCCGATTCGGCCGGCAGGTAGTGGGCTTCGATGCCGAGCGCATGCGCGTCGCGGGCGATCTGCGCAAACAGGGGCTGGTCGGCGCCTTCGCCATCGGGTCGATTACAAATAATCGCGCGAAATCCGGCCGCCTTCAGGGCCGCAAGCTGCGCCGGCAGTATCTGTTCGGACACCGACAGTCCGGGTGCGAGGTAATGTATGGTCATGGCGGTCTCCGTTATAGGTATAGGTCCATCAGACTTCGTTGAGGGGAATCTTCAGGTAGCGCTTGCCATTCACCTCGGGCGGCGGGAAATGCCCGGCCCGCATATTCACTTGCACCGAGGGCAGGATCAATGTCGGCATCTCCAGTGCCGCGTCGCGGCGACTGCGCATGGCGACAAATTCCGCTTCACTGATGCCGTTGCGCACATGGATATTGTTGGCGCGCTCATCGGCGACGGTGCTGACAAACTGCACCTCGCGCCCGTCCGGCGGGTAGTCGTGGCACATGTACAGCACCGTGTCCGCGGGCAAGCTCAGCACCTTGTTTATCGAACGAAACAGGGTGCGCGCATCCCCGCCTGGAAAATCGCAGCGCGCCGTGCCGTAGTCGGGCATGAACAGGGTGTCGCCGACAAAGGCGGCCTGCGCCGTGCCATTGCTGACCACGTAGGTCATGCAGGCCGGTGTGTGACCGGGCGTGTGCAGTGCACGGCATGCCAGATTGCCGATGGCGAACTGCGCGTCGTCGGCAAACAGCTGGTCAAACTGGCTGCCGTCGCGCGCCATCTCGCTGCCGGCATTGAACAGTTCGCCAAACACCTGCTGCACGGTGGTGATATGGCGACCGATGCCGATCTTGCCACCGAGCTTTTCCTGCAGGTAGGGCGCGGCGGTCAGGTGGTCCGCGTGGACATGGGTCTCGAGTATCCATTCGACCGTGGCGCCCAGCGCGCCGACCCGCGCGATCAATGTGTCGGCGGACGCGGTCGAGGTACGGCCCGACTTGGGGTCGTAGTCGAGCACGCTGTCGATCAGCGCGCAGCGGCGCGTGGCGGGGTCCAGCACGATATAACTGACGGTGCTGGTGGCGGGATCGTAGTATCCCTCGACGTGAAGTGATGCACTGCGCATGATGGGTCATCTCCTTGGATTGGCGGCTTGCTGCATTCGCATGACGTTCCAAGCAAGATACATGCCACTGCCTTGGCGGCCGGCGAATTCAGGCCAAGCCCTTGATTTAATGGACGATATTGCTTCATGGCAGAGCGCTGCAGTCAGAAATTTTCCCGCACTGCCAGTTTGGCAGTAAGCTGTTGGCATACGTGGCAGTGCTGCGTCAGTGTCCGATCTTTGCCAGGAGCCATGATGAGCACCACCCCACCGCCGCCGCCATCGTCCGAAGTGCAGGCCCTGGTCTCGTTTCTCGAGCATGAAGCGCAGCCGATGATCGTGCTCGACCCTGATTACAATATCCTGGCGGCGAACACCGCCTACCAGCGCCAGTTCGGCAGCGCCGACCAGCCTTTCATCGGCCGCAAGTGCTACCAGGTGTCGCATCACTACGAGCTTCCCTGCGACCAGGCGGGCGAACATTGCCCGATGAAAAAAGCGCAGGAACTGCGCGGCCCCGACCGTGTGCTGCACATCCACCACACGCCGCGCGGTCCCGAGCACGTGGAAGTGGAATTGCGGCCGATCCTTGACCAGCACGGCGCCATCAGCGCCTACGTCGAGCGGCTGGCGGTGGTGCGCAGCGCTTCCGCCCGGCCCAGCGACGAGGGCCTGGTGGGCCGTTCGCCGTCCTTCAACCTGGCCCTGGCGGCCTTGCAGCGGGTGGCGCCGTCGATGCTGCCGGTGTTGTTGCTGGGCGAGTCCGGCACGGGCAAGGAACTGTTCGCCCGCGCCGTGCACGAAACGAGCGAGCGCGCCGGCGGGCCCTTTGTCGTCGTTGATTGTTCGGGACTGACGGAAACGCTGTTTGAAAGCGAACTGTTTGGCCATGAAAAAGGCGCCTTCACCGGCGCCACCGCGCGCAAGCCGGGGCTGGTCGAGACGGCGCAGGGCGGCACCCTGTTTCTCGACGAAATAGGCGACGTGCCGCTGGCGATGCAGGTCAAGCTGTTGCGCCTGATCGAGTCGGGCACCTACCGCCGCGTGGGCGGGGTCGAGACCCTGCACGCCAATTTCCGCCTGGTGGCGGCCACCCACAAGGGGCTCGAACAGATGATGGCGCAAGGACAATTCCGCCAGGATTTGTATTACCGCATCAGTGCGTTTCCGATTGTCTTGCCGCCCCTGCGCGAGCGCGCCGACGACATTGCGCTGCTCGTCAATTCCTTCCTCCAGCGCAGCGGCGCGGGCCGGCGCACGCTGCGCATCGACGCCGACGCCCTGGCGCTGCTGCAACAGCGCGCCTGGCCCGGCAATGTCCGCGAATTGCGCAACGTCCTCGAACGCGCCCGCCTGTTCGCCGACGATGGCGTGATCCGCGCCGACCACCTGCCCATGGCGCCTCCCGGTGCGGCGCGCGTGCCGGCCGCACCCGTGCGCGCGGCGACGTCGCTGGCCGCCACCGTGGCCAGCTTTGGCGGCAGCCGCAGCGCACTGGCCAGCCACCTTGGCATCAGTGAACGCACCCTCTACCGGCGCCTGAAAGCGCAGGGACTGGCGTAGTTGTCAGATGTGGCAGGCATGGCAGTGCTCTGCCATTGACTGCCACATTGGCAGCACCATGGCGGCTTGCAGCGGCTCCCGGCTGAAGGCTATTTTGTAAAGCATTGATATCAAACAGTAAAAGCGGTTTGATGCGACTGGCATGAAACGTGCGAGGTGAGATGCATGAGTGATCGCGGTAGCGCCCATCGCGATCTGTCGCGGTGTCAGCTTGCTGTCCTGCGGCGCTCACCGACTCACCATGCATGGACAGCGGCACCGCCGCTGTCCGTCAAAGGACCATCATGCTTGTTTTGCCCGACGCGCTGCTACTGGCACGCATTCAGTTTGCTTTTACTGTCAGCTTTCATTTCCTTTTTCCGGCAGTGACCATCGGCCTGGCCAGCTACCTGGCGGTGCTCGAGGCGCTATGGCTGAGGACGGGCCGCGACGTGTACCTCGACCTGTTTCGTTACTGGCTCAAGATTTTCTCGCTGGTGTTCGCCATGGGCGTGGTGTCGGGCATCGTCATGTCCTACCAGTTTGGTACGAACTGGGCGGTTTTTTCCGACAAGGCCGGCCCCATCATCGGGCCCTTGATGGCCTACGAAGTGCTGACCGCCTTCTTTCTCGAGGCGGGTTTTCTTGGCGTGATGCTGTTCGGGATGAGCCGGGTCGGCAAGCGCCTGCACTTTACCGCCACACTGATGGTTGCCCTTGGCACCTTCGTGTCCGCCTTCTGGATCCTCTCCGTCAACAGCTGGATGCAAACGCCGGCCGGCTACGCGATCAACGCCAGCGGCCAGTTCGTTTCCGCCGGCAGCTGGCTGGCCATCATCTTCAATCCCAGCTTCCCCTACCGCCTCGTACACACGGTGTCGGCGGCCTACCTGACGACGGCCTTCCTGGTCGGCGGCGTCGGCGCCTGGCACTTGTTGAAGGACCGCGCCAATCCCCGCTCGCGCATCATGTTCTCGATGGCGATGTGGATGGCGGCGATCGTCGCCCCGCTGCAGATCGTGCTCGGCGACATGCACGGCCTCAATACGCTGGAACACCAGCCGGTCAAGGTGATGGCCATGGAAGGCCACTACCAGAGCCACCCCGACGGTGCGCCGCTGATCCTGTTCGGCATCCCGAACAGCGCGCAGGACCGGGTCGACTATGCCATCGAAATTCCACGACTTTCTTCGCTGATCCTGAAACACGACCTGGATGCGCCGCTGGCCGGCCTCGATACCATCGCCCGCGAAGATCGCCCGCCGGTCGGCATCGTGTTCTGGTCGTTCCGCGTGATGGTGGGGCTGGGCTTGCTGATGGCCACGCTGGGCCTGCTCAGCCTGTACGCCCGCGCGCGCGGCACCCTCTACAGCTGGACCGGCCTGCACCGCTTCGCCCTGGCGCTGGCGCCGTCCGGCCTGATCGCCGTCCTGGCCGGCTGGATCACCACCGAGGTGGGCCGCCAGCCCTGGACCATCACTGGCCTGCTGCGCACGGCAGCGTCAGCGTCCCCGCTGGCGGCGCCGGCAGTGGCCGCCTCGCTGGTGGCCTTCGTGCTGGTCTACTTCGTCGTCTTTGGCGCCGGCATTGTGTACATTTTGAAACTGATGGCCAAAGCGCCCGGCGCCCATGAGCCATCGCCACCGCACATCCCCATGCGCAGTGCCGGCATCACCCCTGCCCAGGCGATCCAGCCTGAGCCTGCGCCATTGACCCGGAGCGAATAATCATGACGATCGACCTCACCATTGTCTGGGCCGCCATTATCTTCTTTGCGGTGTTCGTCTATGTCGTGCTCGATGGTTTCGATCTCGGCATCGGCATCCTGTTTCCCAGTTTTCAGCCTGGCCAGCAACGCGATACGGCCATGAACAGTATCGCGCCCCTGTGGGATGGCAATGAAACCTGGCTGGTGCTGGGCGGCGGCGGCATGCTCGCCGCCTTCCCGCTCGCCTACGGGGTGGTCCTGTCCGCCCTGTACGCACCGATCGTCTTGATGCTGCTGGCGCTGATCTTTCGCGGCGTTGCCTTCGAGTTCCGCTGGCGCGACCCGGCCCATCGCCCGGCCTGGGACGTGGCGTTCTGTGGCGGCTCCTTCCTGGCCGCGCTGGCGCAAGGCGTCGTGCTGGGGGCATTGCTGCAAGGCATACAGGTCAGTGGCCGCGCCTACGCCGGCGGCTGGTGGGACTGGCTCACGCCATTCTCGCTGCTCACCGGTGTCGGCGTCGTGCTCGCCTACGCGCTCATCGGCGCCACCTGGCTGGTGCTCAAGACGGAAGGCGCGCTGCAAGCGCAGGCGGTACGCCATGCGAGGCGCTTCGGCGGCGCCACCCTCGCCGCGATTGTCGCGGTCAGCCTGGCGACACCGTTTTTGGCAGGACATTATTTTGATCGCTGGCTGCGCTTTCCCAACATCTGGCTGGTGGCCCCGGTGCCGCTGCTGGTGGCCCTGGCAAGCTACGCCTTTACGCGCAGCCTGCGGGCGGGACGGGATCTGGCGCCGTTCTTGCTGACCCTGTGCGTGTTCTTGCTGTGTTTCGTCGGCATCGGCATCAGTATTTTTCCGTACGTCATTCCTGGCGCGGTCACCATCTGGGAAGCGGCAACCGAGCGCAGTAGCCAGGTGTTCATGCTGGTGGGGACCGCCGTCATCGTACCGCTGATCCTGGCCTACACCGGCTGGGCGTATTGGGTGTTTCGAGGCAAGGTCAGCGTGGAGGGTTATCACGCATGAGGCTGCCAAAATTCGACTGGCCCGCCATCGAGCCGCCTGCGGCGCCGCAAAAGCGGTCGCGGCGCCTGCTGTGGATGGTGGCGATCTGGGCTGGCAGCGTGCTCGTCCTGCTAGCCCTGGCCACCGTCCTGCGCGTGGTGCTGCGGCAGTAGGCGCATGGTCCGCGCCGGCGATTCGCACTGACAAAGCACTGCCAACGCTGCCAGAATGGCAGCGGCGACAGGTACTGCCGCCGCGCCAAATTGCCCGCCATGCGCCGCGCGCCCGGCACCCGGCCTCCCACGCATCAAGGCGCCACTGGCATGAACCATGCTTATATCAAAGATGATGACGTCGACCCGCGAAGGACGCACGGCACACAGACACGGTGTCTTCAGGCACTGTTCTGCCCTTGAACGACTGTTGAAGAAAGGTTGGCCATGAAAGCGAACGTAGGAAATATTGACCGGGTGATCCGGATTGTGGCAGGACTCGGCTTGATCGCGGCGACCCTGTCCGGCGCGATTGGCGCGTGGGGCTGGCTCGGCGTGATCCCGCTGGCGACGGGCCTCGTGCGCATCTGTCCCGCCTACCTGCCCTTCGGCATCAGCACCTGCCGCATGAAATCCTAGCCTGAAAGGGGGTCACTCGATGAGCACACCGCCAGGCAGTTATCGCGCTTTGACCGACTCGGTCTCGTACCACCTCGCCACTCTGCGCGCCGACCTGCCCGACGTGATGAAGGGATTTGGCGACCTGGCGCGGGCGGCATCGCGCGACGGCGCCCTCGACAAGAAAACCAAGGAACTGATCGCGCTCACACTCGGTGTGGCGGCCCATTGCGATGCCTGCATCGGCTTTCACGTGCAAACGCTGGTGCGGTTGGGAACCACCCAGGCCGAACTTGAAGAGGCGCTGGCCATGGCGATCTATATGGGCGGCGGCCCGTCGTTGATGTTCTCGGCCAATGCGCTGGCGGCGTTTGAGGAATTTTCAAGCACGCCGCCCGGACCGTGAGGCGGGATGGGGTGGGGTGGGTGGACCGACACACAATATATAGTTTTATAGTTTGTAATACTATATAATGTATGCGAACACTTCCACACCGCGCCAAGGAACCCGCATGCACCCGCCCCTCCCGTTTGAACCGGCCGCCATGCACGCCGCCGCCGCGCAGGCTTGCGGCCTGCTGAAAGTGCTGGCCAACCCCGACCGGCTGCTGCTGCTGTGCCAGCTGACGCAAGGCCCGCTGTGCGTGAGCGAACTCGAAAGCGCCCTGGGCATCGCGCAGCCCACCCTGTCCCAGCAGCTCGGCGTGCTGCGCGACGAAGCGCTGGTCACGACGCGGCGCGAAGGCAAGCAGATTTTCTACAGCATTGCCAGCAACGAGGCGATGGCCGTCATGCAGGTGCTGTACCAACTGTATTGCCACCAACCGAAGGGAGCAACATCATGATGATAGCTTGGGAACATTTCACACCGTGGGCCTCGCTGGCCGGGGGCGTGCTGATCGGCCTGGCAGCGGCCCTGTTCCTGCTGTTTAACGGCCGCATCGCCGGTATCAGCGGCATCCTCGGCGGCCTGCTCGAGTGGCCCAGGGGCGATATCGCCTGGCGCATCGCTTTCCTGCTGGGCCTGATCGGCGCCCCGCTCGCCTACGCCTGCTTCGCCCCCCTGCCGGACGTCACGGTCGATGCCGACACGGCCACGCTGGTCGTCGCCGGCCTGCTGGTGGGCATCGGCACGCGCTACGGCGCCGGTTGCACCAGCGGCCATGGCGTGTGCGGCCTGTCGCGCCGGTCGCCCCGCTCGCTGGTGGCGACCGCCGCCTTCATGGCTGCCGGCTTTCTCACCGTGTTCATCGTTCGTCACCTGGCTGCCTAAGGAGCATCGTATGGCTATCGTACAAATCATCATGGCACTGGCCGTCGGCCTGCTGTTTGGCATCGGCCTGATCGTCTCCGGCATGAGCGACCCGTCCAAGGTCCTCGGCTTTCTCGACCTGGCAGGCCGCTGGGATCCCTCGCTCGCCTGCGTCATGGGCGGCGCCATCGCGGTGGGCCTGGTGGCGTTCCGGTTCGCCGCAACACGCGACCGCGCCCTGCTGGGAGAAGTCATGCGCCTGCCCACGGCCTCGCAGATCGACCGCCGGCTGGTGCTGGGTGGCCTGGCCTTCGGCGCCGGTTGGGGCCTGGCCGGCTATTGCCCCGGTCCGGCGCTGGCATCGCTTGCCAGCGGCGGCGCCAAGCCGCTCATTTTCACGGCGGCGATGGTGGCCGGCATGGCGATCTTCGCCGTGCTCGAGCGCGTGGCAAGCTACCGCAAGCAGGCCAGCCAATGAGTACCATGCCATGCTGACCGTGCTGGGGCTGGGCCTGGTGGTGGGCCTGATCCTGGCCCTCACGGGCGCCGGCGGCGGCATCCTGGCGGTGCCGCTGCTGGTGTTCGGCAACCACATGGCGCTGGCCCAGGCCGGCCCCATCGGCCTGCTGGCGGTGGGCATGGCGGCCGCGCTGGGCGCCGTGCTGGGCCTGCGCGACGGTATCGTGCGCTACCGGGCGGCCATGCTGATCGCCGGCGCCGGCATGCTGGTCTCGCCGCTGGGCCTGTGGCTGGCGCACCGGATCGACAACCGCTATCTGAGCGTGCTGTTCGCCCTGGTGCTGCTGCTGGTGGCGTATCGCACGTGGCGCCAGGCGCGCCGGGCGCCGCTGGCCGAGCCTGTGGCGAGCCCTGCCATCCATCCTTGCCAGCGCAGTGCGCAAACGGGCCGCTTCATCTGGACCAGCACCTGTGCGCGGGCGCTGTCGCTGGCGGGCGCCGTCGCCGGCCTGCTGTCGGGCCTGCTCGGAGTGGGCGGCGGCTTCGTCATGGTACCGGCCTTGCAGCGCTACACCGACCTGCCCATGCGCGCGGTGGTGGCCACCTCGCTGGCGGTGATCGCCCTCGTTTCGGTCACCGGGGTCGTCGCCAGCGCCGCCACCGGCGGCATGAACTGGCCCGTGGCCATGCCGTTCGCCGCCGGCGCGCTGGCCGGCATGCTGGGCGGACGCCTGGTGGCGGCGCGCCTGGCCGGCCCCCACCTTCAGATCGGCTTCGCGGCCGTGTCGGCCGCCGTTGCCGTCGGCATGATCGCCAGGTCAGCCCTTTGAACCCTGTATCAGACACTGCCAAACGGAGACCCCCGATGATGATCCACCCTGTACAACTGTTCGACGTCGAATCGTCGACCTTCACCTATATATTGGTGGCCGACGACGAGCAATCGGCCGTCATCATCGACCCCGTCGAGCGGCACTGGGAGCGCGACCTGGCGCACCTCGAACGCCTGGGCCTGCGCCTTGCCTACGTGCTCGAAACGCATGCCCACGCCGACCACGTGACCTCGGCCGGCAAGCTGCGCCAGCTCACCGGCGCCCTCGCCGCCGCGCCCGCCGGTTGCGGCATCGCGCCGGCCGAGCTGCAACTGAACGATGGCGACCTGATCCGCTTTGGCGCCGACGACACCATCACGGTCCTGCACACGCCGGGTCACACGGCCGGCAGCGTCAGCTATGTCTGGCGCGGCAATGTGTTCACGGGCGACACCCTGCTCATCGACGGCTGCGGGCGCACCGACTTCCAGAGCGGCAGTGCCGATGCGCTGTACGACAGCGTCGTCGGCAAGCTGTTCACCCTGCCCGAGGCCACGCGCGTGTGGCCCGGCCACGACTACAAGGGCCAGTCGGTGTCGACGATCGGCTGGGAAAAGCGCCATAACGCCCGCCTGGCCAGGCGCAGCAAGGAAGATTTCGTCGTGCTGATGGCGGCGCTGAATCTGCCAAGACCGCGCCTGATCGACATCGCCGTACCGGCCAACCAGAACCTGGGCCTGCCGCATGGCGCATGAGCGGCACTTCAGCGACGCGGCGGCCACCTGGGACGCGCGTTTTGGCGGCAGCGATTTCCTGTTCGGCAGCGCGCCGAACGCCTACCTGGCCAGTCAGCGCGGCCTGCTCGCAGCGGGCGCCTCGGCGCTGGCCGTCGCCGACGGCGACGGCAGGAACAGTGTCTGGCTGGCGCAGCAGGGCCTGCGCGTGGACGCCTTCGATATCTCCCCGGTCGGCGTGGCCAAGGCCAGCGCGATGGCGCGCACGGCCGGCGTGGAGGTGAATCTGCAGGTGGCCGATTGCGAGGCCTGGAACTGGCAGGCCGACGCCTACGATGTCGTCGTCGCCATCTTCGTGCAGTTTGCCGATCCGGCCATGCGCGCGCGCCTGTTTGAGAACATGGTCGCCACGCTCAAGCCGGGCGGCTATCTGATCGTGCAAGGCTACACCCCGGCGCAGCTCGACTACAAGACCGGCGGCCCGGGCGTGCGCGCGCACCTCTACACGGGCGCCATGCTGCGCGAAGCGTTTGCCGCGCTCAAGATCCTCGACCTGCGCGAGTACGACGCTGTGCTCGCAGAAGGCAGCGCGCACCGGGGCCGCTCGGCCCTGCTGGGCATGGTGGCGCGCAAGCGGCAGGCTTGAGGCGATCCGAACTGTAGAATACGGCGCTGGCCCTTCGATCCTCCTTATCAGTCCCTCATGCACACCCTTGAACAACTACGCGACGGCTCGCTCGCCGGCGCGGTCCGCCTGCGCTTGTCGTGCGGTCTCACTGAATTTCCGCCGGAAATCTTCGACCTGGCGGACACCCTCGAAATACTCGACCTGTCCGGCAACGCCCTGTCGCGCCTGCCCGATGCGCTGCCGCGCCTGACGCGGCTGCGCATTCTCTTCTGTTCCAGCAACGATTTCACCGTGCTGCCGGCCATGCTGGGCGCCTGCCCGCAACTGACCATGATCGGCTTCAAGAGCAACCGCATCAAGGAAGTGCCGGCCACGGCGCTGCCGGCCGCGCTGCGCTGGCTGATCCTGACCGACAACCGGATTACCGCCCTGCCGGCGAGCATCGGCCGCTGCACGCAGCTGCAAAAGCTGATGTTGGCGGGCAATGAGCTACGCGCCCTGCCCGAGGCGCTGGCCGCCTGCACCGCGCTCGAATTGCTGCGCATCGCCGCCAACGCGCTCACCACGCTGCCGGCGTGGCTGCTCGCAATGCCGCGCCTGGCCTGGCTGGCCTATGCGGGCAATCCGTGCAGCGCAGCGGACGAAGCGGCCGCGCGCGCCGGCGCGCAGCCCGCCCCCATCGACTGGCAGCAACTGCAACTGGCGCAGCGCCTGGGCGAAGGGGCCTCCGGCGTGATCTACCAGGGACAATGGCGGCAGGCCGGCAGCGCGGCGGCGGACGCGGTTCGCGCGGTGGCGGTCAAGCTGTTCAAGGGAGCAATCACCAGCGACGGCTTGCCGGCGTGCGAGCTGGCCGCCTGCATCGGCGCTGGCGGCCATCCCCACCTGATTGCGGTGCTCGGTGAAGTGACCGGCCATCCGGCCGGCGCGCAGGGCCTGGTGATGGACCTGATCGACCCCGCCTTTCACAACCTGGCGGGGCCGCCCAGCATGGACAGCTGCACGCGCGACATCTACCGTCCCGGCCAGCGCTTTACGCTGGCCACCCTGCTGCGCCTTGCAGGCGCCGTGGCGGCGGCGGCGGCGCATCTGCACAGCCGCGGCATCCTGCACGGCGACCTGTACGGCCACAACATCCTCCATACGGACGACGGCGAAGCCCTGCTGGGCGACTTCGGCGCCGCCTCGCAGTTTGCCTGCCAGGGCGCGCAGGCCGGCGCCTTGCAGCGCCTGGAAGTGCGCGCCTTCGGCGTGCTGCTCGGTGAGTTGATCGAGCGCTGCGAGGGCGCGCCGGGGACCGACGATGTGATCGAGCCGCTGGCGCAATTGCGCCAGGACTGCGTGCAAGACAAAGCCGCCGCGCGGCCCCTGTTCGAGGACATTGCGCGGCGGATCGCCCAGGCGGATCAAGCGTGGCAGCTTAGAATCTGTAGCTGCCGGTAACGCTCAGATTGCGCCCCTGCGCCGGGGTAATCCAGCGCGACACGTGCAGGTGGCTGGAAACATAGTATTGCTGGTCGAATGCATTGCGCACGGCAATCTGGACCTCGAGCGACTGCCCCGGGCTGATTTTGTGCTGCCACGTGTGCGTCAGATCGACGCGGCCATAGCCGGGCAGCGTGGTGCTGTTGGCTTCATCGGCAAAGCGCGCCCCTTGCAGATACCAGCCGGCGCCCGATTTCCAGCCGCCGTTCCATCGGTACTGGCCCCACAGGGTCAGCGCCTGGCGGGCCACATTGGGCACCCGCTTGCCGCCGTAGACGGCGTTTTGCAAGTAGCGCGCATCGGTGTAGGCATAGGCGACAGACACATTGAGCTGCGCGCCGACAGCGCCGGTCAACGAGGCTTCCAGGCCCTGGGAGCGCGCCGTGCCGTCGACGGTGAAGTCGAAGTTGTTCAAGGGCGTACTCTGATCGGCCGAAATCATATTGCTCTGCTTGAGGCGATACAGCGCCAGATCGCCCATCAGCGCGCCGTCCAGCCACAGCGATTTCCAGCCCAGTTCCGCCTGCCGCGACTGGCGCGAGGGCAGCGACTGGTTCGACGAAGACGCCACCTGGTTCGGCGAGACGCCTGAGGCCAGGTTGGCGTACACGGTGTCGCGGGGAGAGAGGCGATAGAGCAGGCCCAGCTTGGGCGACCAGCGCGCTTCATTGACGGGCAGGACATTCGCCGCGCCATACACAAACTGCTGGTCCGTGTAGCGCAGCCCCAGCACGGCCGACCAGGCGCCAAGATCGACCTGGTCCTGGGCGGAGCCGGACACCGCCTTGAGCGCCTCGGTGGTGAGCGAGCGCGCCAGGGTCAAGCCCGAGGCGGGCGCCGTCACGCGTCCGTAAACGGGATGGTAGACGTTGATGCTCGGGCTGGTCGAAGCGGGCACCGACAAGCCCGGCTGATTGAGCGTCTCGCGGTAATAATCGACGCCGAAGAACAGCGTGTGCGCGATGCCGGCGAACTGCTGCTGGCTCGTGAGCGAGGTGGCAAGGCTGTCGATACGGCGCCGGGTGTCGGGCTCCCAGGCGGAGACGCGGGCGTAGGTGCCCGCCGGCTGGCCGGGCAAGGGCGAGCCGTTCAGAAGGTTTTTGATCGACGTCGAATGCGCTTCCAGGTGGCTGGCATCGATGGCCAGGCGGGCGGCGCCACCCAAGCCGACGTCGGCATGCAGGTCGACGATGCGATTGTTGGTGGTGGAGTCGCCAAAGGGCTCGCCGAACTGGCGGTCGCGGGGAACGGCCACCGGGCCGCCATCGATCGCGGGAATGCCGTAATCGGGCCGGTAGGTCTGATTGATCGCCTCGAAGCCGGCCACCAGGTGATAGTCGCTGCCGCCACTCTTGGCCAGTCCCAGCTTGACGCCATCGAGGCGGTCGGGGACATGGCGCCACTGGCTCGCCTCGGAGCGGGTGGCGATGATGCGCGCGGCCAGTTCATCGTCGGCCGAAAGCACCCGATTGAGGTCGACGGAAAGCTCGCGGGCACCGTGCTGGCCGGCCGACAGCAGCACGCTGCCGGCGTTGTGCAGGCGTGGCTGGCGCGTGACAAGATTGACCGTGCCACCGGGTTCGCTGCGCACGCCGACGGCGGCGCCGGGGCCGCGCAGCACGTCGACGCTCTCGATAAACGCGGGCACATACGGATAATTCGACAGTCGCACGCCATCGCGCATGACCCGGCTCGAGCCCGTGCCGCTATCGGTGACGGCGCCGCGCAGGATGAAGAACTGGGTGTGCGCGCCATTAAAACCCGTGTCGGCCTGCGCGCCCGGAATATTGCGCAGCGCGTCCTGCAAGCTGGTGCCGGCCTGATCGCGGATGCGCTCGGCGGCCACGCTGTTGACGGAAAACGGCACCGCCATCGGCGAGGCCGCGCTGCCGGTGGCCAGGGCGCTGGGCCGCTGTCCGTCGACGGGGAGCTGGCCGGTGACGATCACGGTCGCCAAGGGCATGGGCGGCGCGGGATCGGCCGCCAGGGTTTGCGCGTGCGCGGGCAGCGCTGCGCTGGCCGCCAGCAGGGCTGCGACGGCCACGTAATGCGGTGTGTGATGGTTCATTGATGGTGTTTTCTTTGGCGGGTGAGGACGATCAGTGAGGCGAATGGCCAGCCTGGGCAGCCGGCGTGGCCGCGGCGTTCAGCGCGCGCACGGGCGCTTTCACGTCGACCGTTTCGCGCTTGCCCGCCGCATCCTGGAACACCAGTTGCAGCGGCACGGTGTCGCCCTCCTTGACCTGCTGTTTCAGGTCGATGAGCATGATATGAAAGCCACCGGGCTTGAGCTCGGTTTGTTTGCCCGCGCTCAGGTCCACGCCGGCAACCTGGCGCATGCGCATGACATCGTTTTCCATGGCCATCTCGTGGATTTCGACGATGGCGGCGACCGGCGAGCTCGCGCTGACCAGCTTGCTGTTGTTGGGCGAATTCAGGCGCATGAACGCGCCCGTGGCTTTCTGTTGCGGCACGGTCGCGCGCACCCACGGCTCGCTCACGCGGACCTGGGCGTGGGCAGGCGCCACCAGCAGCATGGTGGACGCGGCGAAGGCAAAAAGGATCGATTTCATGGTAATTCTCCTCGGTGAGTGTCGGTTTTAGGCGGGATGGAGGATCTGGCGCAGGTCCTGCGCGCATTCCTGCGCGCTCTGCGCGTGCCGCCACGCCAGGCGCAGCGCACCGGCGGGGTCGAACACGTAGCTGAGCGAGGTGTGGTCCATGGTGTAAGAGTCACCGGTGGGCACTTTTTGGAAATAAATTTTGAACTCTTTCGCCACTGCCGCCGTCTGCGCCTGGTCGCCGTACAGGCCGATAAAGCTGGGATCGAAGGCGGCCGTGTAGGCTTTCAGCACGGCCGGGGTGTCGCGCTCCGGGTCGATCGTCACGAACAGCACCTGCAGCTTGTTGCCGTCGGCACCCAGCAGGCGCCGGATGTCCGTCGCCCGCGCCAGCGCGGTGGGGCACACGTCGGGGCACTGGGTAAAGCCGAAGAACAACATGACGGCCTTTCCTTTGAAATCGCGCAAGCTCCGCGGATTGCCGTCGGCGTCGCGCAAGCTAAATTGCCGTCCGTAGTCGGCGCCGCTGGCATCGATGCCGTGAAAACGCACGGGGGCAGCCTTGTTGCGGCAGCCGGCCATCGCCATGGCGACGGCAAGACCTGACAGCAGCACGGTCCGGCGCGCGGCGGCATCGACCACCAGCGCCGGCCCGTGCCGCCCGCCTGTTTGATTATTCGACTTCATCACATCACTTTCTGGAGGGGGAAGACATCGCATACGGCCAGGCAGGCGCCGGCACACGATGGCTGTTGGAGGGTGAGACTGCGCGGGAGTTCGACGCCGACAAGGCATCGTGCCATGGCGAACGAACTCGGTGGCACCGCCCGCAGCAGCGGGCCTGGCGGTGACAGGCGATCAGTTCAACTACGGCGCGGACGTCAGGCGGCGGGCGGGCCGCGCGATTGCGCGACCGTCCAGATCGCCAAAGGACGGGGCGACTGGAAAAAGAGGAAGGGAAGACTGGCCGGGGCTTCGATCAGGGCAATTGCAAAGCCCGCACTGGGCGGCAAGGCGAGGGAGGCGGCGTGGGTGGCGCAGAACGGGCAATGCTCGAGCTGGCTGGTATCGTGCTCGCCAGGCGCCGGCATGGCACTATCGGCCACGCTCAGCGTGACCACTGCCGCCCCGCTGGCGCTGCAGATCTGGGTCCAGATTTGCGCGCGCGGCGATGCCGTGGCATGGGACAGTGCCGGCGCCAGCGCAGCGAACAGCATCGCGAAACATGCGATGCAGGCGGCGAGGTGGCGCGTCATTGTTTTCAGTCCCATATGAAAATTATAGCAGTGCTGGCAGGGCCGCGCCCGACTACAGGGCGTAGCCGTAGGACCGGATGATCACTTTGGCCGCATCGCTTTTCAGATAATTGAGGAAGGCATCGACTGCCGGCTTGCCCCTGCCCTTGTCGAGGGCGATGGCGTCCTGGCGGATCGGGCTGTAGAGCGTGTCGGGCACCACCCAGGCCGAACCGGATTTGAGTTTGCCGCCTTCGAACACTTGCGACATGGCGACAAAGCCCAGTGGCGCCGCCCCGGAAGCGACAAACTGGTGGGCCTGGGCGATGCTTTCGCCAACCACCAGTTTCGCTTCGATAACGCCGTAGACATTGAGCTTTTTCATCGCTTCAACGGCGGCGGCGCCGTAAGGGGCCAGTTTCGGATTGGCGATCGACAGGTGCGCGAATCCGGGCTGGTTCAACACCGCGCCCTTCTCGTCCACCACGCCGGACCGGGCGCTCCACAGCACCAGCTTGCCGATGGCATACGTGAACCGGCTGCCGGCCACGCCCGCGCCTTCTTTCTCGAGCCTGGCCGGGGTGTCATCGTCGGCCGCCAGCAGGATCTCGAACGGCGCACCATTGTGAATCTGGGCGTAGAACTTGCCGGTCGCGCCCACCGTGCTGCGCACCTTGTGCCCCGTTTGCTGCTCGAAGCGGGCCACAATATCCTTCATTGGCGCGGCGAAATTGGCCGCCACCGCCACCTGCACCTCGTCGGCACGCACCAGGCCGGTCGTGACCAGGCACAGCATCAATACGGTAAAACGGAACATGCTTACTCCAATCGCTCATTTCTTTATATTCCACAATATATAGCGCATTGGCATTCCTGGCAAAGCGCACTGCCGGCGCGTTGCAATCGGCGCATGCACAATTTTGTTCAACGGCAGGTGGCGCTCATCTGGATCGCCATGCTGGCCGTCCTGTTCAGTGCATTGGCGCCGACGATTGCCCACGCGATGGCTGGCGCGCAGCCGTCGCCGCCGGCAATGTAACTTTGCACGGCCGACCGTTCGCAAGCCGATTTCCTGGCCCTGGTCGCCGCGCAGGCCGCAGCGGGCAAGGCGCCGCCGAACACCGACATCCACATCGTCGAACACTGCCCGTATTGCGCGACCCACGGCAGCATGCTGATGCCCCCCGGCCTACCCCACACTGTTCTACCAATCCTCCACGCCCCTGTTTTCCTGGAACGCGTGCCATGCGCGCGCCCCGCCCGCGCCGGGCTGAACGTTCACAGGGGCGGCCGTTTCGGCTGCCCCGCCCTCCATGTAGTTGCCGCCGTCGTCCTCCATCGGGACAGTCGCGCGCGCTTGCACCAGGCACGCGCCGGCGGCGCAGGCGCGTGCCAGAAAACACTGTACCACGCTGTATCCTGCGAAAGCGCACCATGAAACACCCGCATTTTTTCCGCCCGGCCCTCCTGCGCAGCGCCGCGGCAGCCAGGCGAGCGGCCGGCCTGGCCAGGCCAGCGTGAACTGTAGTGGTCTAATGTTCCCGGACACCTCGATAGGTGGATAATTCACCTTCGAAGGAGTTTACATGACCAGGCAGCGTCGCAATTTTGACCCGAGCTTCAAGCTTGAGGTCGTTCGAATGATCACAGAACAAGGCCTCAGCATCTCGCACGTCAGCCAGACGATGGACATTGGCGTTACCGCAATCCGTCGGTGGATGGAACAGTATGAGGCCGAGCAACAAGGCCAGCCAGGCATTGGCAAACCGTTGACGGCTGAGCAGCAGCGTATTCGTCATTTGGAGCAGGAAAACCGTCAACTTCGTAGTGATGTGGACGTCTTAAAAAAGGCATCGGCCTTCTTTGCCCGCGAGCTCAAGTGAGCTATCGGCTCATCGACGAGCTGCAAACGAAGGCCGTACCTGTCGCACAAACCTGTCGCCTCCTTGGTGTTAGCCGGGCTGGATTTTACGAAGCTAAGCGTCGTGCAGCTGCGCCGATGTTTTGCAAAGCGAGCGTGCATTTGCGTGCCGCGTTCATGAGCAACGGCCAAAGTTACGGCAGCCGCCGGCTTGTCACGGCACTGGCAAATAGCGGTCTGCAGGTCGGGCGTTACAAGGTGCGCCGCCTGATGCAACAGGCCTGCCTGAAGCCCGTCTGGAAGCGCAAATTCGTACACACGACCGACAGCAAGCATGCCCTGCCGGTTGCGCCGAACGTCCTTGCCCGGCAGTTCAACCCGGCAGCGCCGAATCTGGCTTATGCCTCGGATATCACGTACATCCGTACCGGCGCAGGCTGGCTGTACCTGGCTGTCGTGCTCGACCTGTTCTCGCGCAGAGTAGTGGGCTGGGCGATGGCGCCGAGCATGCCAGCTACCCTGGTCTGCGATGCCCTGCGCATGGCGATCCAAGCGCGGCGCCCAGCTGCCGGACTGGTCGTCCACTCCGACCGCGGCAGTCAATATGCCAGCGACCAGTACCAGGCTTTGTTGAGCGAGCATGGCTTCGTTTGCAGCATGAGTCGCAAAGGCAACTGCTGGGATAACGCCGTCGCTGAACGCTTCTTCCTAAATCTGAAGATGGAGCGTGTCTGGCAGCGCAATTATGCGAACTAGGCCGAAGCCAAGCTTGACGTAGCAAACTACATCGCCGGCTTCTACAACTGCGAGCGCTTGCATTCTGTATTGGGCAATCTGCCGCCCAGCGTCTATGAACGCACAATGGCAGCGAAAGAACCTATCGTCGTGTCCGAAATTACTTGACCACTACACCTTACGCAAGCTGCGGAAAAAATATCAGTAGAATGAGCGCAACTAAATTGTGGGTCATGTGGGCAATGGCAGTGGTGCAAAACGCGAATTTTCTTGACCTTCGACGAACCCAGAGATAAATCGCCCCAAACATCAGTCCTAGAAAAAGCATTTGCTCAGCATGAGCGAGGCTAATAGAAAGATGCGCAGCCGAAAAAGCCAATGTGCTTATCGACAGCGATAGCCGAGGGACGCTCCGTCTCCGCAATTGCATGAGCTCAAAAGGCATTACTTGAAAGATCGCTGTTTCAAGCGCCGGCGCTAGCAGGATCCCACCCAAAAATATCTGGATGTACGCTAGTGTGTCGATGCCTTGGGCGGCCATAGCAGGGGGGAAGCAACGAACTCCAGGGTCCAATTAAGAAGAGCTAACGCGGCGAACGTGCAGATTCCCAATGGAATCCCTAATAGCGCCGCGCTTGATGTGCTTTTCAGCTTTCGAGGATAGGCCAAAACAATATTTAACATACGATTCTAATCTATAAAGCCGACTGCGATGCATACACCACTGCCGGCGTGGGCAGTCAAACAACGATACCGACACTATGACGATTTTACATCCACTGCTTGATGCCATCGATCAAACCACTGACGAACTCATTGATCGCGTTAGCAACGCCCAGTTTTTGCAAAATGCCCGCGCCCGAAATCAGATCGATTTCGTCGATATGGACTTTCCTCTTGCTTGTGGCGGTGTGAAGCGCTGCGAGGGGGCTGCGCGCCTGACGCCCGGAGGGCGCGAAGCGCTGCGACGGGGTTGGCCCCTGGCGCCCGGAGGGCGCGAAGCGCTGCGGGGGGGCTGCGACGGGGTTGGCCCCTGGCGCCCGGAGGGCGCGAAGCGCTGCGGGGGGGCTGCGAGGGGGCTGCGCCCCGGCGCCCGGAGGGCGCGCTGCTGCTGCGCAGCAGCAGATGGGCGATTCGGAGAGCCCCGCGCGAGTACGCGCGGGGCTTCGAATCCCACCCTCTCCGTCCAAAGCAAAAAAAATGGCCTCCCGCAGGGGAGGCCATTTTTCTTGCTTCTGGCGGAGAGGGTGGGATTCGAACCCACGGTAGGTTTGACCCTACGCCTGATTTCGAGTCAGGTACATTCGGCCACTCTGCCACCTCTCCGGTGTTTCATTTGAGCTCCAGCGCCTTGCGACACCAGTGTGGCCTTCAAATTCTTTTCGCTTGCTGCTGCGAGGTCAAAATTATAGCAAAGCCTGAGGGAAATGGAAGAGTGAAATTGAGAAATATTCGATTAATTTGCTCACCACCCTCCCCTTGCTCACGCGGACAGTGTTTCCAGCCCGCCCATGTAGGGCCGCAACACCGCCGGCACCACCACGCTGCCATCGGCTTGCTGGTAGTTTTCCAGCACCGCCACCAGGGTGCGGCCCACCGCCAGGCCCGAACCGTTCAAGGTGTGCAGCAACTCCGGCTTGCCGGCTGCGTTGCGGAAACGCGCTTGCATGCGGCGCGCCTGGAAGGCCTCGCAGTTCGACAGCGACGAAATTTCACGGTAAGTGTTTTGCGCCGGCAGCCACACCTCCAGGTCGTACGTCTTGGTGGCGCCAAAACCCATGTCGCCCGTGCACAGCGACATCACGCGGTACGGCAGGCCAAGACCCTGCAAGATCGCCTCGGCATGCCCGACCATCTGCTCAAGCACCTCGTAGGACGTGTCGGGATGGACCACCTGCACCATTTCCACCTTGTCGAACTGGTGCTGGCGGATCATGCCGCGCGTGTCGCGTCCGTAACTGCCCGCCTCCGAACGGAAGCACGGGGTGTGCGCCGTCATCTTGATGGGCAAGGCGTCGAGGGCGACAATTTCGTCACGCACCAGATTCGTCAGGCTGACTTCGGACGTGGGAATCAGATAGAACGTTTCGCCCTCGCCTTCGGCACCGCCCTTTTTCACGGAGAACAGGTCGGCCTCGAATTTCGGCAACTGGCCCGTGCCGCGCAGCGAGTCGGCGTTGACCATGTAAGGCGTGTAGCACTCCG
Organism: Massilia sp. DWR3-1-1; assembly: GCF_049898325.1. NCBI lineage: Bacteria > Pseudomonadati > Pseudomonadota > Betaproteobacteria > Burkholderiales > Oxalobacteraceae > Massilia > Massilia sp. DWR3-1-1. Next base: position 77,809 of record NZ_JAFCXL010000008.1, on the reverse strand, counting down.
TGTAGCCGTGCTCGCCCGTGTGGGTGTTGAGCATGTATTGCGCCAGCGCGCGGTGCAGGCGGGCGATGCCGCCTTTCATCACGGAAAAGCGCGAGCCCGTCAGCTTGGTCGCCACCTCGAAATCGAGACCGAGCGGGCCACCCACGTCGACGTGGTCCTTGACCTCGAAATCGAACACGGGCGGCGTGCCGACCTTGCGTACCTCGACGTTGCCCGCTTCGTCCGCGCCCACAGGCACGCTGGCGTGCGGCAGGTTCGGCACCGATTCCATGAATTCGGCAATTTTGAGCTGGGTGGCGCTCAGCGCCACTTCGTTGGCCTTGAGCTCGTCCGCGATGCCGGCCACTTCCGCCATCTGCGCACTGCTGTCTTCGCCTTTGCCCTTGAGCATGCCGATTTGCTTGGACAGCGAATTGCGCTTGCCCTGCAGCTCTTCGGTGCGGGTCTGGGTGGCCTTGCGTTCGGCTTCGAGGGCGTTAAATCCCGCCACGTCGAGCGTGAACTTGCGGCTTGCCAGCCGGGTCGCGACGTTGTCGATGTCTTTGCGCAGCAGTTGAATATCTATCATTTGATTGGGGTGCCGATGTCGTTGAGTTGGTAATTGTACCAAGCCGACCGCCCCTTGTTGGCGAACTTTGAGGTCGATTGCCCCTCGGCGCGCGCCTGCGCCTGCTTCTGCTGCCGTCTCGCTTACAGGGCCGCCTTCTGCGCCGGTGTGAGGCGCTGCCCCTTGATGACCACCACTTGCATGGCCGGCACGCTGCTGGCGGCCTGGACGAGCGCTGAGGGCGCCTGGGCGGCGCGCACGGGCATGGCGGCCGTGGCGTAGGTGGCGAACGTGGCCATGGCGGCGGCGGCGAGGAACAGGGCTTCGAAGTTTTTGATGCGTTTCATGGTGCTCTCCAAAAGTTGATTTGAACGATTACAGCGCGGCTTTTTCGGCGGCCGTCAAACGCTGGCCCTTGATGACCACCACCTGCATCTGCGGGGCCAATTCGACCGATTTGATGATCGCCGGCGCAGCGTGCACGCGGACCGGCATGGCGGCCGTGGCGTAGGTCGCGAAGGTGGCGGTGGCGGCGACGACGAGGAAGAGGGCTTCGAAGTTTTTGATGGTTTTCATGGTGTTTCTCCTGGTTGAACTGCGTTGGTATGGTTGTACTTTAGCGAGCAACAACCATCATCTCCACCGGATTGCGATGGAGTGCAGAAAACGCGGAGTGGGAGGCAAATTCGGGCGCCAGAACAGGCGAACAGGCATCAAAAACAGGGCGCGACCGCCTTGCGCGGCGCTTGGCTGCGCTTAGCTGCCCGCCTGGTCGTCCAGGCTGCGCAGCCAGGCCAGCTTTTCGGCAATCTTCGCCTCGATGCCGCGCGGTACCGGCTCGTACCAGTGGGGCTCCTCCATGCCGTCGGGCAGGTAGGTCTCGCCGGCCGCATAGGCATGCGGCTCGTCGTGCGCGTAACGGTAGGCGTGGCCGTAGCCGAGCTCCTTCATGAGCTTGGTCGGCGCATTGCGCAGGTGCACCGGCACCTCGCGCGACTTGTCCGTTTTGACAAACGCGGCGGCGCGGTTGTAGGCGTTGTAGCCGGCATTGCTCTTGGCGGCGATGGCCAGGTAAATCACCGCCTGGCCCAGCGCCAGTTCGCCCTCGGGCGAACCGAGACGCTCGAACGTGGCGGCGGCGTCGTTGGCGATCTGGATGGCGCGCGGGTCGGCGATACCGATGTCTTCCCAGGCCATGCGCACGATGCGGCGCAGCAAGTACTGGGGATCGGCGCCACCGTCGAGCATGCGGCACAGCCAGTACAGGGCGGCGTCCGGGTGCGAGCCCCGCACCGACTTGTGCAGGGCCGAAATCTGGTCATAGAAATTGTCGCCCCCCTTGTCGAAGCGGCGCGAATTGAGCGTCAGGGCGTTGTCGACGAACTCTCCCGTGATGCGGGTGATGCCGGAGGTGTGCGCCGAGGTATTGGTCTGCTCGAGCAAATTGAGGAAGCGCCGGGCGTCGCCGTCGGCATAACCGATCAGGGTGGCAATGGCCACCTCGTCGAAACTCAGGTGGGCCAGCACCCGCTCCTGTGCCCGCGCCAGCAACTGCAGCAGTTCGGCGTCGGTGAGCGCCTTGAGCACGTACACCTGCGCGCGCGAGAGCAAGGCTGAATTGACCTCGAACGACGGGTTTTCCGTGGTCGCGCCAATGAGCGTGACGAGGCCCGACTCGACGAAGGGCAACAAGGCGTCCTGCTGCGATTTATTGAAGCGGTGAATCTCGTCGATGAACAGGATGGTGTGCTTGCCACCGGCCAGGTAGTGCTCGGCCTGCTCGATGGACGCGCGGATGTCCTTGACGCCCGACAGCACCGCCGACAAGGCGATGAACTCGCAGTCGAAGGCCGAGGCTGTCAAGCGCGCCAGCGTGGTCTTGCCGACCCCGGGCGGGCCCCACAAGATCATCGAATGGGGCTTGCCCGATTTAAACACCAGGTTCAGCGGCTTGCCCGGCCCCAGCAGATGGCTCTGGCCGATCACTTCGCCGATGGTGCGGGGGCGCAGCGCCTCGGCCAGCGGGGCGGCGGGTTCGTTCTTGAACAGGTCATCCATGGGAAGACCTCGGTGGCACGGTGGTGGGCATGGGATGGGCGATGCGGTGAGCGACAGGCGTCAGTCTACGACATCGCCCCGCAATTGGCCGGCACGCAGGATGAATGACGAGACTCAATTACTGAAAACGTCGGCGCCCTTCGGCATCACGAACTTGAACTGGGTGGCCGTCAGCGGCGGGTTTTTTTCGAATTTCTTAAACGACAGCACCGAGGTCTGGCCGAACGCGTCGTGCAATTCCATCGCTTCCGGGGTGCCGTTGCGCAGGCCGATGCTGATCATCTGAAAGGTCGAATCCTGCGCCTTCGGCTTGGCGTCGAGCCACTCGAGCCCGTTGCGGCTGCCCGCTTCGCTCAAGGTGAAATTCTTGTCCAGGTCATTGCTGCCGAACAGGATCGCCGCCGGCGACGAGCCCAATGCATTGCCCAGCTTCTTGACGGTGACCTGGTTCAGATCCTTGTCGTAGATGTAGAGCTGGTCGCCATCGGCCTGCAGCAGCTGTTCGTAGGGCTTGACGTAGGTCCAGATGAACTTGCCCGGGCGGGCGAACAGGAAGGTCCCCGTGGAGACGGGCACGGCCTTCGCGTTGTCCGATTTTTTCAGCTGCTGCTGGGTAAATTCGCCCTTGGCCGCCTTGGTGGTGGCGACAAAGGTCTTGAACTGGTCGAGCGCACCCGCGTGGGCGACGCCGGCCAGGCCTAGCGCGGCAGCAACAATGTAAGCGGACAATCTGGTCATCGTGATCCTGTTCTTGATTTTAGTTATGGGTTTTACCATGGAACTGCAACATTACTCGGCGCTGGTGGCCGGCACCAGGATGTCCCGGTTGCCGTTCGACTGCATGGGCGAGACCACCCCGCTGTTTTCCATCTGCTCGAGCAGGCGGGCGGCGCGGTTGTAGCCGATGCGCAGGTGTCGCTGCACCAGAGAAATCGAGGCGCGGCGGTTTTTCAGCACCACCTGCACCGCCTGATCGTACATGGCGTCGCTCTCGCCGCCCGGCTCGCCGGCCGGCGCGCCTTCGGCGCCGCCACCCTCGCCTTCGAGCGTGCCACCCTCGAGAATGCCCTCAATGTAATTGGGCTCGCCCAACGATTGTAGATGTTTTACAACTCGATGCACTTCTTCATCGGAGACGAAGGCGCCGTGCACGCGCACGGGCAGGCCGGTACCGGGCGGCATGTACAGCATGTCGCCCATGCCCAGCAGCGCTTCCGCGCCCATCTGGTCGAGAATGGTGCGCGAGTCGATCTTCGAGGACACCTGGAAGGCGATACGGGTGGGAATGTTCGCCTTGATCAGACCGGTGATCACGTCCACCGACGGCCGCTGCGTGGCCAGGATCAGGTGCAGGCCGGCGGCGCGCGCCTTCTGGGCGATACGGGCGATCAGTTCTTCCACCTTCTTGCCCACGACCATCATCAGGTCGGCCAGCTCGTCGATGATGATGACGATGGTGGGCAGTTTTTCCAGCGGCTCGGGGGAGTCGGGCGTGAGCGAGAACGGGTTCGGGATGTGCTCTTCGCGCTTGGCCGCATCGGCAATCTTGGTGTTGTAGCCGGCCAGGTTACGCACGCCCAGCTTGCTCATGAGCTTGTAGCGGCGCTCCATCTCGTTGACCGCCCAGTTCAGCGCATGGCCGGCCTGGCGCATGTCCGTCACCACGGGCGCGAGCAAGTGGGGAATGCCCTCGTAGACGGACATCTCGAGCATTTTCGGGTCGATCAGGATCAGGCGCACGTCGGCCGGATCGCTTTTATATAGCAGCGACAGGATGGTGGCGTTGATGCCCACCGATTTGCCCGAGCCGGTGGTGCCCGCCACCAGCAGGTGGGGCATCTTGGCCAGGTCGGCGATCACTGGCTTGCCGGCAATGTCCTTGCCCAGCGCAATCGTCAGGGGCGAGGCGCTGTCGTGGTAGAGCTTGGAGCCAACGATTTCCGTCAGGCGCACGATCTGGCGCTTCGGGTTGGGCAACTCGAGCGCCATGTAATTCTTGCCAGGGATGGTTTCCACCACCCGGATCGAGGTCAGCGACAGCGAACGGGCCAGGTCGCGCGCCAGGCCGACGATCTGGCTGCCCTTGACGCCCGTGGCCGGTTCGATTTCGTAACGCGTGACCACGGGGCCCGGATACGCCGCCACCACCTTGGCGTCGACGCCGAAGTCGGACAGTTTCTTTTCGATCAGGCGACTGGTGAATTCCAGCGTTTCCACCGACACCGTTTCCTGGTAGGCGGCCGCTTCGTCGAGCAGGGAAATGGGCGGCAGACCGGAGTCGCCCGGCAGATCGCGGAACAGGGGCGCCTGCTTTTCCTTTTCGACGCGCTCGGACTTGACGATCAGGGGAGACTGCACCACCACCGGCGCCGCCGGCGGCGAGGCATACGCGGGGGCCGCGGGCGGCGCTCCCTGCGGCTCGATCCGCAGCGGCGCGGCAACGTGTTTTTCGGTATGGCGCGCGCGTTCCTGCACCACCACCTCGTCGCGCCTGACGGCAGCGACTTCGCCCTGCTTGCGGTCCTCGCGGTCCTGGTAGCGCAAGCGGAACCAGTCGATCGACAGGTCGACGGCGGCGCCGATGCGCTCGGCCACGGAGAGCCAGGAGATGTGGAAGAACAGGCTCGAGCCTATGCCAAACAGCAACAGCAGCAGCAAGGTGGCGCCCGTGAAACCGAAGGCGACATGGGCGGAATGGCCGAGCAGTTGCCCCAGCACGCCGCCGGGGGCGCGCGGCAACTGCGCGTGCAAGGTGTACATGCGCAGGTATTCGAGGCCCACGCTGCCGGCGAACATCAGCACGAAGCCGATCCAGCGGGCCACCACTTCGTGCTGGTTTTCGGGCTCATCGGGCGCCTCGTCGGCGGACCGGGTCAGCTGACGATAATCTTTCCACAACAAGCGGGCAAAGCAGACGCACCACCACCAGGCGGAAAAACCGAAGATGAACAGCATCAGGTCGGCCAGCCAGGCGCCGGCGCGGCCGCCCACATTGATCGCCTTGGGCACCACGACGTCGTGCGACCAGCCGGGATCGGCCTTGTTGTAGGTAATGAGGATCAGGACAAAATACAGGAACAGCACCGCCAGCGCGATCCAGCGCGCTTCCGACAGCAGGCGCACCAGGCGGTTCGGCAGCGGCTGGCGCAGGGTCGGATTGCGGGTGTAACTATTCGGGTCGGAGGGGGTGGTCTTTGGCATACTCTCAGGGCGACGTGCAGCAGATAAATATCAGCAAGAAAAGCGATGCGCTCATTCTAAGGCATCTGGCAGGGCCCGGGCCGCTCATTCATGCACAAGCGCAGCTTCGTCTATAATCGCGGTATACCAATGGCGCGCTTTTCGGGCCCGTTGTTATCGCCCGAAACTGCCCCATCTTCTCTACCAGACAATTTATATTAGCCTCCCATGACCACGAAAAAACACGCCAAAGTTCTGATCCTCGGCTCCGGCCCCGCCGGCTACAGCGCCGCCGTCTATGCCGCCCGCGCCAACCTGAACCCGATGCTGGTGACGGGCGTGGAACAAGGCGGTCAGCTCATGACCACCACCGATGTGGAAAACTGGCCGGGCGACCCCCTCGGCGTGCAAGGCCCGGACCTGATGCAGCGCCTGCAGCAGCACGCCGAAAAATTCAAGACGGAAATCGTGTTCGATCACATCCACACCACCTTCCTGAACGAAACGCCGATTCGCCTGCTGGGCGACAGCCATGAATTTACCTGCGATTCGCTGATCATTTCGACGGGCGCCTCGGCCCAGTACCTGGGCTTGCCGTCCGAACAGGCCTTCATGGGCCGCGGCGTGTCCGCCTGCGCCACCTGCGACGGCTTTTTCTACCGCGGCCAGGAAGTCGCCGTCGTCGGCGGCGGCAACACCGCCGTCGAGGAAGCGCTGTACCTGTCGAATATCGCCACCAAGGTCACCATCATCCACCGCCGCGACAAGTTCCGCGCCGAGCCGATCCTGATCGACCGCCTCAACGCCAAGGCGGCCGAAGGCAAGATCGTCATCCGCTACAACCACACGCTCGACGAAGTCACGGGCGACGACGGCGGCGTCACCGGCATCAATATCCGCTCGACCGAGACGGGCGACGTCACCAGCATGGCCGTGCACGGTCTGTTCGTGGCGATCGGCCACAAGCCCAATACGGGCATCTTCGAAGGCCAGCTCGACATGCACAACGGCTACATCAAGACCCGCACGGGCCTCGAAGGCATGGCCACCGCCACCAGCGTCCCCGGCGTGTTTGCCGCTGGCGACGTGCAGGATCACATCTACCGCCAGGCCATCACCAGCTCGGGCACCGGTTGCATGGCCGCGCTCGACGCCCAGCGCTACCTGGAAGCACTGGAAGATTAAGCGTATATGGCTGGTTTGAAAGATTTCGGCGACCTGGCCGGCTTGCGCACCGCGCTCAAGGAGCAGGAACGCCTGCGCGAGATCGAGGCCGCCGCCCGCGCCGCGCGCGAGAAGAAAGCGCGCGAGGACGCCGGCGTGTTCACCGGCGCCATCAAGGGCGTGACGAAAATCGCCGTCTCGGACCGCTACGTGGCGCCCCTCCGGAGCGCGCCCGTGCGGCCCGGTGGCGGCGCGGGCGGCAAGCCGCGCACGCGCGAGGATGACGACGCGGCCGTGCTGCGCGAATCGCTGTCGGACCAGTTCGACGTCGAGGGCCTGGTCGAGGACGATCCCAGCGTCGCGTATGCGCGCCCCGGGGTGGGTCCGGACGTGGTGCGCAAGCTGAGAAAGCGCGCCTGGCCCGTGCAGGACGAACTGGACCTGCATGGCATGACGCGCGACATCGCCCGCGAGCAGGTGGCCGGCTTCCTGGGCCGCGCCAGCCGGCGCGGGGTGCGCTGCGTGCGCATCGTGCATGGCCGCGGCTACGGCTCGCCCAACGGCGAACCGGTGCTGCGGGCCATGCTGCACAGCTGGCTGGTGCAGATGGAAAAGGACGAAGTGGTGGCGTTTTGCGTGGCCGGCAAGAAAGATGGCGGCCACGGCGCCCTGATCGTGCTGTTAAAGGCCGTGCTGCTCGACTAAACCTGCTGGCCAGCGCCAGCCATGTTAGGCTGTCGCGATTCCCACAAGCAAACCCGCCGCATGTCGCTAATCACCTTGATTGAAATCCTGGCCATCCTGGTCGGGGCCTTTTCCGGCTTTATCGAGGCGCGCCGCAAGCGCATGGACCTGGTGGGCGTGTTCACGGTGGCCTTCATCACCGCCTTCGGCGGCGGCACCCTGCGCGACATCCTGCTCGACCATCGCCCCCTGTTCTGGGTCACCCACCAGGAATACGCGATCCTTATTTTTGTGCTGGCGCTGGGCGCCTCGCCCCTGATCCGCACGCTGCGCCAGATCGTCTCCGAACGCCTGATCGTGATCGCCGATGCCATCGGCCTGGGCCTGTTCACCATCGCCGGCGTCGCCTCGGCGCTCAACGCGCAGATGCCGCTGTTTATTGCCTCGATGATGGGGGTGATCACGGGGATCTTTGGCGGCGTGTTGCGCGACATCGTCTGCAACGAAGTGCCGATGGTATTTCGAGATGGCAAGCCCTACGCCATCTGCGCCTTCTTTGGCAGCTGGATGTTCCTGATCATGCGCAAACTCGAGTTGCCGCACGATTTCGCCCTCTGGTCGAGCGCCACCACCATCACGGCACTGCGCCTGCTGAGCTGGAAGTTCGACATGCGCCTGGGCCGCTAGACGGCCCAGGCTGCCTGTTTAGACGGCGTCCGGTCCCGTTTCACCCGTGCGGATGCGCACCACCTGCTCGACGTGCTGGACAAAAATCTTGCCGTCACCAATCTTGCCCGTGCGCGCCGCCTTGATGATGGCGTCGACCACCTGGTCCGTCATGGCGTCGTCGACGACCACTTCGACTTTTACCTTCGGCAGGAAGTCGACCACGTACTCGGCGCCACGGTAGAGCTCGGTATGCCCTTTCTGGCGGCCGAATCCTTTGACTTCCGTCACGGTCAGCCCCGTCACGTTCACTTCGGCCAGCGCTTCGCGCACTTCGTCAAGCTTGAATGGCTTGATCACGCAGGTAATCTGTTTCATGTCGATCCTTGGTTTGCATAACTTTGTTTGCTTGACTTGACTATCGGGACGATTTTAACCGAAGGGGCGGCAAGCCCACGCCCCTTTGATCGTTCAGGCGACGCCGATGTCGCCGGCGGCGGTGTCCGGAATGCGCTTGACCTCGGCCAGCCACACGGCCGCCTCGCCGTCGCTGGGAGCACGCCAGTCGCCACGGGGCGAGAGCGAGCCGCCCGTGCCCACCTTCGGACCGTTCGGCACGCACGAGCGCTTGAACTGGCTGGTTTTAAAGAAGCGCCACACGAAAATGCCCAGCACGCGCTTGATCTCGGCCAGGCTGTACTGGCTGCGCGCCACCGTCTCGTCGTACGGCCAGGCGCCCTTCTCCCGTTCGCCCCACGCGGCCAGCGCCAGGAAGGCCACCTTCGACGGCGCAAAGCCGTAGCGGACGATGTAGTACAAATTAAAATCCTGCAGCTCGTAAGGCCCGATCACGTCCTGGGTCTTTTGCGCCGGCGTGTCGCTGGTCGCGCCGGCGTCGGCCGGCACCAGTTCGGGGCTGATCTCGGTGTCGAGAATGGCCAGCAAAACAGCGGCGCCGCCGTCCACCACCCCGGTCTCGGCCATCCAGCGCACCAGGTGCGAAATGAGGGTCTTGGGCACGCTGGCGTTGACGTTGTAGTGCGACATATGGTCGCCCACGCCGTAGGTGCACCAGCCCAGCGCCAGCTCGGACAGGTCGCCCGTGCCGATGACGATGGCATTGTGCAGGTTCGCCAGCCGGAACAGGTGGCTGGTGCGCTCGCCCGCCTGGACGTTCTCGAACGTGATGTCGTAGACGGCGCTGCCCTGGCCGTAGGGATGACCGATATCGTCCAGCATCTGACGGCAGCTGGGGCGGATGTCGATTTCGGCGGCGCTGCAGCCGACCACCTCCATCAGCGTGCGCGCCTGCACAATGGTGCGCGCACTGGTGGCGAAACCGGGCATGGTGTAAGCGAGGATATTCGTGCGCGGCAGCTTGAGCTGGTCCATGGCGCGCGCGCAAATGAGCAGCGCGTGGGTCGAATCGAGACCGCCCGAGACGCCGATCACCACTTTGTCGATGCCGCTCGAGGCCAGCCGCTGCACCAGCGCCTGCACCTGGATATTGACCACCTCGGTGCAGCGTTCGTCGCGCCGGGCCCGGTCCGACGGCACGTAGGGAAAGCGCTCGACGTGGCGCGCCAGCGGCAGCGCGCCCGTGCAGGGCACCGCCACGGCGATGCGCACTACTTCGAAACGCCCCACTTCCCCGGCGTGGCGGCGCTTCGAGTCGGCGAAAGTGCCCTGGCGCATGCGCTCGCGCGACAGGCGCTCGAGGTCGATGTCGGCAAAGCCCAGCTGCGATTGCGCGCCGAAACGCTCGGTGCGGGTGAGCAGTTCGCCGTTTTCGCAGATCAGCGACTGGCCGTCCCAGGCCATGTCCGTGGTCGATTCGCCGCTGCCGGCCGAGGTGTACAGGTAGGCGGCGATGCAGCGCGCCGATTGCTGGGCCACCAGTTGCTGGCGGTAGGCCGCCTTGCCCACCAGCGCGTTCGAGGCCGACAGGTTCACCAGCACGGTGGCGCCGGCCAGCGCGGCAAATGAGGACGGCGGAATCGGCACCCACACGTCCTCGCAGATCTCCACGTGAAAGCGCAACAGGGGCAGCTCGGCCAGTTCGAACAGCAGGTCGGCGCCAAAGCGGGTGCGCTGGCCGCACAGGCTCACTTCGGTGGCGCTGGCGCAGTCGGCGGCGCTGAACTGGCGCGCCTCGTAAAATTCGCCGTAATTGGGCAGATAACTCTTGGGCACCACGCCGTGCAGGCGCCCGCCCGCCACCACCACGGCGCAGTTGTAGAGCAGGTGCTCGAGGCGCACCGGCATGCCGACGATGAGCACGATATCGAGCGTGGCGCTGGCAGCGATCACGCCCGCCAGCGCCGCTTCGCAGGCGTCGAGCAGGGCGCGCTGGTGGAACAGGTCGTCGCAGGTGTAGGCGGCCAGTCCCAGCTCGGGAAACGCCACCAGCACGGCCCCCCCGGCCGCCGCCTGGCGCGCCAGGGCGATGGTCTGCTCGGCGTTGTAGGCGGGATCGGCGACGCGGCAGCGGGGCGTGGCGACAGCGACGCGGGCGAAATCGTGGGTGTACAGGTTCGAGAAGGGCTTGGTCATCGGCGAATGGTCGATCACGGCCCGCTGGCGGGTGGCGCTGGCCGCGGCGGGCAGCGCGCGCCAACGCTGCGCGCTGGTTTGCGTAGAATGTGCCGCAACGCATCGGTATCAGCACACACCAGCCAGGCCGTGATCATCAAGGAAAATTTGGACAATGAATTATCGCACGCATATCGTATCGTCCCTGTCCGAGATCGGCCGCGAGGCCTGGGACGCGCTTGTCGCCGCCCAGGAGCGGCCCAATCCCTTCCTCTCGTTCGCCTTTCTCGACGCCCTGCACGCCTCGGGCAGCGCGTGCGCCGAGTCGGGCTGGCAGCCCCAGTTCATCGTGCTCTACGAGGGCGAGGGCGACGCCGCAACGCTGGCGGCGGCGCTGCCCATGTACGTCAAGATGCACTCGTACGGCGAGTACGTGTTCGACTGGGCCTGGGCCGAGGCCTACGAGCGCAATGGCCTCGATTACTACCCCAAGCTGCTCTCGGCCATTCCGTTCACCCCGGTGACGGGACCGCGCCTGATGGCGGTCGATGCGCGCACCCGCGCCGCCCTGCTCGAGGTGCTGGTGGCGACCCAGCAGGCCAGCCCCGTCTCGTCGACCCACATCCTGTACCCGCCCGAAGAGCAGGCGCAACTGCTCGCCGACGCCGGCTACATGCTGCGCAGCGGCGTGCAGTTCCACTGGCTCAACCAGGGCTACCGCGACTTCGACGCCTTTCTCGCCACGCTCGAACAGAAAAAACGCAAGAACATCCGCGCCGAGCGGCGCAAGGTGCGCGAGGCGGGGGTGACGATGCGGCGCGTGCGCGGGGTCGACGCCACCGACGCCGACTGGCGCCTGTTCAACCGCTGCTACCGCCATACCTACGCCGCGCACCGCTCGACGCCCTACCTGAACCTGGATTTTTTTCAGCGCATCGGCCGCGACATGCCCGCCAATATCCTGCTGGTGATCGCCGAGCGTGACGGCGCGCCGATCGCCGCCGCGCTGGTGATCCATTCGGACCAGGTGCTGTACGGGCGCTACTGGGGCGAACTCGAACACGTGCCCTGCCTGCATTTCGAGGCGGCTTACTACCAGCCACTGGAATTTTGCATCGAACAGGGCATCGCCGTGTTCGAAGGAGGCGCCCAGGGCGAGCACAAGATGGCGCGCGGCTTTCTGCCCACCCGCACCTGGTCGGCCCACTGGCTGGCCCATCCCGCCTTCGCCGATGCCATCGAGCGCTTCCTCGAGCGTGAAAACGGCGGCATCGACGACTACATCGACGAACTGACCGACCGCAGCCCGTTCCGCCCGTAGGCCCCTGCCGCCGGCTCAGCGGCGGCTGTCGCGGCCGGACAGGCGCTGGGCGATACCGCTGGCGACCTTGCTGTTCTTGAGAAATTCGGTGGCGACATCGACCAGCCGGCGCTGGTTCGAGCGCGCGTGCTGGCGCAAGGCGCCAAAGGCCGACTCGCTGTCGACGTGGAAGCGCTCCATCACCACCCCCACCGCCATCGCCGTTTCGCGCCCGCCCAGCAGCGCCGCCGTCAACTTCGTCTCGGACTCGTGCAAGGCGCGGATTTCACGGCCGCGGGCGATCCCGGTGATCACCGCCGGCACCAGTTGCGCCAGCTCGATCGGCTTGACCAGGTAAGCGACCGCGCCCTGCTCGGCGGCGCGGCGCACGAACACTTCGCTGCTGCTGGCCGACATCATCAGGAAGGGCAGCGGCTGGCCCGCCGACAGGCTGTGCACCAGTTGCAGGCCGTTCATGTCGGGCATGTGCATGTCGATCAGGGCCAGGTCGGGCGCCCGGCTGCCGTCGGCCAGCAGCTCGACCGCCATCTTCGCCGAACTGGCCAGGCGCACGTCGTAGCCGGACGCCTGCAGGGCGTTGGCCAGCAAGGCGAGCAGGTAGGCATCGTCGTCGACCAGCAAAATGAGCGGGCGCACGGGGGTGGCGGGGGCATCCATCATTGCGCTCCGCGTTCAAATTTGTCGAGCATGTCGATGATCCGGTTGGCAGTGTAGGGTTTGATGACGAAGCCGCTGGCGCCGCCGTTGAGGGCCGCCAGCACCTTGTCGAGGGCGCTGTCGGCGCTGACCATGACGACGAAGGCCTTGCTGCCGGCGGCGCGCGCGGCGGCCAGCGCCGCCAGGCCGTCCATGCCGGGCATGTGAATGTCCAAAAATACCAGCGCCTCCTGGTACGCGGCCACGCCCAGCAACTGCGCCGCCTGCGCGCCGTCCTGGGCGAAGGCGATATAGTGGTAGCCGTTCTGACGCAGCAGCGAGGCGAGCAGGTCGCGCATCATCGCGTCGTCGTCGGCGATGATCACGGGGGTTTCTTTTACATCTTTGCTCATCATGTCAGCTCATCTCCAGGTCGGACAGTTCTTCCAGCGCCATCAGGCGCGCGTAGGCGGCGCGGGCGCCGTCGCCATCGCCGCTGCGGGTCGCGCTTTCAATCTGCCCCGCCAGCGCCGTCACGCCGGGGTAGCCGAACGAGGCGCCGGTGCCGCGCAGCGAGTGGCTCAGTTCCGCCGCCTGCGCCAGGGCGCCGTCGGCGAGCAGCGTGCCGAGCGTGCGCAACTGGCCGCCCAAGGCGCCGGCAAAGGCCTCGCGCAGTTCGGCGTAGCCCGGCAAATCCTCGAAGCGGGCGCCCTCGCCATGGCCGTTGTCCTGCTCCAGCAGGTCCGCCAGCACGCGCGTCAGTTCGGCCACGTCGATCGGTTTGCTGACGCTGCGGGCAAACCCGGCGGCGCTGTAGCGCGCGACGTCGTCCTGCATGACGTTGGCCGTCAGCGCCACCAGCGGGCGGCCGAAACCGGCCGCCTTGAGGATGGTGGCGGCGCGCAGACCGTCCATCACCGGCATCTGGATATCCATCAGCACCAGGTCGAACTGGCCGGCCAGCGCCGCCTGCACCGCCTGGGCGCCGTCTTCCACCACCTCGACCGTCAGGCCAAGACGGGTCAGCAGGGCGACGATCAGGATGCGGTTGTCGGGACCGTCTTCGGCCAGCAGCACGTGGCCGCTCAGTTGCGACTCCTGCGGCGGGCGGAGCGACCCGGCCGCCGCGGCGGGGTCGGCCAGCGCCAGCGGCGCGCTGTCGAGCCAGCCCGATGATTCCACCGCGTCGGCAGCGATACCGGCCTCGAAGATCGAACCGACGTGCAAGGTGCTGCGGGCGCTGACGCTGCCGCCCATCTTGACCGCCAGTTGCTGCACCAGGTGCAGGCCCAGGCCGGTGCCGCCATAACGGCGCGCCACGCTGCTGTCGGCCTGGGTGAAGGGCTTGAACAGCGTATGGAGCTGGTGCTCGGCGATGCCGATGCCGGTGTCGCTCACGCGCACCACCAGGCGCCGCAAGTCCGCGTCGAAGTGCAGGTGCAGCTCGACCGTGCCCAGCTCGGTGAACTTGACGGCATTGCTGGTGAGGTTGAACAGGATCTGCTTCCAGCGGGTCGGGTCGCCCGTCACCTGCGCCGGAAACGGGTAGTCCACCGCAAGGTGAAAGCCGACCCCCTTGCTCGCGGCCTGGGCCGCCATCATGGTCTCGACGCCGGCGGCCACCTCGTAGGGCGAGAACGCCAGCCGCTCCAGGCTCAGGCGGCCCGCTTCGATCTTGGAAATGTCGAGGATGCCGTTGATGATCTCGAGCAGATGCTGGCCATTGCGCAGGATGATGGCGCCGGCGTCGCCGACCGCTCCGGGACCGGCGGTGTTGCGGATCACCTCGGCGAAGCCGATGATGGCGGTGAGCGGCGTGCGGATCTCGTGGCTCATCATCGCCAGAAATTCCGACTTGGCGGTGTTGGCCGCTTCGGCGATCCCCTGCAGGCGCACGGTCTCTTCCATGTCACGCTCGCGCCGCTTGAGGGCGCGGATCAGCACCACGAAGGCGGCCAGCATGGCGCACACGCTGACCCCGCCCACCAGCGACAGGGTGGCGGAAAAGCTGCGCCACTGGGCCAGGTAGAGGGCGTCGGTGACGGTGACGTTGATGATCAGGGGAAATCGGTCGACCAGGCGCGCCGCGCCCAGCCGCGACACCCGCGCCCCGCCCTCGGAAAACCGCGGCGTCTCCGTCTTGAGCACCCCATGCGGGAGCTTGAGCACGTCGATGATCTGGTAACTGCTGCCGCCGGCGTTGATCTTGCCCATCAAATTATCCTGATGGGGCCAGCGCGCCAGCACCATGTAGTCGCGCCGGTAGAGGGTGACGGTGGCGCCCGGACCGAGGTCGATTTTTTTGTAGAAATCGCTCAAAAAGGTGCTGGAAAAGCCCACCAGCGCCAGCCCGAGAAATTCGCCATGCGGCCCGGCCAGGCGCCGGCTCAAATAAAACGTCCACTGGCCGTTGCCCTTGTTGCGCACCGGCGTCGACACATACACGCCCAGCTTGGGGTTTTTCAAGTGGGCCTGAAAATAATCGCGGTCGGCCAGGTTGATCGACGGCGCCGGATGGGAGCGGGTGAAGTTGATCACGTCGCCATTGGCGGCGACGATGGTGGCCACGTCCACCTGCGGCAGGCTCTGGGTCTTGTCGCGCATGCTGTTGAAATTGGCGAGCGAGCCCATCTTGGCGCGCAGGGCGGCGTCGCTGTCGACATCGTTCGCCTGGACGCCTTCGGCAATACTCTCGAGCACCAGGAATGCCGACTTGACCTCCTGCGCCGTCTGCTCGGCCATCACCAGCGACAGATTATCAAGCTGGGACTGCCAATCGCGGGTGGATTGGTCGCGCGCGATCAAAATGGCAGCGCCAAGCGTGCACAGCACGGCCGCCACCAGAAAGCCGGCGACCAGGGAGGCTATTCTGCTGGAACGAAATTTGGATGTCATGAGGGCCTTTGGTAGAAACTGCGCGTAATTTATCACGCGAAAATAGGTTCTTGAAAGCAATTTGTTTCTTAGTCGCAATAAAACACCAGCATCAATGTTACATTTTTTGTTCTGTCATAGGGAAACCCGGCGATCTAGTCACAAAGCCCCATAGCGCCGCGGCGCCGCTGCTGCTATGGTCGGCCTGCCGATCCGGGCTTGCGGGGGGCGCGCCAAGCCGCCACAGCGCGAGGGAGCGTCGGCCGCAGCCCCCTTTACCGTCCCGGCGGCGCCCATTCCCCCCAACTCATGCAACCAGCCAAGCCAGTCTGCCACACCCGCGCGCGCCGATGAAGCAGGCCAGCGACACCACGGCGGCCGCCCGCGCGGCCTTCGGCGCGCGCCTGCGCGCCGCGCTGGACTGCGCTGGCCATGCCGCCACGGCCGAACTGGTGCACGCCGAACTGCGCCAGTGCCGCGGCAGCGACACGGTGACCATTTTTGCGGTGCGCAAGTGGCTCGCCGGCGAAGCCATTCCCACCCAGCCCTCGGTGCGCTTGCTGGCGCAATGGCTGCGCGTCGCGCCGGGCAGTTTGCGCTTCGGTCCGCTCGAGTCCACTCCCGCCGCCGCGCCCGAGCCGGCGCTACGGGCGACCCTGCGCCGGCTGAGCGACAGCGATCACCGCATGGTCGTGGAATTTGTGTCTTTCCTGTTACTAAAAAATCGCGGTTAACCGCCCGCCGCCGATCGTGCGGCACCTGGCGCTTGCGCCGGCATGCCCCATCCAGCAATGGCGCGTGCCGCTTCGTCGCGCCGGCGCGCTGAGCAAAGACGGCGCATTATTTGTGTCCTCAGGTAATGTAATTGTTACCCCCCGGGGATATCTGTGGCACCCTAGGCCAAAGCATGGACAAAACAATCGGTCGTTGTTATTTATGCGATTAAGGTCGCTCAATGTTAATTCCAAGACAACTATTTCGACACCGTTCGGATATCACCGGCTGGCTGCTGACGGTGATCGCCTTTGCCACCCTGGGCGGCAGCCTGCTGGCCTGGTATTCGGTCGAATCGGAGCGCCTGCTGGCGGCGGAAAACGATCGCCTGTCGGCCCTGTCGAAGATCCTGGTCGAGGACATCACGGTCAACCTGGTGGCGGTCGACCGCGCCCTGGCCGGCGTCATCCGCGACCGCCTGGCCGACGACAATGCGTTCGACCGGGTGGCGGTGACGCGGCGGCTGCGCGCCCTGGTCGAGGCGATGCCAGGGGTGCGCGGCATCGTCGTCATGAACGACGCCGGCACCGTGGTGGCGGCGATCCCGGAAGATCTGACGGGGCGCGACTTTTCGCAGCGCACCTATTTTACGGTGCCACGCCAGCGCGGCGACGCCGCCCTGCTGTACCTGTCGCCGCCATTTCGCTCGATCCGCGGCGACATTGTCATGAGCGCCACCCGGGTCATCCCCGCGCAATTGCGCCTGAGCGGGGTGGTCTCGGCGGTGCTCGATCCCCGTTATTTTTCCGGCATCCTGCACACCGCCCTGTATGCGCCCGACATGCGCGCCGCCATCGTCCACAGCGACGGCGCCGGCTTTGTCGCCGCCGGCGCGGTGGCGGTCAGGCCGCGCCAGGGCGCCGCCACGCTGGGCGCCACCGCGCGCATCGCGCCGGCCGGCGTGCACGTTGACCATGCGCTGACACTGCAGTTGCAACGCGACCCGGCGGTGGTGACGGCGCCCCTGAACCGCCAGGCGCAGGCATTTGGCGCCCTCTACGGCGCGCTGGCGCTGGTCTGGGCCGGCGCCCTCGGCTGGTTTCAGGCCAGGCGGCGCCGCTTCCAGCAATTCGAAGCCGAGCGCAAGCGCGAACGGCTGCAAGCGGAGGCGCTCGCCGCCAGCGAAGCGCGCTTTCGCACCCTGATCGAGGAAGCCCCGGTGGCCGTCGCCATGGCCCGCCACGGCCGCTTCATCTACACCAACCGCCGCTATAACCTGCTGCACGGCTACGATGACGACGCTGACCTGACCGGCCTGGCCTGGGGCGCCATGATCGCGCCGGCCTCGCTGGCCACCCTGCGCGAGGTGCTGGCCACGCTCGACGCCGACGCCGCCGTCGAACAACGCTTCGAGGCGATCGCGCTGGGCCAGGGCGGCGCCCTGATCCCCGTGTTCAAGGCCACCAGCCGGGTGCTGCTGGGCGACGGGCCTGCCACGCTGATCTTCGTGCAGGACATCTCGGCGCAAAAAAGCGCCGAAGGCCACCTGCTCGAAGCGCGCGACGCCGCCGAGGCGGCCAACCGCAGCAAGGCCGAGTTCCTGGCCAATATGAGCCACGAAATCCGCACGCCCCTGAACGCCATCCTCGGCATGGCCTACCTGCTCGAACGGGGCAACCGCGACGTCGAGGCGGCCTCCATGCTGCAAAAAATCCGCGTGGCCGGCCGATCCCTGCTGGGCATCATCAACGACATCCTCGACGTCTCCAAGATCGAGGCCGGCGCGATGGTCATCGAACAGCGCTGGTTCGCCCTGCAGGACGTGATTGACACCGTCGCCGCCACCATGGGCGTGGCGGTGGCCGACAAGCCGATCACCCTGCTGGTGGCGCCGCTGCCGACGGTGGCCGCCAGCGTGCTCGGTGACGCCCTGCGGCTCGAGCAGTTGCTGGTGAACCTGACCAGCAACGCCATCAAGTTCACCCAGCAAGGCAGCGTCAGCCTGACGGTGCAGGCGAACCTGCTGGCCGATGGCCGGGCCGAACTGGTCTTTCGCGTCACCGACACCGGCATCGGCATCACCGAGGCGCAGCAGCAGAACATTTTTTCAGCGTTCACCCAGGCCGACACCTCCACCACCCGCCGCTACGGCGGTTCCGGCCTGGGCCTGACCATCTGCAAGCGGATCGTCGAACTGATGCAGGGGCGCATCGGCGTCGACAGCCGCGCCGGCGCCGGCAGCAGCTTCTGGTTCGCCGTCACGCTGCCGGTGCGGGCGGCCGCCAACGGCAGTTCGGCGCCCGAGATGCACGAACTGGACGTGCTGGTGGCCGCCGCCGGGACGCCTGCCACCAGCGTCGCCGACACCGCCCGTGCGCTGGGCTGGCGGGTGCGCCAGGCCGACTGCGGCGCCGCCGTGCTGGCGGCGCTGGGCAAGGGCGCCCGCCTGCCCGGCGCCATCATGCTCGACTGGCAACTGCCCGGCGCCGGCGGCATCGCCACGCTGCGGGCGATCCGCGCGGCGGCGCCGGCCGACGCCTGCCCCGTCGTCATCCTGATCAGCGCCTACCAGGCGGGCGTGTTCGAAGCAGACCAGGACCACGGCCTGGCCGACGCCATGCTGACCACGCCGGTGACCACCTCGACGCTCTACAACGCGGTGCTCGAAGCGCGCCGCAAACGGGCCGTGTCCGAGGATACCCTGGCGCTGCCGGCGCGCGCCGGCACCGCCTTGTCGGGCCTGCACCTGCTGGTGGTCGACGACAGCGACATCAACCGCGACGTCGCCCGCCGCATCCTCGAATGCGAAGGCGCCCGGGTCGACCTGGCCGAAAACGGCCGCGCCGCCATCGACTGGCTGCTGGCCCATCCGGAGACGGTCGACCTGGTGCTGATGGACGTGCAGATGCCGGTCATGGACGGCATCGAAGCGACCACGATCCTGCGCGGCATGGCGCAATTTGCCGGCCTGCCGATCGTCGCCCTCACCGCCGGCGCCTTCAGCACCCACCAGGACGCCGCCCGCAACGCCGGCATGGACCACTTCATCGCCAAGCCTTTTGACGTGGCAACGACGATCGGCCTGATCAGGCGGCTGACGGGGCCGCACGGTGGCGCCGTCGCCATGCTGCCCGCGCCGGCGGGCAGCGCCATCTAATGAACATGGTCTAGCCCATTGGTAGTGCTTGCCCCGTTTCTGCGTGCTTTGCACCACAAGCGCTCGCCGGAACGCCAGAATTATCAGACTAATTAGTTTTCGTGTGGCAATATCTTCATTCAGCGAAATAGCGAGCACGGCAAAGCCCGCCATCGCCGCAAGGAGAACACATGGCCATACTCATCGTCGACGACAACACCACCAACCTGCTGCTGCTGGCGCAGCTGGTGCGTGGCGCCAGCGAGCGGCCGGCGACCACGTTCGAGGATCCCGTCGATGCCCTCGAGTGGTGCGAGGATCACACCCCCGAGCTGGTGCTGGTCGATTACCGCATGCCGACCCTGTCGGGCGTCGAATTCATCAGCCTGTTCCGGCGCATGCCGGGCCTGGCCGACGTGCCGATCATCATGATCACCACCGAAAATGAAGCGCGCGTGCGCGAGCAGGCGCGCGAGGCGGGCGCCACCGATTTCGTCGCCAAGCCGGTCGAGGCGAACGAGTTTCGCCTGCGCGTGCGCAATCTGCTGCAGCTCAACGAAGCGCGCACGCTGCTGGCCGACCGCGCGCTGCTGCTGCAACGCGAAGTGGCGGCGGCCACCGCCCACATCGCCGATCGCGAACGCGAGCTGGTGACGCGGCTGGCGCGCGCGGCCGAATACCGCGATCCGGAAACCGGCGCCCACCTGCACCGCATGGCCCAGTATTCGGCCCTGATCGCGCGCCAGCTCGATTGCCCGCCGCAGTTCTGCCAGCGCCTGCTGGAAGCGGCGCCGATGCACGACATCGGCAAGCTGGGCACGCCCGACTACATCCTGCTCAAGCCGGGCCGCCTGGACGACGCGGAGATGGCGATCATGCGCCAGCACGCCGCCCACGGCGCCCATATCCTCGCCGGCAGCGCCTCGCCGCTGATGCAGCTGGGCGAAGAAATCGCCCGCTGCCACCACGAGCGCTTCAACGGCAGCGGCTACCCGCAAGGCCTGGCCGGCGCCGCCATCCCGCTGTCGGCGCGCATCGTCGCCGTGGCCGACGTGTTCGACGCCTTGAGTTCGCCCCGGCCCTACAAGCGCGCCTGGTCGCTCACCGATGCCCGCGCCTTCCTCGAAGAACACAGCGGCAGCCATTTTTGCCCGGACTGCGTGGCCGCCTTCGTGCGCGCCTGGGCCGAGGTGCTGACGATCCACGCCAGTCATCCGGACGCCGAGTGCGACGGCGAGCGCATATAAGGGCCCCATGCAAATCCAACAGAGCATTCTTGCCGCCGCCGATGTCGCCCGCTTCGCACCACCCCCGCTGCCGCTGCCGGCGCAACTGCTGCTGGCGTTCGCCGCGCCCGCGTTTTTTGCCGACGACACCCTTGCCGCGCGCCTGCGCGTGGCCTATCCGCAGGCGCTGATCGTGGGCTGCTCGACGGCCGGGGAAATCGCCGGCAACCTGGTGCACGACGAGCGCTGCGTGCTCACCGCGCTCGCCTTCGAGCACACCAGCGTGCGCGCCGTCAGCACGGTGCTGGGGACGATGGCCGACTCGGCCGCCGCCGGCGCCGCGCTGGCGGCGCAGTTGCCGCACGCCGGCCTGGCGGCGGTGCTGCTGCTGGGCACCGGCGTGGCGATCAATGGCAGCGCGCTGGTGGCGGCGCTCGAACAGGGCCTGCCGCCCGGCGTGCCGCTGTCGGGCGGGCTGGCCGCCGATGGCGGCGCGTTCGCGCGCACCTGGACGCTGGGCCCTGGCGGGCGGGCCGACGACCAGGTGGTCGCCGTCGGCCTGTACGGCAGCCGGCTGGCGCTGGGCCACGGCAGCTACGGCGGCTGGCGGCCGTTCGGGCCGTCCCGCAAGATCACCCGCGCCGTCGACAATGTGCTCTACGAGCTCGATGGCGAACGCGCCCTCGACATCTACAAGGCCTACCTGGGCAGCTACGCCGCCGACCTGCCCGCCTCGGGGCTGCTGTTCCCGTTCGAACTGCAGGGCGGCGAAGCGCACGGCGGGGTCATTCGCACCATCCTCGGCACGGACGACGCGAGCGGTTCGCTGATCCTGGCCGGCAACGTGGAGGTCGACGGTACCCTGCGGCTGATGCATGCCGACACCGAAAAACTCATCGACGGCGCCGAAACGGCAGCCCGCCGCGCCGCGCCGGCACCGGCCCCGCGCGGCCAGGCGCTGGCGATCCTGGTCAGCTGCGTGGGCCGCCGCCTGGTGATGGGCGACCGCATCGACGAAGAAGTCGAGGCGGTGGCGGCGATCCTCGGCGCCGACACGCTGTTGACGGGCTTTTATTCGAACGGCGAAATCGCCGCCCCCGCCCCCGGCGCGCCCTGCCGGCTGCACAACCAGACCATGACGATCACCGTGCTGGGCGAATACTGACATGCATGCCACCCTCGCGCGCCAACTGCGCCGCAACTGCCAGATCGACGGCGATGCCACCCTCGCCGCGGTGCTGGCCGAACTGGCAGCGCTGGGCGCGCGCGGGGCGCTGTCGCCGGCGGCGGCGCAATTCGTGGCCGGCGTGCCGCTGCTGATCGAACGGATCGACACCACCTACCACCAGAGCGACCGCGATCTCGACCTGCGCGCGCGCAGCCTGCAACTGAGCTCGGACGAACTGACCAGCGCCAACGAGCGCATGCGCGCCGACCTGGCCAGCCGCAACCGCGTGCTGGCCAGCCTGCGCGACGCCGCCGACAATCTGCTCACCGCCGAGCATGCCGCCCGGCCGCTGGCGGCCGATGACGACGACGACATCGAAGCGCTGTCGGGCCTGCTGGCCGAGCTGGTGCGACAGCAGGAGCTGCGCCGCCTGGAGCTGGCGCACCAGCGCTTCGCGATGGACCAGCACGCCATCATCAGCGTCACCGACACGGCCGGGGCGATCGTCAGCGTCAACGACAAGTTCTGCGCCATCAGCGGTTACACGCGCGATGAGCTGATCGGCCGCAGCCACCAGATAATCAACTCGGGCGAGCACACGGACGATTTTTTCCAGCAGATGTGGCGCACCATCGGCGCCGGCGGCGTCTGGCGCGGCGAAATCCGCAACGTCTCCAAGCAGGGACGCGTCTACTGGGTCGACGCCACCATCGTGCCCTTCCTCGACCGCCACGGCGCGCCGCTGCGCTACATCGCCATCCGCACCGACATCACCGCCAACAAGCGGCTGGCCGAGGCGCTCAGCGCCAGCGAGCACGAATACCGCGGCGTCGTCGAGAGCCTGTCGGAAGTGGTGTTCCGCGGCGATGTCCAGGGCCGCTGGACCTTCCTCAACGCGGCCTGGACGGCCATCACCGGCCACCCGGTCGAGACCAGCCTGGGGCGCGAACTGTTCGATTTCATCGATCCGCGCGACCGCCAGCGCGTGCGCGACGGCTTTCACCGCATGGTCGGCGGCGCCCGCCGCAGCACCCGCCACGAGGCGCGCTACCTGACCATCGGCGGCGCGGTGCGCTGGCTTGACGTCAACGCCCGCGTCGAGTTCGACCAACACGGCGCCTGCCGCGGCATCACCGGCAGCCTGAGCGACGTCACCGACCGCCACCGCGCCACCCGCGAGCTCGAAGACAACCTCAAGTTCGTCGATACCCTGATCGAGTCGGTGCCGCTGCCGCTGTATCTGACCGGCCCGGACGGCGCCTACCTGCGCGCCAACCTGGCCTTCACCGGCCTGTTCGGCCGCTCGCACCGCGACGTCATCGGCCTGCGCGCCGAGGACCTGCTGCCGGCGGCGCAAGCGGCGGCGCTGCGCGCCCATGACGCCGAGGTGTTCGGCCTGCACGGCATTCGCACCTGCGAAGCGACGCTGAGCGCCGGCAGCCGTGATCTCGATGTCCTCTACAGCAAGGTGGCGCTGGCGCGCGCCGACGGCACCACGATCGGCCTGATCGGCACCATCGTCGACATTTCGCCCCACAAATCGGCCGAGCGCGCCATGCATGCGGCGATGGAGGCGGCCGAATCGGCCAGCCGCGCCAAGAGCGAATTTTTGGCCAACATGAGCCACGAAATCCGCACGCCCATGAACGGCATCATCGGCATGACCGACCTGGTGCTCGAGTCGTCGCTCGATGCCAGCCAGCGCAGCCACCTCGACATCGTCAAGTCGTCGGCCGACGCCCTGCTCGAGATCATCGACGACATTCTCGATTTCTCGAAGATCGAAGCGGGCATGATGCGGCTCGAATCGGCCTCGTTCGACCTGGCCCGGGTGGTCCAGGACGGCCTGCGCGTGCAGTCGAGCCGGGCGCGCGCGAAAAACCTCGAACTGGCGCTCGATATCGACCCGGCGCTGCCGCGCATGGTGGTGGGCGACCCGGGGCGGCTGCGCCAGATCCTCACCAACCTGGCCGGCAACGCCGTCAAGTTCACCGGCGCCGGCGAAGTGGTGGTGAGCGTGCGCGCCGTCAGTTGCGCCGGCGGCCGCGTGGGCATCGCCATCGCCGTGCGCGACACCGGCATCGGCATCGCCGCCAACCAGCAGGAGGCCATCTTCGCCGCGTTCCGCCAGGAAGACGGCTCGACCACGCGGCGCTTCGGCGGCACCGGCCTGGGGCTGACCATCACCCGCCGCCTGGTCGAACTGATGGGCGGCACCATCGACATCGACAGCACGGTCGGCCAGGGCAGTACCTTCACCGTGCGGCTGTCGCTGGCGCTGTGCGACGATGCCGCGCCCGGCGCCATGCCGGCGCAGCCGGCGCCGCTGGCCGGGCGCACCGTCATGTGCGTCGACGACAACGCCACCAGCCAGTCAATCCTGCGCAACCTGTTCGAGCGCTGGGGCTGCGATGTGGTGCAGCAGAACGACGGCGGCGCGGCGCTGGCCTGGTGCGGCTCGGCCAGCGCGCGCCCGCTCGACTGCATCGTGCTCGATTTCGCCATGCCCGGCATGGACGGCTTCGACACGGCGCGCGCCCTGTCCGGCCTGCCCGCCTACGCCGGCGTGCCGATCCTGCTGCTGTCGTCGTCGGGCGTCCCCGGCGACGCCGTGCGCTGCCGTGACCTGGGCATCCAGGCCTTCCTGCTCAAGCCGACCCGCCCGGAGGAACTGTTTGGCGCCCTCCATGGCCTGATCGGCCACCCGCGCGAGCAGGCGGCCGCGCGGCCCATCATCACGCGCCACTCGCTGCGCGAAGCGGCCGTGTCGCTGTCGGTGCTGCTGGTCGAGGACAACGAATCGAACCAGCACCTGGCCAGCATCCTGCTCACCAAGTGGGGACACCGGGTGAGCATCGCCGCCGACGGTGGCGATGCCCTGCGCCAGCACGCCGAGAAACCGTTCGACCTGATCCTGATGGACCTGCATATGCCCGTGCTCGACGGCTTCCAGGCCACCACCGAAATCCGCCGCCGCGAGCAGGCCGGCGCGGCGCGCACCGTGATCATCGCCATGACCGCCAACGCCCTCCAGGGCGACCGCGAAAAATGCCTGGACGGCGGCATGGACGACTACATCGCCAAGCCGTTTCGCATGCAGGCGTTTCGCCAGGTGATCGACCGCCATGCGCTGGCGGCGCGCACGGTCGACAGCGTGGGCACGCCGCCGGCGCCGGCCGGCTACGATTACGCGCGCGCGATCGCCGCCGCCGATGCCGATTCGGTGGCCGCCATCGGCCGCCATTTCGTCGACGCCCTACCCGGCCAGTTGGCCGCGCTCAAGAGCGCCGCCGCCGCGGGCGACCTGGTGCGCCTGCAGCGCGAAGCACACACCCTGACGGGATTGTTCGGTACCTTCCTGGCCATGCCGGCGATGCAGGCGGCGGCGGCGATCGACCGCAGCGTCGGCAACGCCACCCTCGACAAGCTGCCCGCGCTGATTGGCGAACTCGACGCTGAAACGCAACGCTTCAGCGCCGCCATGCGCGCCCTCCTGCCCCCGGCCTGAGCCGCAGCGTGGGCGCCGCCGGCGCGCCCATCATAACCAACAGTCGCCGTCTTTTTCTCCGCCGCGCGGCCTAACTTTCCGAAACAGCCACTTGAACCGATGAATTTGTCGTAAAAAGCGGGTCAAAGTCGGTGCCCTAATGTAACCGAAAGTATTTATCAAGTTTCCTGTGCCACACTGTCCTGGGTTCCCGAATGCAAACATTCGCACGGCGCTGACCAGGAGACTGCATGTCCGTTTTAATTGTCGACGACGACCCCACAACGCTGCAATTGCTGGGCGCCCTCCTAGGCGGCACCAGCACGTGCCTGGCCGATCCCGAGGCGGCCCTCGACTGGTGCGCCCGGCACACTCCCGCACTGGTGCTGATTGACTATCACCTGCCCGGCATGTCCGGCGTTGAGTTGATTTGCCGGTTGCGGCGCATGCCGCGCCTGGCGAACGTGCCCATTATTATGGTTACCTGCGATAACCATGGGGCGCTGCGCCAGCAGGCACGCGAAGCGGGCGCCACCGACTTCGTCGCCAAGCCCCTGGAAGTGCATGAGTTTCGCCTGCGCGTACGCAATTTATTGGCGCTCAATGAAGCCCGCACACTGCTGGCCGACCAGGCGCGGCTGCTGCAGGACGAAGTAGCGCGGGCCACCGCCGAGCTGGCCAAACGCGAACTTGAACTGGTCGTGCGACTGGCGCGTGCCGCCGAATTCCGCGATCCCGAAACGGGCGCCCATCTGCAGCGCATGGCGCACTATGCGGGCCTGATCGCGCGCGAGATGGGCTGCGATGGGGCGTTCCAGCAACAACTGCTCGAGGCCGCCCCGATGCATGACATCGGCAAGCTGGCCACCCCCGATTCCATCCTGCTCAAGCCGGGCCGCCTGGACCCCAGCGAAATGCGCATCATGCGCGAACATGCCGCCCATGGCGCCCAGATTCTCGCTGGCAGCGCGTCGCCCCTGATACAGATGGCTGAAGAAGTTGCTCGTTGCCATCATGAACGCTTCGATGGCGACGGCTATCCGCAGCGCCTGCGCGGCCTTGCCATTCCCCTGTCGGCGCGGATCGTCGCGGTGGCCGACGTGTTCGACGCGCTCAGCTCGCCGCGCCCGTACAAGCAGGCCTGGCCGCTGTACGAAGCGCGCGCGTACATCGTCAACCACAGCGGCAGCCAGTTTTGCCCGCAAGCGGTGCAAGCGTTCGTGCACGCGTGGGACGACATCGTCGCCACCTGCCAGCGCTATCCCGATGCGCCGCCGGCGCTCTGCCTGGTCCGCGCCCGCCAATAAGCGGCGCGGTTCTGCGCCCCCTCCCTCGTCAACGTCGCGCTGTGCAAATTTGCACACAGGCCGTGCATGCCTCTGTCTTTCACTCGCTGGTGAAACGCGGCACACTGCGTTGCATTGCGTATAAGAGCCCACCGAAGAGCGGGCCGAAGCGTCGCAACATAAAAACAAAACCACCACCAGGAGACAAGCATGCGTATTTCAAAGAAGCATAAGTCAATGCTGCGGCGTTCAGTCGCCGTCATCATGACCGTGCCGGCAGTGGGCATCGAGACGGCCTACGCCCAATCGGCCCAGGACAGCGGCGCCGCCCCGGCCGCCGAGAGCACCACGCGCCAGCTCGACCGGGTGGTGGTAACGGCGCGCCGGCGCGCCGAACTGATCCAGGACGTGCCCGGCTCGGTCAGCGCCATCTCCGGCGCCGAGATGGAAAAGCAGGCCATTCCCGACATCACGGCGCTGGCCGAAACGGTGCCCAACACCACCCTGAAAACCTCGCGCGGCACCAATACCACGCTCACTGCCTTCATCCGCGGCGTCGGCCAGCAAGACCCCGTGGCCGGTTACGAGCAGGGTGTCGGCATCTATCTCGACGATATTTACCTGGCCCGCCCGCAAGGCGCCCTGACCGACATCTACGACCTCGAGCGCATTGAAATCCTGCGCGGTCCGCAGGGCACCCTGTACGGCCGCAACACGATTGGTGGCGCCGTCAAGTACGTCACCCGCAAACTGCCCAATAAAATGGCGTTCGAGGTCAAGGGCACGCTGGGCAATTACAACGAGCGCGACCTGGTGCTCAAAGGCAGCATTCCCCTGTCCGATACGCTGCGCGTGGGCGGCACCCTCGCCACTTTCAACCGTGACGGCTTCGGCAAGAACATCGTCAACGGCAAGCAGAACTACGACAAGAACGTCGCCGCCGGCCGCATCAGCGTGGAAGCGACACCCAACAGCGAGCTGTTCATCCGCTTCGCCGCCGACCGCACGGTGGACGATTCGAACCCGCGCCAGGGCTACCGTTACACGCCCACGCCGGCGCCGGAAAACGCCGCGCCGCTGGCGAACCTGTTCGACACCCGCGCCAATCTATACACGGTCAATGGCCACGACCAGCAGGTCATCACCAAGGGCGCTTCGCTGCTGATCGACTACACCATCAATCCGACCCTGTCGTTCAAGTCGATCACCGCCCATCGGGGCTCGGACACGTTCGCGCCGATCGACTTCGATTCGACCAGCTTCGCCGCCTGGGAAGCGCCGACCATCTACCGCGACAAGCAGGACAGCCAGGAATTCCAGTTCACCTACACGGGCGAGCGCATCCAGGGTGTGGCCGGGGTGTACTACATGAAGGCCAACGCCTTCAACGAATTCGACGTGCGCTACAACGCCGCCGGCGGCCTGTCGCTGTACACCCTCGATGACATCGACACCAAGACCTACGCCGCATTTGCCGACCTGAGCTACACGATCAGTCCGGGCCTGTCCGTCACCGTCGGCGGGCGCTACACGGACGACGACCGCCGCGCGCGCATCTTCAAGAAAACCTACGTGGGCCTGGCCGGCTCGCCCACCCTGGGCAACCCGGCCGCCGTGGGCGGCGCGGCCAACACCGACCTGGACAAGGACGCCCTGCACCGCACCGACAAGAAGTTCACGCCGAAACTGGGCTTTGGCTGGAAGTTCGCGCCCGAGCACAACGTCTATGGCACCGCTTCACAAGGGTTCAAGGGCGGCATGTTCGATCCACGCATGGACCTGCTGGCCACGGGCGGGCCGAACTCGGCGACCTCGCTGACCAAGCGTGAAGGCGTCAAGCCGGAGGAAGTGACGTCGTACGAACTGGGGGTGAAATCGTCGATGCTGGGCGGGCGCCTGCAAACGAACGCCGCCGTGTTCTACTCCGATTACAAGAACATCCAGATTCCCGGTTCGGTGCCCACGTTCGCCGCCAACGGCACCATTAACGGTTTTGCCGGCTCGCTCACCAACGCCGGCAAGGCGAAAATCGCCGGCATCGAACTCGAAGCGGTCAGCCACCCCACCGACCAGCTGACGGTGAGCGCCATGGTCAGCCACCTCGACGCCAAGTACAAGGAATGGCTGGTGGCCAATGGCGCCGGGCTGGTCAACATCGCCGACCAGGCCGAGTTCCAGAACACGCCGAAAAATTCGGCCAACCTGTCGGCCAACTACGACTGGCCCATGCAGCTCGGCGGCCGCAGCGGCACCGTCTCGGTGCTGGGCGGCGCCTCCTACAAGAGCCGCGTCTACCAGTCGGAAATCGTGCGCAACACCGGCATCGCCACCATCGACGTGACGGTGCCGCAAAACCTGTTGCTGGCGCAAAGCGGCTATACCCTGTTCGACGCTGGCGTGGTGTGGACCTCGCTGGACCGCAAGCTGCAAGTGGGCCTGCACGGGCGTAACCTGGGCGACAAGCGCTACAAGGTGGCCGGCTATGCCTTCGGCGCCTTCTTCAACTCGATCACCGGCTTCTACGGCGATCCGCGCACGGTCAAGCTGACGGCCAGCATGAAGTTTTAAGGCCCAGCGCAGGCAGCACCACAAGACCGGCCAATGGCCGGTCTTGTGCCTTCCGGCGCACCCTGGCGCCACCGTACGGGGCGCCCCTGTCAGGCTTTGCGTTTGGCCCGCAGCGGCAAGGCCGTGCCGCCATGGACGAACAGTTCGGGCTGCGCATCGGCGTACTCGCGCAGCAGGTTCCACACCGCCCGCACCCGCGGCAGCCGGTACAGGTCGACCGGCGCCACCATCCAGTAGGCCCGCTCGGCAAACACGACATCCTGCAGCACCGGCACCAGCCGGCCGTCGTTGGCAATCACGTAGGGCGGCGCGAACATCAAGCCCAGGCCGGCGGCGGCCGCTTCGGCCTGCGCCATCATGCCCGTGCAGCACAGGCGGCGACGGGGCGTGAATCCCAGCGCGTCGAGAAAATTGAGTTCATTGCTGGCCAGCCGGTCCTGCACGTAATCGACAAAATCATGGGTGGCCAGGTCGGACTGGCGCACGATCGGCGGATGGCGCGCCAGGTAGTCGGGCGCGCCGTACAGGTACAGCCGGAACGAGGCCAGCCGGGTCACCATGTAGCGCCCCGTGCTGGGTGCGTCGAGCGTGACGCCGAGGTCGGCCTCGCGGTTGGCCAGGTTGGCAAAGCGGGGCTGCACCAGCAGGTCGATCGACAGGTCAGGATGCTCGCCCAGGAAGCGCGCCAGCAGCGGCGTGATGACACGCACACCGAGCACCTCCGGCACGCCCAGCCGCACCACCCCGCGCACCTCGACCTGGTTGCCGCTTAACTGGTCCTGCGCGGCCAGCGCGGCGCTTTCCATCACTTCCGCGTGCGGCAGCAGGGCCAGCCCCATTTCGGTCAGCTCGTAGCCTTCGCGCGAGCGGTCGAACAGGGTCGAGCCCAGCTGCACTTCCAGGCGGTCGATGCGGCGCGCGACGGTGGTGTGCTCCACTTGCAGGCCGCGCGAGGCGCCGGACAGGGTGCCGGCCCGGGCCAGTTCGAGGAAGAAGCGCAGGTCAGTCCATTCAGGCAATGTTTTCATATGGTTTATTGTGCATCAGCGCACAGCGGCCACGCAACGCACACCGTCGACGATGGCGGTGTTTTACGCGCTGCAGCGCAGCACAAACGCCCCCTTTTGATGTGCATTAATGCACAAAGGGTGTTCGCCGCCCTGCCTTTCGAACAGCGCCCTTTTGCTGCACACTGCACGCAATCGAGCAACCAGACCCACGGGGCGGCAGTGTCCACTACACCTGATCACCAGCACCAGGCAGGCAGCGAATGCGGCTTCGCCGACATCGCCTTCACCAGCGCCGACGGCCTGCGCCTGTATGCGCGCGACTACGCGGGCGCGAGCGGCTTCGCCCGCCTGCCCGTCATCTGCATCCACGGCCTGACGCGCAATTGCACCGACTTCGACGAGGTCGCGCCCTTCATCGCCGCGCTGGGCCGGCGCGTCATCGCCGTCGACGTGCGCGGGCGCGGCCACTCGAGCTACGACAGCGATCCGTCCCACTACAATCTGGCCGTGTATGGCGCCGACGTCGTCAAGCTGATGGGCAATCTGGGCATCGCCCGCGCGGTGTTCATCGGCACCTCGATGGGCGGCCTGATCACCATGACGCTGGCGCTGCGCCACCTCGACCTGATCGCCGCCGCGGTGCTCAACGACGTCGGCCCGCAGCTCTCGCCGCGCGGCCTGGCGCGCATCGCCGGCTATGCGGGCAAGGGCGAGGTGCAGGACAGCTGGGCGGCGGCGGCGGCCTACCTGCGCGACATCAACCAGGTGGCGTTTCCCGACTACGGCGAGGCCGACTGGGCCAAGTGGGCGCGGCGTGCCTTTGCCGAAACGGCGCCCGGCGTGCTGACCATGCGCTACGACGCCAACATCGGCCTGGCCCTGCGCTCGGGGGCCATCAAGAGCAGTTCGATGATGGCCAACTTCGCCTTCAAGCGACTGGCGCGGCGCCGCCCCACCCTGCTCATCCGCGGCGCCCTGTCGGACCTGATCGAAGACACCCAGGCGGCGCACATGCGCGCGATGGCGCCGGCGATGGGCTACGCCGAAGTGGCCAGGGTCGGCCACGCGCCGATGCTGACGGAGCCGCAGGCGCAGGTGGCGCTGCGCGAATTTTTATCGAAGGTCGAGTGAAATGGCGCTACGCTGCAGTGCACGATCGATAGTTGGTCGAGTGTGGCGATAAGTGACAACAAGTGACAACAAGTGACAACAAGTGACCACAAGCGACCACAAGCGACAACAGCGCGACGACGCTGACCAGACAACCAACAGGAGACACCCATGAATACCCAATACAGCGTGCCTGCCGCGCTGCTGGCGGCAGCCCTGGCGAGCGCGCCGGCCGGCGCCGCCGATTTCAAGATTGCCCTCATCACCGGCAAGACCGGCGTGCTTGAGCCGTATGCCAAGGAGACCGAGACGGGTTTCATGATGGGCCTGGAATACCTCACGGGCGGCAAGATGGAAGTGGCGGGCCGCAAGCTGAAAGTCATCGTCAAGGACGACCAGAGCAAGCCCGACCTGGGCCGCACCCTGCTGGCCGAGGCCTACGGCGACGACAAGGTCGACATCGCCGTCGGCACCAGTTCGTCCGGCTCGGCGCTGGCGATGCTGCCGGTGGCGGCCGAATACAGGAAGGTGCTGATCGTCGAGCCGGCGGTGGCCGACGCCATCACGGGAGAGAAGTGGAACCGCTACGTGTTCCGCACCGCGCGCAGCTCGATGCAGGACGCCATGGCGGCGGCCAGCACCCTCAAGAGCGGCAGCGTCGCCTTCCTGGCGCAGGACTACGCGTTCGGCCGCGACGCCATCAAGGCGGCCAGGGAAGCACTGGTGAGCACCCGGAGCGGTGCCAAAGTGGTACACGAAGAATACGCGCCGCAAGCGGCCACCGATTTCACCGCCTCGGCGCAGCGCATCTTCGACGCCCTCAAGGACAAGCCGCCACCGCGCGTGCTGTCGATCGTCTGGGCCGGCCCGAACCCGATGAACAAGATCGCCGACATGAAGCCTGAGCGCTACGGCATCACGCTCGCCCCGGGCGGCAACATCCTGCCCGTGATGAAAACCTGGAAGAACTTCGCCGGCACCGAGGGCACCATCTATTATTACCACGACTTCCCGAAGAACAAGATGAACGACTGGTTCGTCGCCGAGCACAAAAAGCGCTTCAAGGCGCCGCCCGACATGTTCACCGCCGGCGGTTTCGCCGCCGCCAGCGCGGTCGTTTCCGCCCTCACCCGCGCCGGCGCGGGCGCCGGCGACAGCGACAAACTGATCGCGGCGATGGAAGGCATGGCGTTCGACACGCCCAAGGGCACGATGAACTTCCGCAAGGAAGACCACCAGGCGCTGCAGGTGATGTACCACTTCCGCATCAAGAAAGTGCAGAAGGACGACACCGACCTGCTCGAGCTGGTACGCGAGATTCCCGTCAGCGAACTGCCGCTGCCGATCCGTAACAAGCGCTGACATGAGCGCCCCCGCCTCCCTGTCGACGCGCGACCTGACCATCCGCTTCGGCGGCCACGTCGCCGTCGATGGCGTGTCCGCCGATTTTTATCCGGGCACGCTGTCCGTCATCGTCGGCCCGAATGGCGCCGGCAAGACCACCTATTTCAACCTGATCTCGGGCCAGCTGGCCGCCAGCGCCGGCAGCGTGCGCTTTAACGGCGTCGACATCACCGGCCTGGGCGCGGCGCGCCGCACCCAACTGGGCATCGGCCGCGCCTTTCAACTCACCAATCTGTTCCCCGACCTGTCGGTGGCGGAGAACGTACGCCTGGCCGTGCAAAGCCGCGCCGGCCTCGGCCTGGCCGCCGCCATGTTCTCCGTCTGGTTCAATCACCGCGAACTGATCGAGCGCGCCGACCATTACCTCGAACGGGTGGCGCTGGCGGGCAAACGGCGGGCCACCGTGGCCTCGCTCTCGCACGGCGACAAGCGCAAGCTCGAGGTGGCGATTTTACTGGCGCTCGAACCGGCCGTGATGATGTTCGACGAGCCCACCGCCGGCATGAGCGTCGACGAGGTGCCGGTGGTGCTCGACCTGATCGACCAGGTGAAGACGGAAAAAAACAAGACCATCCTGCTCGTCGAGCACAAGATGGACGTGGTGCGCCGCCTGGCCGACCGCATCCTGGTGCTGCACAACGGCGCCCTGGTGGCCGACGGCGAGCCGGCCGCGGTGATGGCGTCGGCCATCGTTCAAGAAGCCTATCTGGGAGCACCCGCCCATGCCTGACGCACTGCTGACGCTCACTGGCGTCCACACCCACATCGGCCAGTACCACATCCTGCAAGGGGTCGACCTGCACGTGCCACGCGGTGGCCTGGCGGTGCTGCTGGGCCGTAACGGCGCCGGCAAGACCACCACGCTGCGCACCATCATGGGCATGTGGCGCGCCAGCGCCGGCCGCATCGTCTTCGACGGCCAGGACATCAGCGCCATGGCCACCGCCGATATCGCCCGCGCCGGCATCGCCTATGTGCCCGAATCGATGGCGGTGTTTTCCCAGCTGACGGTGCGCGAGAACATGCTGCTGGCATCGCGCGACGGCCCGCTCGACCAGGCCCGCGTCGACTGGATCTGCGATTTCTTCCCCGCCCTGAAAAAATTCTGGCACTACCCGGCCGGCAATCTCTCGGGCGGCCAGAAGCAGATGGTGGCGATCGGCCGCGCGCTGGCCGAGCCGCGCAAGCTGCTGCTGGTGGACGAGCCCACCAAGGGCCTGGCGCCGGCCATCATCCACAGCCTGATCGCCGCCTTCGCCGAACTGAAAGCGCTCGACACCACCATTTTGCTCGTCGAGCAAAACTTCAGCGTGGTGCAGACGCTGGGCGACAGCGTCGCCGTGATGGACGACGGCCGCGTGGTGCACGCCGGCGCGATGGCCGCGCTGGTGGCCGACGAGGCCCTGCAACAACGCCTGCTCGGGCTCGCGCTCGATTCGCATCAATGAACGGAACCTGACGATGACAACGACTGCTCCCTCCGCGCCGGCCATACCGGCGCCGCGCCGCGACCTGCTGCCCCTGCTGCTGGTGCCGGCCCTGATGCTGTTGAGCCTGCCGCTGGTGGGCAGCCTGCCCACCTGGGTCACCCTGACGGTGGCGGGGCTGGCCATGGGCATGATGATTTTTATCATGGCCAGCGGCCTGACCCTGGTGTTCGGCCTGATGGACGTGCTCAATTTTGGCCACGGCGCCTTCGTCGCCGTCGGCGCCTACAGCGCCACCATGGTGCTGCTGCCTATGCGCGGCGCGCTCGAGATCGACTCACTGCCGCTCAACCTGGGCGTGCTGGGCCTGGCGATACTGGTGGCGATGCTGGTGACGGCGCTGCTGGGCTGGGCCTTCGAGCGCATCATCATCATGCCCGTCTACGGCCAGCACCTCAAGCAGATCCTCATCACCATGGGCGGCATGATCGTCGCCGAACAGCTCATCAACGTCATCTGGGGCGCCGACCAGATTCCCCTGCCCCTGCCGGCCAGCCTGCGCGGGGCCATCGTGTTTGGCGACGCGGCGATCGAAAAATACCGCCTCGTCGCCGTCGTCGTCGGCCTGCTGGTGTTCGCCGCCATGCTGCTGGTGCTCAACCGTACCCGCATCGGCCTGCTCATCCGCGCCGGCGTGGAAAACCGCGAGATGGTCGAAGCACTCGGCTACCGCGTGCGCCGCCTGTTCGTCGCCGTGTTCGCCGCCGGCTCGGCGCTGGCCGGCCTGGGCGGCGTGATGTGGGGACTGTACAAGGAAACCCTGTCGGCCTCGATGGGCAGCGAAGTGATGGTGATGGTGTTCATCGTCATCATCATCGGTGGCCTCGGCTCGGTGGGCGGCTGCTTCATCGGCGCCCTCCTGATGGCGCTAGTGGCCAATTACGCCGGCTTCCTGGCGCCCAAACTGGCGCTGGTGTCGAACATCGGCCTGATGATCGCCGTGCTGCTGTGGCGTCCCGCCGGCCTGTACGCGGCCAAGCGCTGAACCCTGACCGGACCCTCCCATGACTTCCCTCGCCGCTGCCACCATCCCTGCCGCTCCCATGACACCTTCGCTGCTTTCCACCGTGCTGTCGGGCGACCTGCCGCGCAGCCGCCTGCTGGCCCTGGCGCTGGCGGCCATCGTGCTGGCGCTCGCCTTCGCCCCCTTCCTCACCAGCGGCGCGCGCCCCCTCAACGCGGCCGCCACCATCTGCGTCTACATCGTGCTGGTGGCCTCCTACGATCTGCTGCTGGGCTACACGGGGATCGTCTCGTTTGCCCACACCATGTTCTATGGCATCGGCGCCTACGGCGTCGGCCTGGGCCTGGCGCAGCTGGGGGCCGGCTGGAGCGGCGCGCTGGTGGGCCTGGTGCTGGCGCTGCTGCTGACCATCGCGCTGGCGCTGGTGGTGGGCCTGTTCGCCCTGCGCGTGCAGGCGATCTTCTACGCCATGATCACCCTGGCGGTGGCGTCCTCGTTCGCCGTGCTGGCCTCGCAACTGTCCGACTTCACGGGCGGCGAGGACGGCACCACGTTCAGCGTGCCGGAACTGCTCACGCCGGGCTTCCGCCTGATCGAGGGCGAAATCGCCGGCCGCGCCATCGACGGCAAGCTGCTCACTTATTACCTGGTGTTTTTCGGTTGCCTGCTGCTGTTCCTGTTCCTGCTCAGGGTGGTCAATTCGCCGTTCGGCCGGGTCCTGCAGGCGATACGCGAAAACCCGTTCCGCGCCGAGGCGCTGGGCTACCGCACCATGGTCTACCGCATCTGGGCCAACCTGCTGGCGGCGCTGGTGGCGGCGCTGGCCGGCGCCCTGATGGCCCTGTGGCTGCGCTACGTGGGACCGAAGACCATGCTCGGCTTCGAGGTGATGACGGACATCCTGCTCATCGTCGTCATCGGCGGCATGGGCACCCTGTACGGCGCGGTGATCGGCGCCACCCTGTTCATCCTGGCGCAAAACTACCTGAAAACCCTGATGGCCGACGGCGCCGCCAGCCTCGCCGGCATCCCCGTCCTGGCCCAGGCGCTGCACCCGGACCGCTGGATGCTGTGGCTGGGCGTGCTGTTTGTGCTGTCGATTTATTTTTTCCCCAGCGGCATCGTCGGCAAGCTGCGTGGCACGGCCACACCGGGGCACAAATAATTGCTGCCTTGAACTAAATCAATATCGCGTTTCTTGCGGCGTCTAAGGTCGGTCGGGTAGTGTCCCGCCCGACCCGAAAGGAAGCCCATGAAACGCCTATCCGTATTGCCCCTTGCCGCCATGGCCGCGCTGACGGCGGCCTGCGCCACTGCGCAGGACCGCACCAGCGAACCGGACGGCGCGGCGCCCCCCATGGTCGCCGTGCGCGACCCACAAACGGGCCAGCTGCGCGCGGCCAGCGCGGCCGAACTGCGCGCCCTCGGCAGCGGCTCGCTGTCGCTGCGACCGTCCGCCGGCCAGCTCAGCGTCCGCGCCGACGGCCGCCGCCAGCTGCACCTGGGCGAAGCAGCCCTGGTGCACCTGGTGGTGCGGCGCGACGCCGACGGCCACGTCACCGGGACGTGCATGGAAGGACATGAGCAAGCCCCGCCCGCGCAGGTGTCCCATGCGCAGCGCTAAGGGCCTGCCGGCGCTGGTGCTGGTGCTGGGACTGGGCCTGGGCCTGGCCGCGGCCAGCCTCGGCCAGGCCGCCACCATCACCATCATCAACCGCAATGAAGCGGGCGTCGGCTTCAATGACCCCACCCCGGCTGCCCCGGTGGGCGGCAACAGCGGCACCACCCTGGGCCAGCAGCGCCAGATCGCCTTCGATTACGCGGCCTCGCTCTGGGGCGCCACCTTGAACAGCGCGGTGCCGATCCGCGTTGCCGCCTCGTTCGTGCCGCTCACCTGCACCGCCACCACGGCCACGCTGGGCTCGGCCGGCGCCAACGACATCTATGCCGATTTCCCCAATGCGCCGCGGCCCGCAACCTGGTATCCGGCGGCGCTGGCGAGCAAACTGGCCGGCATCGACCAGAGCCCCGCCGACGCCCCGCACATCGTGGCGCGCTTCAATTCACGCCTGGGACTGTTCGACGACTGCATGCCCAACGACGGCTTTTACCTGGGCATCGACGGCCAGGCGGGTGGGCGCATCGACCTGGTCACCGTGCTGCTGCACGAAATGGCGCACGGCCTGGGCTTCCAGACCTTCACCAACGACCAGAGCGGGCGCCGCGCCAACGAACTGCCCTCCGTGTGGGATTACTATTTGATCGACAACCGGGGTGGCAAGACCTGGGCGCAAATGAGCGACGCCGAGCGCAGCGCCTCGGCCGTCAGCGGCGCCGGCCTGTCGTGGAACGGCGCCGCCGTCACCAGCGCCGTGCCGGGCCTGCTCTCGCCCGTCTCGCAACTGCGCATCGACGGCCCCGGCGCGGGCGCCGCCGCCGGCCCGATGGCGGTGGGCGACGCCGGCTTCGGCCCGCCCCTGTCGCGCCAGGCGGTGGTCGGTGAGCTCATGCCGGTGGTGGACGGCGCCGACGGCACGGGCCTGGCGTGCGCCCCCCTGAACGACACCAACCAGGCCGCCGTGCGGGGCAAGGTGGCGCTGGTCGACCGTGGTACGTGCGCCTTCGTCGACAAGGCCCGCAATGTGCAGGCGGCCGGCGCCATCGCCATGGTGGTGGCCGACAACGCGCCCGGCGAAGTGAGCGACCTGGGCGGCGTCGACCCCGCCATCGTCATTCCCGCCGTGCGGGTGTCGCAGCAGTCGGGGCTGGCCCTGAAAGCGGCGCTGGCCGGGCGCGGCCCCGACCACTCGGGCGTGTTCGCCAGCCTGGGCGTCGATTCCACGCGGCTGGCCGGCGCCGACAGCGCCGGGCGCATGCGCATGTACACGCCGGCCGAGTACGCGCCCGGCTCGACGGTGTCGCACTTTTCCACCGACGCCAGGCGCAATCAGCTGATGGAGCCGTCGATCAGCGCGGACTTGCGCCACGCGGTCGACACCCCGCTCGACCTGACGTATTCGCTGTTGAAGGACATCGGCTGGTAGCGCCGCTGTACGGACGCAAAAAAGCCGGGTGCGAGCCCGGCTTTTACTGTGCCACCGCCAGCGTTATTTTGGCAGTTTGTTGAACGCGGCCACGCCGTTCATGATTTCTTCCTTGGCCGCTTCAGGACCTTCCCAGCCCTCGATCTTGACCCATTTGCCTTTTTCGAGATCCTTGTAGTGCTCGAAAAAGTGCTGGATCTGCTGCAGGCGCAGGTCGTTGATGTCTTCCGGCTTCTGCCAGTGGCTGTAGATCGGCAGGATCTTGTCGACCGGGACGGCCAGCACCTTGGCGTCGCCGCCCGCTTCGTCCGTCATCTTCAGCACGCCGATGGCGCGGCAACGCACCACCACGCCGGGGAACAGGGGGAAAGGCGTGATCACCAGCACGTCGCACGGGTCGCCGTCGTCGGACAGGGTGTTCGGCACATAGCCGTAGTTGCACGGATAGTGCATCGCCGTGCTCATGAAACGGTCGACGAAAATCGCGCCCGATTCCTTGTCCACTTCGTACTTGATCGGATCGGCATTCATCGGGATTTCGATGATGACGTTGAAGTCGTTCGGCACGTCTTTGCCGGAAGATACTTTATTGAGACTCATGGATTATCCTTGGTTTGCGAAAGATTTTACGGCGTGATTATAGCGGAAGGCGGCAGGGGCTCAGGCGGCGCTCACAGCAGGCTGGCCAGCGCGCACTGGCGGTAATGGGCAGCGGCCTGCTCGTGCTGGCCCAGCGCCTCGTGCAGCTGCGCCAGTTTCAGGTGGCACTCGCGCACCATGGCGGGGGCGCTGGCGTCGGACAGGGCCTGCTCCAGGTAGCGCTGGGCCTTGCCCCACAGTTTCTGCTTCAGGCACAGCGCGCCCAGGCTCAAGGCCAGTTCGGCGTCGTTCGGCCGTTGCGCCAGCCACTGCTCGCATTTTTCGATCTGCGCCAGCAGCGCCGGCGTGCCGGCCGGGGCGGCCGCGTCGCGGTAGGCGCGCACCACCCGGTCGTCCCATGCGGCGGCCAGGGCTTCTTCGACGGTGGCGCGCGCTTCGTCATGCAGGCCGCGGGCACTGAGGGCGCTGGCGGCGCGCGCGGCGATGTAGGGCTTGATGCGATCGGCAGTGGGCACGCCCGACCAGACCCGCAGGATCGACTCGGCGTCATGGCTGGCGTCGCACAGCAGGGCGTCGTAGGCCAATTCGCGCAGGCGCGCCGACAGCGCCGGGTGCAACGCCTTGTGCTTGTCGAGCGAACGCACCAGGCGCAGCACTTCCGGCCAGTTCTTCGCTTGCTGGTGGGCCCGCATCGACCATTGCAGGGCGTAGATGTGGCGAATGCCGCTGGCGCTCAGTTCGGCCACGGCGTCGAGCGCCGCTTCCGGCTGGTGGTCGTCGACCATCAGCTCGGTGAGCGTCATCAGGCGCGCCGTTTTCAGCGACGCGTCCGCGCTCACGGCGGCCAGCCAGTTATCGCGGCGCGCCGGCTCGCGCATGCGGTGGGCGGCGCGCGCGCCGATCAGCGCCGCCAGGCCGGCGTTCTCGGGCAGCTCGGCGGCGCGCGCGGCAGCCTTCTCGGCATGCCCGAAGCGCCCTTCGAACAGCGCCTTCAAGGCTTCGCGCAAGCCCTTGTTGCTGTAGCGCTCACGCTTGCGCTGGCGGTAGGCGGCAACCCGCGCCGGCATGCCGACGGTGGCGTTGAACGCCCGCAGCAGCGCGTACACGAGGGCGAACAGCAGCACTTCGAGGACGATGACGAAATTGAGCGACAGGTCGATCCGGTGCGGCGGATAGAACAGCACCACGTTGCCGGGATTGAAGCGGGCCGTGACGGCGATGCCGATTGCCAGGGCCATCAGCGCGACCAACCAGAGTAATAGACGCATGGCTTAAGGCTTCGCTTTGTAGGTGCGCACGGCGTTCAGGCTGTCGGCCAGGGTCGGCATGTCGATCGCCAGGTTGTTGCCCTGCAGCTGTCTCAGCATCGACTGCGCGGCCTGGGTGCTGCGCGCGCGCGTGTCGAAATACTTGAGCAGCGCGTCCTGCACCGTTTCAAGGTCGCTGCGAAAGGCCGCCTCGTTGCGCGACAATAGGGCCAGGCGGGCATTGAGCAGGCGCAGTTTCAGGTTCTCGCGGGTGAAATAGGCTTCGCGCGGCGACAGCATCAGCGCCTCCGGCGTGTCGACCCGGCGCACGCGGATCAACTGGCGGATTTCATCCCACATTTCCACCGTCCACAGCGTCCACAGCTGGCCGATACGGGCGCCGATG
The DNA here is from genome assembly GCF_049898325.1 of Massilia sp. DWR3-1-1. Classification (NCBI taxonomy): domain Bacteria; kingdom Pseudomonadati; phylum Pseudomonadota; class Betaproteobacteria; order Burkholderiales; family Oxalobacteraceae; genus Massilia; species Massilia sp. DWR3-1-1. The sequence continues at coordinate 37,290 of NZ_JAFCXL010000008.1, read as the reverse complement.
GGCTCGGGCGCGACGCCCGCCGCCGTGCCGGCGGCGCGCGGCGCGCGCGGCGCCGACCGGGCCAGGTCGGCCGGCGCTACCGGCTTCGAATCCGACAGCATGGGCAGGGTGTCGATCTGGGTGATGACGTTATCGATGCGCACGGCCAGGCCGGCCACATCGATGCCGGGCAGCGCCTTGAGCTTGTCGGTGTCGCGGGCGATGGCCCGGCGGATGGTGATGAACTGCGGCTTGTCGTTGCGCGAGAGCGAGCGGTCGGCGTTTTGCAGGGCGATCAGCGCGCCCTGCACGTTGCCGGCCAACTGCAGCTGCTGGCTGGCGGTCGAGAGCACCTGTTCGATTTCAGCGAGCGCCCACTCGTCGCGGTTCTTCGACAGGTCCTGGTAGAGCTGTTCGAGCGCCAGTTGCTGGCTTTGCGCCTCGCTCTGGCGACTCTCGAGCGCCGCCACCTTCACTTGCAGCTCCTTGCTCTGCTCCTGCACCTGGCGCGCCAGCGCCACCGTCTCGTTGGTGGTCGCTTCGACTTTTTGCAGGCTGCGGGCCGTCTCGGCGCGAAGGCGGCCAAAGCGGCTGTGGGTCGACCAGGCCAGCGCGGCCAGCAGCAGCAATAGCACGATTGTCACTTTGACCAGCGGCAGCTGCAGCAGGTCGCCCAAGGTGGCCCGCGCGGGCACAGGGGAAGTTGGACTGGTGGTGTCCGGTAATGGTGGTAGTTCGTTCATGCTCGTGATTGTAACGCGGCAAGCAGGCTGGCGTCGCCTGATCCCGACAGGGTGAGCCGGCCCGCGCCCAGCGCGGCGGCGGTTTCGGCGATGCGCGCGTGCGGCACGATCAGGCGCTGCTGTTGCATTTTTACAACGGCAGCGGGTCCACCCATCTGCTCGAGCAGGGCGAACAGGCCGCGCAGGGCCTCCGAACTGGTGACGATCCAGTCGCACGGACGCGCAATCAGGCTGGCGATCTGCGCGGCCAGCGCGGGCGTCAACGGTGGTACCCGGCGCCGGTAGGCGGCCACCGTGGTGACGCGGGCGCCGGCGCCGCGCAGGCCCTCGGCGAGCAGTTCGCGGCCCGATTCGCCGCGCACGATGAGCACGTCGCGCCCGGCCAGGGCCTTCACGTCGAGCGCCGCCATCAGGTGCTCGGAGTCGCTGCGCGCCGGGTCGAGCGGGCTGTAGATGGTGGCGTTGGCGTCGCTCACGCCATGGGCGGCCAGGCACAGGCGGCTGCCCTCGCCCAGCACCGCGATGGCCACCTGCGGCGGCCACGCGGATAACTGGGCAAAGGTGGCGTCGATGGCGTTGGGCGAGACGAAGGCGACCAGCGCGTATTCGTCCAGCCGCGCCAGCACCGCGCGCAAGGCGGCCGGGTCGGCCAGCGGCTCGATGTCGAGCAGCGGCAGCAGCACCGCTTCGCGGCCCAGCGCGCGCACGGCCTCGGCCAGCGCGCCGCACTGGGCGCGCGGGCGGGTGATCACCACCGGGACGCTGCGCTCAATCACGCTGGCACCCGCTCAGCGTGGCGCCGCGCTGGCCGCTGCCTTGGCGGCTTCGTCAACGGCGTCGGCGGCGGTGGCGTCGGCGGCGGCGGCCTGCGCCACGCAGGCGGCCAGGATGCCGTGCGCGTCCTGCGCCTGCAGCAGGTCGGCCACGCGCTGGCCCAGCGCATCGGGGGCGTCGGCCGGGCCGCTGGCGTCGGCGTGGGCGACGCGCGCGCCGTCCGGGGTGCCGACCATGGCGCGCAGGCGCATGCGGCCCGCCTCGACGGTGGCAAAGGCGGCCAGCGGAATCTGGCAACTGCCGCCGAATACCTTCGACACCTTGCGCTCGGCGCTGACGGCGTTGAAGGTGTCGCCGTGATTGAGCGGCGCCAGCAGCGCGCGCAGATCGATGTCGGCGCGCCCGGCCAGGATCTCGATGGCCATGGCGCCCTGGCCGGCGGCGGGCAGGCTGTGTTCAGGGTCGAGCAGCGAACGGATGCGCTGCGGCAGGCCGAGGCGCTTGAGGCCGGCGGCGGCGAGGATGATGGCGGCGTATTCGCCCCGATCGAGCTTGCCCAGCCGGGTGTCGAGGTTGCCGCGCAGCGGCTTGATGACCAGCGCCGGATAGCGCGCCGCGATCAGCGCCTGGCGGCGCAGGCTCGAGGTGCCGACGATGGCGCCGGCGGGCAGCGCGTCGAGGCCGGCGTAGTCGTTCGAGACGAAGGCGTCGCGCGGATCTTCGCGTTCGAGCACGGCGGCCAGTTCGAAGCCATCGGGCAGATCCATCGGCACATCCTTGAGCGAGTGCACGGCCAGGTCGGCGCGCCGCTCGGCCATGGCCACCTCGAGCTCCTTGACGAACAGGCCCTTGCCGCCCACCTTGGACAGGGCGCGGTCGAGGATCTGGTCACCGCGGGTGGTCATGCCGAGAATACTGATGCAGCAGTTTGGATATAATAAAGTTAATTGAGCGCGAACATGTTCGGCCTGCCACATGGCGAGACGGCTCTCACGCGAGGCGATAATCAAGCTCGCCGGCGCGGAGGGCAAGCTTTGTGCGGTCATTTCGGTGGCGTTCAAAACGGATTCTTTCGCTGTCGTTTGCCGACCCCGGCACAAACCAGAAATCGAGCGATGTATAAGATTACAAATTTTATCATGCGCCCTTTGCAGATTCCGGCCAGAAGCCCCTGCGCCCACCTTTTTCTCACTGGTAGACATGACCAATCCCGCTGCTGCTGCACCCGCCCCCGACCTTGCCGTCCCGGCTGACAAGGACGCTCCGCTCAAGGAAGACATTCGCCTGCTCGGCCGCCTGCTCGGCGACGTGCTGCGCGAGCAGGAAGGCGAACAAGTGTTCGATGTCGTCGAGACGATCCGCCAGACCGCCGTGCGCTTTCGGCGCGAGGACGACGCCAACGCCGACGTCGAACTGCGCACCCTGCTCAAAAAGCTCACGCGCGAGCAGACCATCTCGGTGGTGCGGGCGTTCTCGTATTTCTCGCACCTGGCCAATATCGCCGAAGACCAGCACCACATCCGCCGCCGCCGCGCGCACCAACTGGCCGGCTCGCCGCCGCAGGCCGGCAGCGTCGGTTTCGCGCTGGGCAAACTCAAGGCGGCCGGCGTCACGGCCGCGACGGTCCAGGGATTTTTCGAGCAGGCGCTGATCGCGCCGGTGCTCACGGCCCACCCCACCGAAGTGCAGCGCAAGAGCATTCTCGACGCCGAGCACGCCATCGCCCGCCTGCTGGCAGAGCGCGACCAGCCGCTCACGCCGAAACAAGCGAAGGCCAACCTGGCGCTGCTGCAGTCGCGCATCACCACGCTGTGGCAGACCCGCATGCTGCGCTACTCGAAGCTGACGGTGGCCGACGAAATCGACAATGCCCTGTCCTACTACCGCATCACCTTCCTGCGCGAGCTGCCGGGCCTGTACGACGACATTGCCGACGAACTGAGCGCCCATTACGGCAGCGACGGCGCCGCCGTCGACGCCTCGTTCATCCAGATGGGCAGCTGGATCGGCGGCGACCGCGACGGCAATCCGAACGTCAACGCCGCCACCATGCAAGAGGCGCTGACCAAGCATGCCACCACCATCCTCGATTTCTACCTCGACGAAGTCCATGCGCTGGGCGCCGAGCTGTCGGTGTCGACCCTGATGGTGAGCGTGAGCGCCCCCCTGCAGGCGTTGGCCGACGCCTCGCCCGACCTGTCGCCGCACCGCAGCGACGAGCCCTACCGGCGCGCCCTGATCAACATCTACGCCAAGCTGGCCAGCACCGCGCGCCGGCTGGGCGCCACCAACATCCTGCGCAAGGAAGTCGGCCATGCCGAGCCGTATGACGACGCCGGCGCCTTCGCCGCCGACCTCAAAGTGCTGGCCGATTCGCTGGCGGCCAACCATGGCGCCAGCCTGGTGCACCCGCGCCTGGCGCACCTGCAGCGCGCCGCCGCCATCTTCGGCTTTCACCTGGCCTCGCTCGACATGCGCCAGACCTCGGACGTCCACGAACGCGTGCTGGCCGAGCTGTTCGCCGCGGCCGGCGCCGAAAGCGACTACGCCGCCCTGCCCGAGGCGGCCAAGGTGGCCCTGCTGCTGCAAGAGCTGGCGCAGGCGCGCCTGCTGGTGTCGCCGTGGGCGAGCTATTCCGATGAAACCGAAAGCGAGCTGGCGATCCTGCGCGCGGCCAAGCAGATCCGCCAGCGCTACGGTGCGCGGGCCATCCGCAACTACATCATTTCGCACACCGAAACGGTGTCGGACCTGCTCGAAGTGCTGCTGCTCCAGAAGGAAACGGGCATGCTGCGCCTGGCCAGCGGCGAACTCGATGCGATGGTGATCCCCCTGTTCGAGACCATTCCCGACCTGCAGCGCGCCGCCGCCATCATGCGCGACTGTATGGCGCTGCCGCTGGTGGCGCCGCTGATCGCCCGCCAGGGCCAGCTGCAGGAAGTCATGCTGGGCTATTCCGACTCCAACAAGGACGGCGGCTTCCTCACATCCAACTGGGAGCTGTACAAGGCCGAGATCGACCTGGTCAAGGTATTTAGCGACGCCCGGGTCAAGCTGCGCCTGTTCCACGGCCGCGGCGGCACCGTCGGCCGCGGCGGCGGCCCCAGCTATGAAGCCATCCTGGCGCAGCCGCCCGGCACCGTCAATGGCCAGATCCGCCTGACCGAACAGGGCGAGATCATCGCCTCCAAGTTTTCGAACGCGGAAATCGGCCGCCGCAACCTCGAACTGCTGGTGGCGGCGACGCTCGAAGCGAGCCTGGGACAGGGCGACGACAACGCGGCCGTCAGCGCCGACCTGGCCGGCTTCGAGCAGGTGATGGCCGAATTGTCCGAACGGGCCTACCACGCCTACCGCAACCTGGTCTACGAGACCCCCGGCTTTACCGACTATTTCTTTGCCGCCACGCCGATCGCCGAGATCGCCGAGCTCAATCTCGGTTCGCGCCCCGCCTCGCGCAAATCGACCCGCCGCATCGAAGACCTGCGCGCCATTCCGTGGGGCTTTTCGTGGGGCCAGTGCCGCCTGCTGCTGCCCGGCTGGTACGGTTTCGGTTCGGCCGTCCAGGCCTGGATCGACGACGGCGAACGCGAACAGCGCCTCGCCACCCTGCGCGCCATGTACCGGCACTGGCCGTTCTTTGCCACCCTGCTGTCGAACATGGACATGGTGCTGGCCAAGACCGACCTGCCGATCGCCTCGCGCTACGCCGAACTGGTGCCCGACGTGGCCCTGCGCGAGCGCATTTTCGACCGCATCGCCGCCGAACACGGCGCCACCCTGGCCTGCTTCGAGAGCATTACCGGCGCCGGCGACCGCCTGGCCGGCAATCCCCTGCTGGCGCGCTCGATCCAGAACCGCTTCGCCTACCTCGATCCGCTCAATCACCTGCAAGTCGAACTGATCGAGCGGCACCGCGCGCTGGCGGCCGGCCCGCTGGAGATGGATAACCGGGTACACCGGGGCATCCACCTGTCGATCAACGGCGTCGCGGCGGGCCTGCGCAACACCGGCTAAGGCAGCGGCAAACGGGCGCGGCGCACGCCCGTTTGCCCGGCTGGCGGCGCCTGTGCCAAATCGTTGTCATTTAACTAACTGTCACGTAATTTCCACAGGGATATTGCACCGCGAGCTAAACAGGCTACACTCACCCTGCATGAAGCCGCCAGCCCTCCCCCCTTACGAAGCTTTCTTCGACCTGCTGCTCGACGCCGTCTGCGCGGTCGATGCGCACGGGCGTTTCGTGTTCGTCAGCGCGGCGGTCGAGCGCATCCTCGGCTACACGCCGCAGGAGCTGATCGGCCGGCGCATGATCGACCTGGTCGCACCCGAGGACCACGCGCGCACCCTGGCGCGGGTCGACGAGGTGGTCGGTGGCGCCGATGCGGGCGGCCCGGCCAGCCCCCACTTTGAAAACCGCTACGTGCACAAGGCCGGCCACTACGTCGACATCATGTGGTCGGCGCGCTGGTCCGAGGCCGACCAGTTGCGGGTGGCGGTGGCGCGCGACGTGACCGAGCGCAAGCGGGCCGACGCGCTGCGGGCGGCGATGTATGCGATCTCGGAGGCGGCCAACGCGGCCAGCAGCCTGCCGCACCTGTTCCCGCTGCTGCACCACATCGTCGACAAACTGCTGCCGGCGCCCGGCTTTGCCATTGCGCTCTACAACGGCAAGGACGACCTGATCCTGATGCCCTACCATGTCGATGAACACGGCGCCACCGGTGCCTCGAGCATGGCCGCCGCCGATACCTTGTGCGGCCACGTCATCAAGGAAGGGCGCGCGCTGCTGCTCACGCCCGAGTCGCTGGCGAGCCTGCCGCCGGCCCTGCACGCCGATGCGCGCCGCGCGTCGCCGTGCTGGCTGGGCGTGCCGCTGGTCTCGCGCAAGGAAGGCACCATCGGCGCCATCATCGTCACCAGCCTGCCAGGGCCGCGCCAGTTCGGCCAGAATGCGCTCGAACTGCTCCATTTCGTCGCCGACCAGGTCGGCACCGCCATCGAACGGGTGCGCATGCAGGAGCAGTTGCAGCACATGGCGCGCCACGATGCGCTGACCGGCCTGCCCAACCGCCAGCTGTTTCTCGACCGCCTCGACGCCGCCCTGGCGCGCGCGGTGCGCAGCGGCGGCGGCTTCGCCCTGCTGTACCTGGACCTCGATGGCTTCAAGCAGGTCAACGACCGCCACGGCCATGCCGCCGGCGACGCCCTGCTGTGCGAAGTGGCGCGCCGCGTGCAGCAGGCGGTGCGCGACGTCGACACGGTCGGCCGCATCGGCGGCGACGAATTCGTGGTGCTGCTCGAAGGGGTCGACAACCCCACCGACGCCGCACTGATCGCCGCCAAGATCGGGCAGCGCTTCGAGCGCCCGATCAGCGCCGCTGGCCAGGCGCTGCAGATCAGCCCCAGCATCGGCCACGCCCTGTATCCGTTCAACGGCGTCACCGCCGCGCAGCTGCTCGAACACGCCGACATCGCCATGTACCGCGCCAAGCATACGCGCCGCGCCGCCACGGCGCCGGCCGTGCCATCACCGGACGTGTCGGCGGGCTGAATCGGCCGCCTGTGCGCGCCAGCGCACCGACGCGCCCGGCAAATTTGTAGATACTGCTCCCATCGACACAGCAAACACTATTCGGCCGCAACGTAAATACGCGCTGAAACGTTTTGTAGCGTTCCTTACCAGAATGGATCACCTGTGCAGCGCGATTCGCGGTGTAATGGTTCCGTCAGCGCAGTTCCACCGATTCAACCCAGGAGAATAATCATGAAACGCACATTAATCGCATCAGCCCTGATCGCTTTGAGCATGGCCGCCAGCGGCAGCGCGATGGCCCAGCGCGACAACGACCGCAACGACCGCAACGACCATGGCGATCGCGGCAACCACGGCCAGCAGCAGAACCAGGGCCGCAACGACGGTCCGCGCGGCGATAACAACAATAACAACCGTCGCATGTACGACGCCAAAAACTTCCGCCGTGACGATCACCGCGGCGGCGGCCCCCGCCACGATCTGCGCCGCGGCCAGCGCCTGAACCAGGAATACCGCAACAACCGCTACGTCGTCAACGACTGGCGCGCGCGCCGCCTGAGTGCGCCGCCACGTGGCCAGCACTGGGTGCAGGCGGGCGATGACTACGTGCTCGCCGCCATCGCCACCGGCATCATCACGCAGATTTTGCTGGCCAATTAAGCCGGCACTGCAGTGATAGAAACCGCGCCCTCGCAAGACGGCGCGGTTTTTTTTGCCTGCGCCGCCTATTTGAGAAACTGCCGCACCTGCGCCTGAAACAGTGCCGGCTGATCCCACATGATGAAGTGGGCGCTGTCGTCGATCCGCTGCAAGCGCAGCACCTTGACGCCCGCATAGGCCGCCCGGTAGACGGCATCGGCCTGCTCCGGCGTCATGCCGCCCTTCGGCGTGACGTACAGCACCGTGACGGGCGCCGCGATGCTGGCCAGTTCGCCGCGCAGATCCGTCACCACCAGTTCATGGTAGGCGCGCGCCGACACGTCCGCCGTGCTCGTGAGCGAATCGTCGATGGCGCCGGCGCGCATCGCTTCCGTATTGACCATGCCATTGAGGGTGCCGATGGCGCGCGCGCGGCGCGCTTCCGGGTCGGCCGCGCGCATCGCCGCCAGGATGCCGTCGGCGGTCGGGGTGATGCTGGCGGCGGTGCTGCCCGGCGGGCCGAACAGCGCGCCCAGGAAGGGCACCATGTCGACCACCATCAGCCGGCCCACGCTGCGCGGATGGCGACTGGCCAGCATCAGGCCGATGGTGCCGCCCATCGAGTGGCCGATCAGGGCGGGCCGGTCAAGCTGCCTGGCGTCGATGTAGCGGGCGATCTCGTCGGCCACGGGCGCGGCCACCGCGCCCTCCACGTTGGCGCCCGGCGCGGCGCCGGCAAAGCCGTTCACCTGCACCAGGTGGTAGCGGTGGCCCGGCAGCGCCTTGATCATCTCGCGCCACACCCGCGGCGAGGAATTCAGGCCGGGGACCAGGATCACGTCGCTGCCACTGCCCTCGACGGTCACGCTGATGCGGCCGGCGCCGGCGCCGGTACTGGCAACGAGGTCGGCAGCCAAAGCCGGCAGGCCGCCGAACAGGCTGACGATGGCGAGGGACAAAGCGGTGGCGAGCACGGTGCGACGGGTGGTCATGAGTTCTCCTGGGCAAGGTGGGACAATATTGACGATCTGATCATCAGGCGTCCATCGTCGTTGAGGCTGCTGCCGAAGTCAAGGCCGCCCGGCGCCAGCAAAACCACGCCACGAAAAAAAGCCGCGCACTTCACAGGAAGTGCGCGGCTGGCTTCAAGGCGTCAGGTCAGTCTTAGCCGTTATGCAAAAAACTCTTCAGCTTGTCCGAACGGGATGGCTGGCGCAACTTGCTCATGGCCTTCGCTTCGATCTGGCGAATACGCTCGCGGGTGACGTCGAACTGCTTGCCGACTTCTTCGAGCGTGTGGTCGTTCGACATCTCGACGCCGTAGCGCATGCGCAGCACTTTCGCCTCGCGCGGCGTGAGCGAATCGAGCACTTCCTTGATGACGTTGCGCATCGAGGCGTGCAGCGCGGCGTCGAGCGGCGCCAGGGTCGCATTGTCCTCGATGAAGTCGCCCAGCTGCGAATCGCCGTCTTCGCCCATCGGCGTTTCCATGGAAATCGGTTCCTTGGCGATCTTCATGATCTCGCGGACTTTGTTTTCCGGCATTTCCATCTTCAGCGCCAGGGTGGCCAGGTCCGGCTCGCTGCCCGTTTCCTGCATGATCTGGCGCGAGATGCGGTTCATCTTGTTGATCGTCTCGATCATGTGCACGGGCACGCGGATGGTGCGCGCCATGTCGGCGATCGAGCGGGTGATTGCCTGGCGAATCCACCAGGTGGCGTAGGTGGAGAATTTGTAGCCGCGGCGATACTCGAACTTGTCGACCGCCTTGAGCAGGCCGATATTGCCTTCCTGGATCAGGTCAAGGAACTGCAGGCCCCGGTTGATGTATTTCTTGGCGATGGAAATCACCAGGCGCAAGTTGGCAACCGTCATTTCGCGCTTGGCGTGACGGGCACGCTTTTCGCCGGCGGCCATCTGCTTGTTGATCTTGCGCAGGTCGGCCAGCGGCAGGGCAACGCGCGCCTGCAGGGCGATCATGCGCTTCTGGTGTTCCTGGATGGCGGGCACGTTACGGCCCAGCACGGCGCTGTAGGGATAGCCGGCCGACACTTCCGCCTCGACCCAGGCCAGGTTGGTCTCGTTACCGGGGAACACCTTGATGAAGTGGGCGCGCGGCATGCCGCAGCGCGACACGCAGATCTCCAGCACCGCTTTTTCGATGTGGCGCACTTCGTCCATCTGGCCGCGCAGGGTGTCGCACAGCTTTTCCACCACTTTCGCCGTGAAGCGGATGCCCAGCAGCTCATTGGAAATGACTTCCTGCGCCTTCACGTAGGCTTTCGAGCCGTAGCCTTCCTTCTCGAAGGCCTTGGCCATCTTTTCGAACTGCGCTTCGATGACGAGGAATTTGTCGAGGGCGCCGCGCTTGAGTTGCAGCAACTGCTCGGCCGAGAAGCCGGCCGCGCCGCCATTGGCGTCGCCGTCTTCATCGACTTCTTCCTCTTCTTCTTCGTCGTCGTCTTCGCTGGCGGCGGCGGCGGCCGACTTGTGCGGCGCGGCCGGCGCCGGCGTCGACGATTCGTTGAGGTCGACGAAACCGTCGACCACTTCATCGACCTTGATTTCGTCGCGCTCGATCTTGTGCGACAGGGCGATGATCTCGGCGATCGTGGTGGGGCAGGCGGAAATGGCTTGCACCATGTCTTTCAGGCCCCCTTCGATCCGCTTGGCGATTTCGATCTCGCCTTCGCGCGTGAGCAGCGCCACCGCGCCCATTTCGCGCATGTACATGCGGACCGGGTCGGTGGTGCGGCCGAAGTCGGAATCGACCGTCGACAGGGCGGTGGCGGCGGCCGCTTCGACTTCGTCGTCGCTGGTGGCGGTGGGCACGTTGTCGGTCAACAGCATCATGTCGGCGTCAGGGGCGCGCTCGTAGACGGCGATGCCCATGTCGTTGAAGGTGGCGATGATGCCCTCGATCGCTTCCGGATCGATGATGTTTTCCGGCAGTTGATCGTTGATCTCGGCGTGGGTCAGGAAGCCCCGCTCCTTGCCCATGTTGATCAGGTTCTTGATCTGGTTGCGGCGCCGTTCCATGTCCGCTTCGGACGTCTTCGAGTCGCCCGCCAGCACGCCCGACAGGCCGCCCTTGGCCTTGCGCTCTTTCGCTTTCGAGACCGCTTTCAGTTCGGCTCGCTCGACCGCGTTGAGGGCCGCCACTTCGTCGTTCTCCGGGGTGAATTCGCTGGGCTTGCGGCCGCGGCGGCCTGGCACCTTGATCGACGGCAGCAGGTAGCCGGAGGTGTCGATCTGCGCCAGGGTGGCCGCGTCGGTGACCTGGCTGACGGACTGGCCGGCAGTCTGGATCACGGTCGGCTCGGCCTCGACGACCTTGCGGGCCACGCGCGGCTTGACCGCCTTGACCACCGCTTCGGGCGCCTCGGCGACGGCGGGCGCCACCGCCGCGACCGCTTCAGGCTCGGCCGGCTTGAGCGAGGCCAGTTTCGACACCCGCTTGCGCACCACCGTGGTGGCCGCCACCGGGGCGGCAACGACCACCTCGCCGTTGGCATCGACCGCGCTCGCAGCCGCATCGACCGCCGCTACTGCCGTGACTGTCTCGACCCGCTCCACGTGGGCTTGCGCCGCGGCGCTGACGGCGGCCAGGCGTGAACGCGTCTTGACGACGGTGACCTTGGGCGCGCTGTCGTCACCTTCGATAAAATAGGAGGTGGCCGTCTTCGGCACCGCCAGCGGCGCGGCTTTACGCGGTGCTGCCTTCGTGGCGGTCAAAGTCAGTGTCTTGGCGGTGCTTTTGGTCATAGTCTCTCCAGTCGCGGGCGCTACGGGCCAGCGAAGTCAAAAAACCACCCAGGCCCTGTGCGGGAGCCCGATGGCGGGGGTATTCGGGGGATAGTCCCTACATGGGGTCTACATGCCAAACAACAAGCGCGACGATCGCCATCGCAAACCTGGAGCGGCGGGAAAAACGCAGTGCGGGTGGTATGATCAATTGGCGCAGATGCAATGTTGAAGCAGAAAAGAAAAAAAGCCCGATCATAAAACCGGGCTTGAATCTATTTTCCAAGGAGAATAGAGGAGACAAGCAAATTATGCCCCAGAGGGCAAGCGTCGTATAATTGAAAGACCGAATGACCGATATAACAATATCGCATACTTCCTAGCAACTATCCTTCCCGGATCGTTTGCGCCAACGCAAGCCGCGCGTAGAGCAAGGGGCGGATCATACACGATTTCGCCTTGTCGCGCTCGGCGCGTCACAAGTTGCAGCGCTGTCCGGCATGCCAAAACAACACGATTCGATTTGCCAGCGCACGTGGCAAAGTCCACATGGTATCCTCTCGTTTCCAGCTCTTACTATGAAGTCAATGAATACAACTAGCCCTGTCGTCGAGACCCCTGGCGACACTCCGGATGCTGCCCGTGCAGCAGACGTCGCAGTACCTGCCGTATCCCCTGTCGCGCAAGAGAGCGCTGCGCCCGAATCGGCCGAGGCCGAGGTGCTCGCCGACGCGGTCCCGGTAGCCGTCGATGTCGATGTCGCGGTCGCGCCTGCCGAAGCCGCTTCGTCGACTGCGCCAGCGCAGCCGGCCGCCGGCCAGCCGCCCAGCGCCCGCACCTTGCTCAAGCAATTGCAGCAGCAATTTCCCACCTTCGGCAAATGCCTGCCGCTGTCAATCGGCATCGACAAGCAATTGCTGGCGAAGATGCCTGAACTGGACCGCAAGACCATGCGTGCCGCCCTGGGCATCCACACGGGCTCGCTGCGCTACCTGCGCACGATGGAAAAAGCCACCGTCCGTTACGACCTCGACGGCACCGCCGGCGCCGCCGTGACCGACACCCACCGCCTGCACGCCAAGGAAACCTTGCAACTGCGCTTCAAAAAAGAAGCCGACCGCAAGAAAGCGGAAGTCGATGCCGCCAAGGCACTCGAGGCCGATCGCCTGCGCCAGGAAAAATTGCAGATGCTTGCATCGAAGTTTTCGCGCTCTTGATCGGCCCCGTCGATCCCTGCCGGATGCCCGATTGCGACCCGGCGTGCCCATGCAGACCACGGTAAGCGCCGTCGAGCTCGTGTTGCCCCCGTACCAGGGCATCGCGATCGCCGACGTGCGCATGGTCCGGACCGATCAGGACGCCGCCGCCGCGCTGGCCGCCCTGCAGGCGATGGACGTGGTGGGCTTCGACACCGAATCGAAGCCCACCTTCCTCAAGGGCGAAGTGTCGACCGGGCCCCACCTGGTGCAACTGGCCACCGACAGCACCGCCTGGCTGTTTCAGATCGGCGCCCAGCCGCCCACCGATGCCATCGCCCATGTGCTGCAAGTGGTGCTGGCCTCGCCTGCCATCCTCAAAGTCGGCTTTGGCCTGGCCGATGACGTCAAGCGCCTGCGCTCGAAGCTGGGCATCGACACCGTCCACGTGCTTGACCTGGCCACGGCCATGAAAGCGAAGAGCGAACGCAACAGCCTGGGCGCAAAGACGGCGGTGGCGCGGTTTTTTGGCCAGGCGCTGCAAAAATCGAAAAAAATCACCACCACCAACTGGGCCATGACGCGCCTGTCGGAAAAGCAGATCCTGTATGCCGCCGACGATGCGCACGTGGCGCTCAAGCTGTACCGCCACTGGAAACTGGCGACCGCCAGGTAAAAGCGGGCGTTTGTGCCAAAAAACCACGGTCGCCGCGGCACCCCTCAAGAGCGGTCGACAATCGTCGCAATCGCCTGTTCGTCGAACGTAAACGTGGAACTGCCCGCCATCGCCACTTCGGCGCCGGCGGCCGGGCCGCCAGGGATGTCGTGCGCCACGGTGCCGGCGAAGGCGATCGTGGCGATGACCTTGTCCGGATCGAATTCGAGCGCCATGATGGTCTGGCGGCGCCGCGAAAACAGGGCGGCCGACGATTGCGCCAGCGTGCGAAAGGCGGCGATGCCGGCCGTTTCGTGCGATTTGACGTCGTCGGCGTAGTTGTCGAAGCGCACGTCGGGACGCAGAACGGCGGCCATGCCGTCGATATCGAAACTATTGTAAGCGGCAATATAACGTTCGATCAGGTGCTGGCGGTCGGTGTCGTTCATGGCGGTTCCTCGGTGAGACGCGGACAATTTCGCCAATCTTATCAAACGCGCTATGCTGGCGCCACCCTGCATTTCTGGAGAACGAACGCATGCGTGATCTGTCCTGCCTGTTCCCGTCCGCAGCGCTGGCACGCCGCGGCGCCATGGCGCTGGCCTGCGCCTGGCTGCACTGCGCCGTGGCCGCCGAGCGCCCTGCCGTGCTGCCCGACAGCCTCGCGCAACGGTTGCTGGCCTGCACCTCCTGCCACGCCAGCACCAGCGCCCCCGACCCGTTCTTCCCCCGCATTGCCGGCAAGCCGGCCGGCTATCTGTACAAGCAGCTGATCAATTTTCGCGAGGGCCGCCGCCAGTATCCCCTGATGACGTACATGATCGAGCACTTGCCCGATGCCTACCTAAAAGAGATTGCCGACTACTACGCGGGCCTGCACTTGCCGGCGCCGCCCTTGCAGCGCATCGCGATGGACCCGGCGGCGCTGGAGCGGGGCCGCGTGCTCGTGCTCGAGGGCGACAAGGCCCTGCAAGTTCCCGCCTGTATCGCCTGCCACGGCGAGCGCCTGACGGGGGTCAAGCCGGCCATCGCCGGCCTGGCCGGGCTCCCGCGCGACTACATCAACGCCCAGTTCGGCAACTGGCGCAATCGCACGCGCCGCGCCAACGCCCCCGACTGCATGGGCCTCATCGCCAACCGCCTGAGCCCGGCCGACGTCGCCGCTGTGTCCGGCTGGATCGCCCGCCGTCCTTTGCCGGCCGACATGACGCCGGCCGCTGCCATCGCCCTGCCGCTGCCGCTCGCCTGCGGCAGCGCGCTGCCGGAATCGCTGCCATGAGGCGCGCTGGCAGGCGCGCCATCGCCGTCCTGGCCGCCGCCAGCCTGGTGCTGGCCGGCTGGGCGCTGTGGGCCTGGCCGCGCGAACAAGCGGTGCCGTCCGCCTCGCCGGCCGCCTACGCCGCCACCGCGGCCAACCTGGCCCGCGGCGCCTACCTGGCGCGCGCCGGCAACTGCATGAGCTGCCACACGGCACGGGGCGGTGCGCCGTACGCCGGTGGCCGCACCGTGCACACCCCGTTCGGCGCCATCGCCGCGCCCAACATCACGCCCGACCCGGACACCGGCACCGGCAAGTGGAGCGCCGACGATTTCTGGCGCGCCCTGCACAATGGCATCTCGCGCGATGGCCGCCTGCTCTACCCGGCCTTTCCCTACCCCAGTTACACCAAGGTGAGCCGGCCCGACGCCGACGCCCTGTACGCCTGGCTGCGCACGGTGCCGGCGCAGCGCCAGCCCAGCGCGGCGCCGCAGCTGCGCTTTCCCTACAACACCCAGGCGGCGCTGGCGGCCTGGCGGCTACTGTATTTCAGGCCCGCCGTGTTCGCGCCAACGGCGGCGGCGAGCACCCAGTGGAACCGCGGCGCCTACCTGGTCGAGGGGCTCGGCCACTGCGCCGCCTGCCATGCGGGGCGCAACGCCGCCGGCGCCAGCGACGCCGCGATGGGTGGCGCCTTGATGCCGGTGGTTGGCTGGTACGCGCCGTCGCTGACGGCAAACGCCGAGGCGGGGCTGGGCACCTGGTCGGTGCCGGAGATCGCCGCGCTGCTTCAAACGGGTACCTCGCCGCGCGCCAGCGTCGTCGGACCGATGGCCGACGTGGTCGCGCACAGCCTGCAGCATCTCGACGAGACCGACCTGGCGGCGATGGCAGTGTATCTGAAGGCACTGCCGGCGACGCAAACGGCAATCCTGGAAAAACGGGAAAAACCGGAAAAAACGGCGCAGCTGGCACAGTTCATCGAACAGGGCCGGCAAGTGTATGGGCGCCATTGCATCGATTGCCACGGCGCCAACGGCGAGGGGCTGGCGCCCGCCTATCCGCCGCTGGCCGGCAATCGCGCGCTGACGATGGACATGACCGTCAACCCCATCCGCATCGTGCTCAATGGCGGCTTCCCCCCGGGCACGGCGGGCAACCCGCGTCCCTACGGCATGCCGCCGTTCAGCCACGTGCTCGACGATGCCGAAGTGGCCGCCGTGCTCAGCTATCTGCGCGCCAGCTGGGGTAACCAGGCGGCGCCCGTGTCGGCGCGCGAAGTCAACCGCTACCGCGGCGCCCCGGTCGACTGATCAAGCTGGTACTTGGCGACGCTCAGACCATCTCGGCGAAGCCGATGCGGTCGGTGCTGGCGTTGCGGGCGTCGTCGATGCTGATCTTGTGCGCCGACAGCAAGGCTTCGAGCGAGGCATTCATGGTGTGGCAGCCGTTATCCTTGCCGCTGTTCATGCGCGCGCGGATGCCGGCGATGTCGCCCGCTTCCAGCAGCGGCATCAAGGCCGGCCCGGTGGTGAGGCACTCGGTGGCCAGGTGGTAGCGGTTGCCCTGGCTCGACGGCAGCAAGGCCTGGCACAGCACGCCGCGCAGGGCGTGTGCCAGCGCCTGCGACTGGGCGCTGGAGTTGCCCAGCAGGCGGATCATTTTTTGCAGGCCCATCTCGGTCGAACGCGCGTGCAGCGAGGCCAGCACCAGCGGCCCCGATTCGGCCAGGGCGAGCGCTTCCTGGGCGGTCTGGGCGTCGCGGATTTCACCGATGACGATCACGTCGGGGCGCTCGCGCAGCGCGTCAAGCGCGCCCAGGTAGTAACTGTCGACGTCGCCGTCGATGCCCACTTCGCGCTGGGTGATGATGCATTTACGCTGGGGTATCAAGGTCTCGACGGGGTCCTCGATGGTGATGATGTGACCCGAACGGTGCTTGTTGATGTCGTCGATCATCGAGGCGATCGTGGTCGACTTGCCCTGGCAGGTGTCGCCGATGATCAGCACCAGCCCGCTGCCCAGTTTGGCGAAGGCCTGCTCGTCGGCGTGCAGACCCAGCCCCGCCAGCGCCAGCGGTTCCTTGGGAAACCGGCGGATCACGCAGCCCAGCCGTTTTTTGCCCTGAAACGTGAAACAGTTGGCGCGGATGCGCGCCGTGTGCAGGTCGATCGAGCGGTCAAAGGCGCGCTCGGCGATCCGCTCGCTCCAGTTCGGCTCGATCACCTCGAAAAACTCTTCCAGCTCTTCGCGGGTGATGGGCGAATCCGTCACCGCCACCAGGCCCTTGGGCTGGCGCAGCATCAGCGGGCTGTTCTGGTGGATGATGACGTCGGAGAAAATCAGGCGGGAATTGAGCAGATGCAAAATTTGCTCGACCAGCGTGCCGAACACGGGATGGTCTTCATTTTCCACGTACGACAGGGTGCGAATCTGGGAAGACTGGTGATTTTCCATCGGCGGCGCTCGCTTGAAACAAGGGGATCGGCAAGCGACAATTATAAGACCAGTGACGGCAATTGCATTAGCGAAATATTATCTGGCCGAGGGCGCCTGGCACGCAGGCGGTCTGGGGGCACCATGGACTGCCAGCCGGCCCCCCGAAAGGAGCGCATCATGAAACATTCGCACCGTTTATTGATCGTCCTGGCCGTCCTGGTCGGCGCGCTGGTGTTGTTTTTATGGCCGCGCAGCACGGCGGCCACGCCCTGGCCCGACTACCTGAACCGGTTGCGGTGACCGGTTTTCAGGTCCAGCGAAAATTTTACCCCGCCGTCGGTGACGGTGACGTCGTCGGGCGGCTCCTCGCCGGCCAGGGCGCCGGCCACGAGCGGCAGCCCTTCGCCCTTGCGCAGCAGGTCGTCGCAGCGCTCATAGACGTTCTTGCAGCCGGTGCCGGCCATCAGTGCCTGGACGATGGCGACCTTCCACGCTTCCACGCCACCGGACTGGAACTGGCAAATCAGAAAGCCGTCGACGCCGGCCCCGAACGCTTCGACAATCAGGCCCGACAAGCGGTCGCGCTCGCCATCGACGCGGCGCACCAGCAGGTCCGGCCGGGCCTTGGCGGCTGCCGCCTCGGTGCGCTTGAGGGCCGCTTGCACGCGGCCCTTGATCAGGGCATGGTCGACCGGCTCGGCCTCGTCGAAGGTCCACACGCGGGCGCGGATCTGCGAGCGCGAATTGTAGGCGGCGCGGGCGATGAACTGCTTTGACGACGACTGCACCACGGCGGTCGAGCCCGGCTTCATCTTTTCATTGGGTTTGCCTTCGACCTTGTCGATGGCGGAGGCGTAAATCAGGGGGTCGCCGGCGAGGATGGCTTTTTCCTTGCCCTGCTTGATGGTGATAAATAGCATACGGATCCAGTCAGACGGGCGCCGGTCCAGGGCGGCGGCGCCAAAGCCGCCATGATAACCGGTGCCGCCGTCCGGCCGGGAAAAATGCATCCTGGACCACGCAGGCTGCGCCCTGTCGCAAACGGTGGCCACGCCGTGCTGTCGTTTTGTACACTGGTTTGATTGTTGCTCCCCACCACGACCGACCCACCACAGGAATCGACCATGCCCCTCCGCCCCGCCCCCCGTCGCCGCTTTGCCATGCTCATCGCCCTTGGCGTCATCGCCGTCAGCGTGCCGACCGCGCCCGCCCTGGCCCGCCCCTGGAACAGCAACGACGTCGCGGGCACGGGCCGTATCAAGACAGACACGCGCAGCCTCGCCGCCTTCCACGGCGTGTCGATGTCACTGCCGGGCAGCGTTGAAATTCGCCTCGGCAATACTGAGTCCGTCACCATCGAGACCGATGACAATCTGCTGCCGCTGATCGAGACGGTGGTGGAAAACGGCACCCTGAAAATCCGCAGCAGCAAGCGCAATCTCGGCTTGAACAGCCGCCACCTGAAACTGGTGGTGCAGGCGCGCACCGTGGACCAGCTGGCGCTGGGCGGCTCGGGCAGCATCGACGCCGCCGTGCTCAAGGGCGCCAATCTTGCCGTGCACCTGGGCGGCTCGGGCACCATCAAGGTCAGGAACATCGATACGGACGCGCTCACGATCGACCTGGGCGGCAGCGGCGAACTGCAGGTGGCGGAGGGGCGCGCCGGCCGGCTTACCTTGTCGATCGCCGGTTCCGGCAACGCCGACCTGGGCCGCCTGCAGGCACTCTCGGCCAGCGTGAACATCGCCGGCTCGGGCGACGCCACCGTCGTCGTGCGCGACCGCCTCGACGTCGCCATCGTCGGCTCCGGCGACGTCAATTATTATGGCGATCCGACCGTGAACCGCTCGGTGATGGGCTCCGGCTCGGCCACCCGGCAGGGCCCGCGCCGCTAAAACGGCGCCCGTTGCGACCTTTGCGACCTTTGTGACCTTTGTGACCTTTGCGACCGTCAGTGACGGGGCGTGGCCTGGTAGGTGAGCGGCTTGACCGCCACCTCGACCTGCACCGTTTCGCGCTTGCCGCCCTGGCGTTCGACCACCAGCGTCAGCGGCACCCGCTCGCCCTCTTTCAGGGGGCGCTTGAGACCGATGAGCATCAAGTGAAAATTGCTCACCGGCTGCCCGGCCGGCAGCGCGATGGCGGCCACTTCGCGCATCGACATGACGGTGCCGTTCATTTGCATCGTGTGGATTTCAACGCTGTCGGCCAGCGGCGACGCGCCCTTGACGACGCGGGCGGCGTCGGGCGAACGCAGGCTCAGGTAGGCGCCGCCCGTGGTCTGGGCGGCCACCGTCGCGCGCACCCAGGCATCGCTGACGACGGTCTGGGCACAGGCGCTGCCGCATACGATGGCGGCGGCGGCCAGGGCGAAGAGTGTTTTGTGCATGGCAAATCCTGAAAGTGAAAGTGAACGAGGGCAGTCGGGCGCGGGCCCCACAGTCTAGCGCAGTCGCTTAGCGCTCGGCCTTGAATGCCTCGCGCTCGATGAGCACGGTATCGACGCTGTTGGTCAGCCAGATCTGGCCGTCCTGGATCGTGCATTGCAGCTGCATGTTCCGATTGGCCATTTTCTCCAGCTGCGCGCTGGCCTCGGCGGGAATGTTAATCACGCTCAAGTTCTTGGCCCGTTCGAGCTTGTTGGCGATCTGCTTGTACCAGATGTGGCTGGTCGCGGCGTAGCTGTACACCACCACCTTGTCGGCCCGCCCGCAGGCCTTCATCAGGCGCTTCTCGTCGGGCTGGCCCACTTCGATCCACAGATCGATGGCGCCGGTCAGGTCCTTCTGCCACAGGTCCGGTTCGTCCGTGTCGAACAGGCCCTTGGTAAATACCAGCGACTCGCTGGCGTGGATGGCAAAGGCGAGTACGCGGATCATCACCCGTTCCTCGGTTTCCGAGGGGTGACGCGCCAGGGTCAGCAGGTGCTGCTGATAATAATTGCGGTCCATGTCGGCGATTTGCAGTTCGGCCTTGTAGATGGTTGCTTTGAGTGCCATTGAATCGATCAATAAAAAGTGAAATGAAAATGCGCTGAAGGCGGCGGCCGGCAGCCGCTGTGGTGCTTGTTTTGGCCTTGTGCCATTGTCGCATGCGCGTTCGCGCCGGCGCCCTTAAAAAATAGTACGACCGTGCATTTTACGGTATAGTCGGGTTCCTCCACTGACCTCCAAGGAAGCGCCATGACCACCCTCCTGCAGAACGACCAGTTTCGCCTTGCCGCCCGCCCGGTCGGCCTGCCCAAGCCCAGCGACTGGAATGCCGTCAACGAGCCCGTGCGCGCCATCGCCGACGGCGAGATCGTCGTCAAGACCTTGTACCTGTCGCTCGACCCGGCCATGCGCGGCTGGATGAACGAGGGCAAATCGTACATCCGCCCGGTGGCCATCGGTGAAGTCATGCGCGCCGGCGGGGTCGGCGTGGTGGTGGCGTCGAAGTCGCCCAAATTCGCCGTCGGCGACCATGTGTCGGGCGGCATCGGCGTGCAGACCTACTGGGTCGGCGCGGCCGATGACAAGACCGCCAATTTCTACCGGATCGACCCGCGCGTGGCGCCCCTGACCACCTGGCTCAATACGCTGGGCATGCCGGGCATGACGGCGTATTTCGGCTTGCTCGACGTGGGCCAGCCCAAGGCGGGCGAAACGGTGGTGGTGTCGGGCGCGGCCGGCGCGGTGGGCCAGACCGTCGGCCAGGTGGCCAGGCACCTCGGTTGCCGCGTGGTGGGGATTGCGGGCGGCAAGGACAAATGCGATTTCGTCGTCAATGAGCTGGGCTTCGATGCCTGCATCGACTACAAGAACGGCGACGTGCGCGAGGGCTTGAAACAGCACTGCCCGAATGGCGTCGACGTTTATTTCGACAACGTGGGCGGCGATATCCTCGACACCGTTCTGACCCGCATCAACATGAAAGCCCGCATCGTCATTTGCGGCGCCATTTCCCAGTACAACAACACCACCCCGGTGAAGGGACCGGCCAATTACCTGTCGCTGCTGGTCAACCGCGCGCGCATGGAAGGCATCGTGGTGTTCGACTACGCACCCCGCTACAAGGACGGGGTCGCCGCGCTGGCCAAGTGGATGCAGGAAGGCAGCTTCAAGAGCCGCGAGGACGTGGTCAAGGGCTTCGACAACTTCCCCGACGCGCTGCTGATGCTGTTTGAAGGCAAAAATTTCGGCAAACTGGTGCTGCAGGTGGCCGAAGCTTGATCCAGCCGTGATGCGCTGATGGCGGGGGGGAACTCGTGGCGCCGCGCGCGGTCTGAACGGGGTCCCTTCCACTTCGAGGCCCCCCATGGAAATTAGCGACTCCCCGGCTTTCCAGGCTTACCTGCGCGCCCGCGCCGACTTCACCAGCGATGCCGGCGTGCGCGCGCTCGAGGCATGGCGCGAAATCAACGCCGTCTCCTGGCGCCTTGCCCGCCTGCAAACGGAGGCGGTCTACCACACGGCGCACGCACTGCTCCAGTGCGCCGATCCCCTGCAGGTGGGCGTGATCCTGGCCAAACAGGTCCAGCCCGGCGCCCAACGCCTGCATGCCTGGCAGGAGCGGGTGCTCGACCTGCTGGGCGGCGCCCAGGCCGAACTGGCCGCCATTGCCGAATCCTATATGCCGACCGTGCGCAATGCCGCCGCCGCCTTGCCCGACTGAGTGCCTGTCCCAACAGGCACGCAATGGGGCAAAAAAACGCCACCAAATTCAGCAATCGCCGGCCAATCACGGAACTTATGTTGTCGATCTCTCTCTAAATTCAAGAGCGCTTTCATGCGTACCCGGTCGCGATTGACGCAACCGGTTCTTCAACTTAGTCCACACAAGGAGATTGACATGGCCACAAGCAAGGAAGGCGGCACGCGCAAGAGCGCGACGACGGGCGCCAGCGCCCAAAAAACCGGCACCCCGGCCAAGCGGGGCTTCGCCGCCATGGACCAGAACCAGCAGCGCGAAATCGCCAGCAAGGGCGGCCAGGCCGCGCACCAGAAAGGCACCGCCCACGAGTTCGATTCAGAAGAAGCGCGCCGGGCCGGCCAGAAAGGCGGCGAAGCGGTCAGCCGCGACCGCAATCACATGGCCGAAATCGGCCGCAAAGGGGGCGAAAGCCGGCAATCGGCCAGTCGCGCGGCAGCCGCTTCGGCCAACAAGGGCAATCGCCAGGGGAGCAAAGAAGAGTGAGCGCAGCGCGCACGCACGGCCTGGGTGGGCGGCCCCACTGTGGGCGCCCCACGGAGGGCGCCCACAGTGGGACTGCCCCCCGGGTGCGCCCCAGACGGGTCGCCGCCAGCGCCAGTGCCCACGATGTGCTACATTGCCGCCTCCATGGCAGCCACTCCCCCTCCCCTGAACACCGCCTCGGCCCACGCCGCCTCGCTCAAGTACCTGGGCGCCTACTCCGAGCAGACCCGCGCCCAGGTGGCGCAACTGATCGACCAGGACCAACTGGCCACCGTGCTGCGCCAACGCTATCCGCGCGCCCATGACATTCGCACCGACCGCGCCCTGTTCGACTACGTCCAGGACTTGCGCAGCGAATTCCTGCGCAACGCCGACCCCATCAACAAAGTCGCCTACGACAACAAGATCCAGGTCATCCAGCATGCATTGGGCTTGCACACGGCGATCTCGCGGGTCCAGGGCAGCAAACTCAAGGCCAAGCGGGAAATCCGCATCGCCACCGTGTTCAAGCAAGTGCCGCTGGAATTGCTGCGCATGATCACCGTGCACGAACTGGCGCACGTGAAGGAAAAAGCGCACGACAAGGCGTTTTACAAGCTGTGCTGCTATATGGAACCGCACTACCACCAGTACGAATTCGACCTGCGCCTGGTGCTGACCCACCTCGACAGCTCGACAACGCCGCTCTGGACCTGACGGGCGCGCCTTGCCTCGCCCGCGCGGGACGGCGGCACGCCGCCTGCGCCATCGCCGTCGTTCCCCGCACTAAAATGTTGCATTAATGCACAAAACAACGCGCAAAAACTATTGCCCAGCGTAAATTTATCGACAAGCGACGGGGCTTTGTTTACAGTAACTGTGCCATATCAACCCTCAGGAGATGAGCGGCGGTACCAGCCGACCGTGCCCGGCGCCGGCGCGTGCCCGTGGCGGCGCCAGGAAGTGATGCCAGCTTCGCCATGTTCAACCCCTTCGAATCGACGTCACCCATGCTTTCCACCGCCACCGCCATCGAACGCCTGAAAGGCGGCCCCGGCAGGCGCGCCGTCCTGGCGCGCTACCTGCGGCGTGGCCTGGAAACCCATATTTCCCTGCCGCTGTTCGCGCTGCTGCTGCTGTGCGCGATCTGGATCCTGACCTTCCGTTTCATCGCCAGCGAGCGCGAGGTCGCCAACAGCGCCGCCCTCGAGTCGGTGCACGAGATGGGCGACACCTACGAGGCGCAACTGGCGCGCAATTTGAACGGCATCGACCAGAACCTGAAAATGCTGCGCTACGCCGTCCAGACCAAGGGCGCCAGCGGCGCCTTGCGCAGCCTGGCCGCGAATGGCCTGTTGCCATCCGGGCTGGTGTTCGTCGTCAGCATCGCCGACCAGGACGGTCGCATCGTCGCCAGCAACCCGCCGGCGCCCCATATCGACGTGGCCGGCGAGACCTATTTCACCTACCACCGGGGCAATCCCAACGACCTGCCGTACGTCAGCCAGATGCTGCGCGACAGCGCCAATGGGGAGCCCCACCTGCACTTCACCCGGCGCATCGATGACGCCGATGGCCACTTCGCCGGGGTTGCCATCATCGAAGCCGATCCCACCTACTTCACCAGCGGCTACGAGCGCTCGCGCCAAGGGGAACACGGCATGCTCGGCGTGTTCGGCGACGACGGCGTGTTTCGCGCCATGCGCACGGGCGACAGGATCAGTTGGGGCCAGCAGGCCGGCGCGCAACTGATGGCGTTCGGGCGCCTGCGCGCAGCCACCGCCAGCGCCTGGGACGGCCATCAGCGCTACCTGGCCGTGCGCCGGCTCAACGGTTTCCCCCTGAGCGCCGTGGTGGCGCTCGACCGCAATGAACAGTTCGTCGCCGTCGAGCGCCAGCGCCGCGCCTGGCTGTGGGCCGCCGCCGGCGCCAGCGTGCTGCTGGTGCTGATCGTCACGCTGGTGTGCGTCTGGTCGTGGCAACTGAGCCGCACCCAGCGCCGCATCCGCCGTGCCCAGGAAACCTTTGCCGCCGCCGCCGAGGCCAGTCTCGACGCCTTCTTCGTCATGCGCAGCGTGTTCGATGCCAACGGCGCCATCATCGATTTCGTCATCGACGCGACCAACGAGCGCGCCGAGCGGCTCACCGGCCTGCGCCGCCAGGTGCTCGAAGGGGGCTACCTGCTGCGCCTGATGCCGTCGTACCGCGATGACGGCATTTTCGACGACATGGTCAAGGCGGCGCTGCTGGGCGGGATGCGCGAGGCGGAATGGCGCGGCGGCACCGAGCGCACCCGCAACACCTGGATGCACCGCCAGGTGGTGGCGGTCGAAGGGGGCGTGGTCGCCATCGTGCGCGACATCACCGAGCGCAAACGGGCCGAGGAGCGCATCGCCCACATGGCCCACCATGACGCCCTCACCGGCCTGCCCAACCGCAGCCTGATCGGCGACCGCCTCGATCAGGCCATCCTGCAGGCCCAGCGCAAGCGCAACTGCGTGGCGGTGGCGTTCATCGACCTCGATGGCTTCAAGCTGGTCAACGACGGTCTCGGTCACAACGCCGGCGACGAACTGCTCAAGGTGGTGGGCGCGCGCATGCAAGGGTGCTTGCGCGCCAATGACACCCTGGGTCGCTTCGGCGGCGACGAGTTCGTCATCATCCTGTCCGAGCTGGGCGACAATCCCATGGCCATCACGCCGCTGCTGGAAAAAATTCGCCAGGCGGTGCGCGAGCCGGTGCAGGTTGAAGGCCAGCAGGTGCAGGTCAGCTGCAGCATGGGCGTGGTGATGTACCCGCGCGACGGCGTCGATCCCACCACGCTGATGATGAACGCCGATGCCGCCATGTACCGCGCCAAGGAACTGGGCAACAACAACTTCCAGTTCTACGCGCGCGAGATGAACGCCAGCGTGGAAGAAAAACTGGTGCTGCTCGACGGCTTGCGCACGGCGCTGCCGCTGAACCAACTGAGCCTGCTGTACCAGCCGAAGGTGGACCTGCGCAGCGGCCGCATTTTCGGCGTCGAAGCGCTGATCCGCTGGCACCACCCCGAGCACGGCATGATCTCGCCGCTGCGCTTTATCGGCCTGGCTGAAGAATCGGGCCTGATCGTCGCCATCGGCGACTGGGTCATGCGCACCGCCTGCAGCCAGAACATGGCCTGGCGCGCCGCCGGCCTGGCGCCGCTGTCGGTGTCGGTCAACGTCTCGCCCCGCCAGTTCGAGGAAACGCGCCTGGTCGAGCGCGTCGCGCTGGCGCTGCGCGACACGGGCCTCGATGCCGCCTCGCTCGAACTGGAAGTGACGGAAGGGTTGATCATGCGCGACCTGGCGCAGTCGGTGGGCAAGATGCGCGAGCTCGAAGCGATGGGAGTGGCGCTGTCGATCGACGACTTCGGCACCGGTTATTCGAGCCTGTCGGCGCTCAAGTCCTTCCCCATCCGCACCCTGAAGATCGACAAGAGCTTCGTGAGCGACCTGGCCGACAACCTCGACGACCAGGCCATTGCCATGGCCGTCATCTCGCTGGGCCACAAGCTCAACCTGCGGGTCATCGCCGAAGGGGTCGAGACGGAGCAGCAGTTGCGCTTCCTGCGCGAGAACGACTGCGACGAAATGCAGGGCTACCTGTTCAGCCCGCCCGTCAAGGCGGAAAAAATCGCCGAGCTGCTGCGCGCCCAGGCGCAGCAGGCAGCGGCGCCGGAACGGCAGGCCGACCAGGAGCGGGACCATGTCGCCACGGCCTAGATGGATCACCGTGTTCATCGGCAGCGAGCCGCGCATGCAGCGCATGCTGCGCTACTGGGCCGCCACCTGGCTGCTCTACAGCCTGGCCATGCTGCTCATGTTCGGCCTGATCGACGGCGGCATCGTCGATGCCACGGCCGGCACGCCGCTGATCCGCTTCGGCATGACCAGCATCTTCGGCTGCTACCTGCTGATCCGCGCCAGCGACGCCCTGTCGCTCCGCCCGGCCCAGCTGGCGGTGCTGCAGTCGCTGCTGGCGCTCACCTGCAACGTCGGCGCCTACGCCCTGCTGGGCCCCGTGCGCGGCGCCTCGCTGATGGTGCTGCTGGTGATCATGGTGTTCTCCACCTTCTCGCTGCGCACCCGCGCCACCCTGACGCTGTGCCTGGTCGCCAGCGTCGAACTGGCGGTGACGATGCTGTGGATGGCCGCCGCCCACCCTGACCGCTATCCCGGCCGCATCGAGGCGGTGCACTTCGGCCTGACGGTGGCGTCGCTGCTGGCGGTGTCGCTGCTGACGGGCGAAATGCACAAGCTGCGAGTGCGCCTGAAGCGCCAGAAGGAAGAGCTGCTGGTCGCCGTCGCCACCATCCGCACGCTGGCGACGATCGATGAGCTGACGGCGCTGGCCAACCGCCGCCACATGAACGACGTGCTGGCCGCGCAGGAGCAGCGCAAGGGCACGCCGGTCAATCGCACCTGCATCGCCCTGCTCGACCTGGACTTTTTCAAGAACATCAACGACCGCTATGGCCACGCGGGCGGCGACGCCGTGCTGCGCGCGTTCGCCGCCGCCGCCCGCGCCGAACTGCGCGCCGACGATGTGCTGGCGCGCTGGGGCGGCGAGGAATTCCTGCTGATGCTGCCCGATACCGAACTGAGCACAGCGGCGGCCGTCGTCGGGCGCATCGCCGACAAGGTGGGCGCCATGCGCATCGACGAACTCGATCGGGCGCTCACCATCACCTTCTCGGCCGGCGTCGTCGAGCGCTGCCCCGGCGAACCGTTCACCGACACCATTTCGCGGGCGGACCGGGCCATGTACGTGGCCAAGTCGTCGGGACGCAACCGCATCGTGCCGGAGCGCGTCGGGTCGGCGGTGGCGGCCGCGGCCTGACGGCCTGGCGGGCTAGCGCGTGGCTTGCTGCGCCGCTGCCAGCTGCACCACGCTCGTCGGCGCCCCCGCCGCCTGCAAGGCTGCTGCCTGCAAGGCTGCCGCCTGCAAGGCCGCCACCAGCGCCTCGGGCGCTGTCTCGGCCATCATCAGGGCCGCATGCGCGGGGCGGACGAAGCCCTCGGCCTGCTGGTGGGCGACAAAATCGATCAAGCGGTCGTAAAAGCCGTTCACATTGAGCAGCCCGACCGGTTTCGCATGGATCCCCAGTTGCGCCCAGGTGAGCATTTCGAACAGTTCCTCCAGCG
This sequence comes from Massilia sp. DWR3-1-1, assembly GCF_049898325.1. NCBI lineage: Bacteria > Pseudomonadati > Pseudomonadota > Betaproteobacteria > Burkholderiales > Oxalobacteraceae > Massilia > Massilia sp. DWR3-1-1. The sequence goes on along the minus strand of NZ_JAFCXL010000008.1, from coordinate 10,002 downwards.
TGCCCATGCCGCCCGGCATGGCGATAAAGCCGTCCGACAGCTCGGCCATCATGGCTTTACGCTCATGCATGTCCTTGACCACGAACTGGCGCGTCAGGCCGCTGTGGCCCACTTCGCGCTCGAGCAGGGCGCGCGGAATCACCCCGCTCACTTCACCACCCAGCCGCAGCGCTTCGTCGGCGATCACGCCCATCAGGCCGACGTTGCCGCCGCCGTAGACCAGGCCGATGTTATGCGACACCAGCACGCCCGCGAGCGCGCGGGCGGCGCTGGCGTAGACGGGATTGGCGCCAGGGGCGGCGCCACAATAGACGGCAATGGCTTTCATATGACCTCAAGGTGATGTCTGGCGCGCTCCACGGCCAGCCGTTCGCTGGCGTCGGCTGGTTCGAGCGAGGCGGCCTGGCGGTACAGCGCGCGCGCCTCGTCGAGACATTTTTTGCCATCGAAACGCAGCATGGCGTTGGCATATTCCATGTAGGCGCCAGGCGCGAACGGATTGAGTTCGATGGCGGTGCGGAACGTCGCGTGGCAATCGTGCTTGCGGGCGCCGTAGGTCATGCTGGCAACGAGCGGGCCGGCGGCGCCGACGATTTCGGACTGGTACACGCCCAGCCCCACCCTGGCGTCGGCGTGCGCGGGCGCCAGTGCGATGGCGTGCTTGAAGCCGTGCCGCACCTTGGGCGCGAGGCCCTTGGCGAGCGCCTTGACGATCGAGATGGCCTGGGCGGTGCGGCCCAGCGCGTACGCCTGCCAGTACCAGCCGGCCGGATTGTCGGGCTGTTCGCGCTGGTGCCGCTCGCAGCGTTCGGCGACGACATCGAACAGCGCCAGGCGCTGGTCGGCGTCGGTCTCGAGCTCGCTGGCGTAGATGCAGGTGGCCTTGTGCGCGACCGCGTAGCCGCACACGCCCTGGGCCAGGCCCAGCTTCATGGCGCGGTAGTAGTCGCCGGCGTGAAAGGCGATCCAGGCATCGACCAGCGCGCCCCTGGTGGGAAACGCTTCGACATCGCCCGCATGCAGGCGGTCCCAGTTGACGCGCAGGCCGGCGGCGTCGAAGACATAGGCGTCGGCCGGATAGGGGAACGGCATCCAGTTCATCGCGCAGCTCCTGGTTCGATTTTCTTGAGGTATTCCTGCGACAGCTTCTCGAACAGCAGCTTGGTGTCGCCCCGCAGGTACGGGCCGAGCATCGACAGCACCTGGTAGCAGCCGCGCGCGAGCGCGTCCGACATGGCTTTCTGTTCGGTGTAGTTGCGCGGGTTGCGCACGTATTCGTAGGACAGCCAGTAGGTCGCCACCACCACCATATTGGTGGCCATGGCGTCGATCTGGGCGTCGCCCGCCTCGATCGAATGCTCACTGCGCAAGTCGAGGCACAGTTGGCGCGCCACCTTGATCTTGTGCGCGAGGATGGCCTTGAAGTGCAGTTCGAGCTTGCGGTTGCGCGAGAGCAGATCGTTGAGGTCGCGGTAGAAAAACCGGTAACGCCAGATCAGCTCGAACATCAGGTGCAGATACAGCCAGACGTCTTCCAGGTTCGAGCGGCGCGAATCGGGCACCGTCAGGATGCGCTCGATCTCGGCCTCGAACTGGACGAAGATCGAATTGACGATATCGTCCTTGTTACGAAAATGGTAGTACAGATTGCCCGGCGAGATATTCATCTCGTCGGCGATGACGGTGGTGGTGATGTTCGGTTCGCCAAACTCGTTGAACAGCCGCAGCGACAATTCAAGGATGCGTTCGCGGGTTCTGCGTGGAGCTTTCTGGAGCATGGCGGGAGGCGTGGGTTGATTCTGCCTCAAGCATACACCATGGCTACGGCCGGGGCGAGCGCGCGCCCCGCAGAAGGGCCCCGATCAGCCGTCCTTGCCGGCGCCAGCGCCGTCAAGCTGCGCCTGCAGGCGCGCTACCTGCTCGGCGAGGCGGGCGATCAGCTGGCGCAAACCGTCGACATCGCGCTTGCTGGGCACGCCGATGGCGCCCAGCGCGCGCACCACGCGGTCTTCGAACACCTGCTCGAGCTTGTCCCACGAGCGCGCGCCCGTGCCGGCGTCGGCGTCGGCGTCGCCTTCAGCGTCGTGCCGGGCGGCCGGCTGATCGGCGTCGGCAGTGGCGCGCACCCGTTGCTGCAGCACGCTGCCCTCCTCGACCAGCCGCTGAAAGGCCTGTTCGCCCCCGTCGCCGGCAGCCTTGCCGCCAGCGGCCTGTTCTTCTTCCTGCGCCTTGAAAAAAGCGCCCAGGCCGGCTTGCCAGATCTGCTGCGCGGACGTGCGTACCGCCTGCGCCAGTTGCTGGTCGTGGTCGTTGACGGTATCGGTGAGTTTCTTGGCCATGTCGGCTCCTGTAATAATGGGGATGGCGCCAGCCGCGGGGCGGCTGGCGCAGATGGTTCGCCGCTTTATCTTCCCGCCGCCTGCTGTCGCACCGCCTCTATGCGAAAGCCGTCCGCCACCGCCGCCAGCAGCGCGGCGCCGTCGAAGGGCTTGGCGATCGTGCGGTCGATGTCGCCGCGCTGCTCGGCCAGGCGCACGGCATCGGTGGACGCCATCGCGGTGAGCATGATGCGGTAGCAGGACGGCGCCAGCTGGCGCGCCGTTTCGAACAAGGCGGTGCCCGTCGCCAGCGGCATGCACTGGTCGCAGACGATGACCTGCACGTCGCCGCGGCCGAGCCGTTCGATGGCCTCGGCGGCGCTGCCGGCGGTGGCGAGGCGATACGATTGCGGCGCAAAAATATCGCACAGCAGTGCGCGCATGAAGGGGTCGTCGTCGACGATGAGCAGGGTCTTTTGCGCCGCCAGGCGGGGCGTGGCCGCCGCCAGGAACGACTCGAGCTCGCCGACGAACTGTTCCGGCTCGATGGGCTTGGCGACATAGCCATTGAAACCGGCGCCCAGCAAGCGCTCGCGGTCGCCCACCATCGCCAGCGCCGTCACCGCCAGCACGGGAATGGCGGCCAGCGCCGGATCGGCCTTGAGGGCGGCGACGACGCCGTAGCCGTCGAGCTTGGGCAGGTGCACGTCGCACAGGATCAGCGCCGGCTGGTGTTCGCGCGCCATTTGCACGCCGACGTCGCCGTCGAAGGCGCACAGGGGCGTGTGGCCGAACGCCGTCAGCAGGTAGGCCATCAACTCCATGTTGGTGGGATTGTCTTCAATGATGAGGATGCGAGCGCCCACGGGAATCGTCCGAACTTAGCGAAACAAGAAAAAAGAATGCGACTTCAGGGCGCCAGCTTACCCGCAAGCCGGCGCTCCTGTCCACGCCGACGGCGGCGCGCCGTGTTCCAGCGCCGCCAGCTCGGCCAGCACCAGCGCCAGCACGCGCTCGTTGCGGCCCAGCGCCACGTGGCCGACACCGCCGACGGCGATCTGGCGGGCGCCGTCCAGGCAACTTGAGTCCTGCGGCGCGACGATATTGTCCTGGCAGGTGTAGATCGAGGTGATCAGGGCGCGCGTGGCCGGCGTTTCCCCGGCGTCCAGGTCGCGCAGCCAGGCGCTGGCCTGGCCGGCGCGCGAACGGCGCATCTGCGCGGCGTTGGCGCCGACGCCGAACTGGGCCAGCACCGTGCCGTGATGGGGCGAGCCCAGCGTGATCAGCCGCGCGAGCCGGCCGCTGCCGTGGCGGCGCAACCAGGCGCGCGCCACCAGCCCGCCCATGCTGTGAGCGACGATGGCGACACGGGCGGCGCCGGTCGCGGCGCACAGGGCGGCGACGGCGCGCTCGACCTGCGGCACGTAGTCGTCGATGGCGCCGGTGACGGGCGCCAGGTCGACGCTGGCGTGGCTGACGCGCGCAGCGTCGAGGCGGCGCGCGAGCTGGCGCCAGTAGCCGCTGTTGCAGCCGTAGCCGTGCAACAGCAGCACCGGCGTGGCATGGTTGTAGTAGAGCGCCTGGCGCGGCGCGCCGCATGGGCCATACCAGCACGATTGCAGCATGCTGGCGGCGAACTCCTCGCCCCACAGGCGCACCCAGCCGGCCAGGCCGGGGCGCAAGGCGGCAGGGGTGGGACTGGCCGCGCTGGCGCTGAGCACAAAATTGTTGGTGCAGATGAGCGCGCGCACCAGCAGCAGCGCGCCGGCGCCGGCCAGCAGTGCCAGCGGCCAGCCCCAGCCCCGGTACACCTGCAACAGCGCGGCCACTGCCAGCAGCGCCACCAGCTGCGCCGCCAGCAACAGCCCCAGCATGCGACGCACGCTGTTCATGCCGCCAGGTCGCGCGCCAGCGCGCTCGCCAGCCGCGCCGCGACGGCGTAAATGGACAACTGCGGATTGGCGCCCACCGCGGTGGGGAACAGCGAGCCGTCGTGCACCGACAGGTTGGCCACCTGGCGGTAGCGCCCGTCCGGCGTCACCAGGCCCAGGCGGGCGTCGCCCGCCATCGCGCAGCCGCCCATCACGTGCGCCGACACCACCCGGGCCAGGTGGGGCTGGTAGTCGAGCGTGCCGATGGCGCTTTTCGCCGCCGCCCAGCTGGTGTACAGGGCGGCGTTTTCGTGGATCGGCTTGACCTGGCGGGCGCCGGCGGCGAACTGGATCTCGGCCATCGTCAGGTAGGCACGCCGCACGCCGTCCCACATGTAGCCGGTGAGGCGGTAGTCGAGCAGCGCCGCGCCGTCTTTCTGCAGGCGCACGGTGCCGCCCGGCGAATCGTCGTGAAAGCCATCGCGCAATAGCGCCAGCAAGGCTTGCTGGTGGGGGAACTGGCGGGCGGCGGCGGCGTGATCGGCGCCAAAGCCGGCGAAGGTGGTGGCCATCAGCACCGGGTGCAGGGGCGGCGCTTCGAGCTTGTAGCCGATCGGCCCGGTGACGGGGTCGGCTTGCAGAAAATGGTCGGAATAAATCGTTTGCGGGGCGCCCGCGTAGGCGTCGACGCGCTGCTCGAACAGCGCCGCCGAGATCACGGTCGGGTGCAGGAAGGTGCGCCGGCCCAGCAGTTGATGGGGATCGGGCGCCTCCGAGCGCAGCAGCAGCGCGGGGCCGTTGATGGCGCCGCCGGCGAGCACGTAATGGCGGGCGCGGATCGTCACCGTCACGCCCGACGGCGCCAGGCCGTCCGCGTGCAGGGCGCTGCACAGCACATGATCGACCGCGCCGCCCTTGAACACCAGCCGCTCGGCGCGCACCCGCGTGAGCAGGCTGGCGCCGCCGTCGAGGGCGGCGGGGATCGTCGTCACCAGCATCGACTGCTTGGCGTTGGTGGGGCAGCCCATGCCGCAGTAGCCCAGGTTCCAGCAGCCGCGCACATTGCGCTTGATCGAGGCGGTGGGAATGCCCAGCACGCGTGCGCCGCGCGCGAGCAGGTCGTTGTTTTCGTTGGGCGGCGTCAGCCAGGGGGCGATGCCCAGCCGCTCTTCCATCTGCGCGAACCAGGGCGCCAGCGCCTCGGGCGAATAGTCGGCCAGGCCGAAGCGCTGGCGCCACACGGCCAGCGTGGCGGGCGGCGTGCGAAAGCTGGACGTCCAGTTGACGGTGGTGGAGCCGCCGACCGTGCGTCCCTGCAAAATATTGATGGCCTTGTCGGCCGTCTTGCGCGCCGCCGATTCCTGGTACAGCTGGGGATAGGCATCGGCCTCGCGCATCTTGAAGTGGCGCGAGGACTTCAGGGCGCCCTCCTCGACGATCAGCACGGACAGGCCGGCGCGGGTGAGGATCTCGGCGCTGACGCCGCCGCCGGCGCCGCTGCCGATGATGACGACGTCGGCGTCAAAGCGGCGCGCAGCGGCCAGGCTGCTGCCGTCGATCACGCGCCAGCCGCGCGCCAGGCCGTCGGCGATGGGGTCGTCGATGGGGCTCATTGGCTCAGCGCCGCCAGCGGGCCCGGGTAGCCGATCGCCGCCCAGCTCGACGGATCGGCATACCAGGCACCCAGGATCAGGTCGTGCAAGGCGGCGTAGGCGACCTGCAGATCGGCGAAACGGTGCAGGCGCCAGCTTTGCAGGAAGGCGGCCACCTGGGCGGGGCTGGCCGCGTCCCAGTCCGCTGGCACGCCGGCCAGCAGGCGCCGCACGGGGCCCAGCGCCAGCAAGGTGAACAGGCCGTCGATTTCCTGCTGGGCCGACAAGGGCAGGCCGGCGATGGCCTGCAGCACGCGCGCCCGGGTGGGGGCGATTTGCGCGCGCTCGGTCAGGGCGCCGGCCAGCATGGCGGGAATGATGGCGTCGAGGATGGCGCGGGCGGACGCGCCCGCCACGAACGGCGCCGGCGCCCGCTGGTGGTAGCGGTAGGCGCCGCCGCAGACGGCCAGCGCCAGCGCGGCCAGGCCGCCGGTGGTGAGAAAAGTCCTGCGCGATACTGCCATGGGCGTCTCCGTCGGTGGCGGCCAGTGTACGTCAAGGCCGCGGCGCGGGCGAGCGGGCGAGGAAGGACTAGAGCGGACCCTCTATTTATGCGATCGGCGCAGGTCGGCTCAGCGCCGCGCTGCCTTCAGGATGTGGTTGGCGATCCCGCGCAGGATATTGACTTCCTCCGTTTCCAGCTGGGTGCGGGCGAACAGGCGCTTGAGCCGGGGCATGAGTTTCTTGGGATTGTCGGCGTCGAGAAAATCAATCGCCACCAGTGCCTGCTCGAGGTGGGCGTACATGCCGTCGATCTGCGCCAGGCTGGCGGCGTCACCGTGAAAACCCACCGGCCCGGCCGGCGCCGCGTCGGGTTCGGCCGCCATGCGGCTTTCGTAGGCCAGCACCTGCGCCGCCTGCGCCAGGTTGAGCGAGGAATAGGCGGGATTGGCGGGGATGTTGATGAGCACATTGCACTGCTCGACGATCTGGTTGGGCAGGCCAAAGCGCTCGTTGCCGAACACGATGGCCGCACGCAGGTCGCCGTGCGCGTGGACGTGGCCGGCAAAGCTGCGCGGGGTCCACACGGGCGGCGAAAATTCGCGCAGGCGGGCCGAGACGGCGGCGGCGAAATTGCACCCTTCCAGGGCCTGGCCGATATCGCTCACGATGCGGGCGCCGTCGAGCACATCCTGGGCGCCGCTGGCGAAGGCCACCGCTTCCGGGTCCTCGCGGGCGTCGGCAAAGCGGGGATTGACCAGCACCAGGTCGCTAAAGCCCATGGTTTTCATGGCCCGGGCGACCGCACCAATGTTGCCGGAGCGGCTAGTTTCGACGAGAACGAAACGTAAGCGGTTGAAAACAGGCGTGTTTTTTTCAGGCAGGTTCATGCAGGTTCATTTAAAATAGCGCAACCGCGCAGTTCGGGATTGGGATGTCTTGGCTTTGCAGGCCGCGATCATAACGATTTCGCCGCCGCCCCGCTCTTTAATTCATTCTCGCTCACATTATCGTTCACTGCACCGCGAGGCGCAGCAGGCGTTAGCGTTGGCGACGTCAACTACTGAAAGCTTTCACAATGCACCCAATGCTCAACACGGCCATCAAGGCCGCCCGCCGCGCCGCCACCGTGATCACCCGCGCCTCGTTCGATACCGCGCAAATCGTGATTACTGAAAAACAACACAACGATTTTGTCACCGACATCGATCAGGCAGCCGAGCAAAGCATTGTGGAAACATTGCTGAAAGCGTATCCCGACCACGCCATTCTGGCCGAAGAGTCCGGTGCGTCGAAGAATTTGAACGACGAGAGCGAGTTTGTCTGGATCATCGATCCGATCGACGGCACCACCAATTTCATGCACGGCTACGCCAATTACTGCGTCTCCATCGCGCTGCAACATCGCGGCATCATCACCCAGGCCGTCATCTATGACCCCGTGCGCAACGATTTGTTCACCGCCAGCAAGGGCGGCGGCGCCTTCCTCAACGACAAGCGCATCCGCGTCACCAAGCACGACCGCCTGACCAACACCCTGCTCGCGTCCGGCCACGGCGCCGGCCCCCGCGCGCTCGACGAATACCTGCGCATGTACGCGGTGGTGGGCGAAAAATGCCAGGCCATCCGCAATGGCGGCTCGGCGGCGCTGGACCTGGCCAACGTGGCCGCCGGTCGCCTCGACGGCTTCTATGAAAAAGGTCTCAAGCCGTGGGACATCGCCGCCGGTGCGCTGCTGGTGACGGAAGCGGGCGGCATTTGCGGCGAGTTCAGCGGCGAATCGGCCTACCTGCACAAGGGCGACATCATTGCCGCCAGCCCGAAGGTATTCGGCCAGATGGTACCCCTGCTGGCAGCGTTCGCCTGATCTGACGTAGAATACGAACGGGCATGACGATGGCCGGCACGCCGCCGGCCCCGCCGCGCAGGCCATAGTCCTGCCGGCATTGCTCACCGAACTTCACCAGGCGGCACCGATCCAGTGTGCTGCCGCCTGGTTTTCCAATCCGATTGCCTGCCACTGGCGCCCCGAGATACCTTCTTTGCGGCGATGGGCCGATCGATACCATAAAGTTATCATGTCATTTTCCCAACTCGGATTATCCGACGCCATCGTGCGTGCAGTCACCGAACACGGCTACACCGTGCCTACCCCGATCCAGACCCAGGCCATTCCGGCCGTGCTGGCAGGCGGTGACTTGCTGGCCGGCGCCCAGACCGGCACCGGCAAGACGGCCGGCTTTACCTTGCCCATCCTGCACCGCCTGTCGACCGACAAAGTGGGCGTCACGCTCACCTCGAAAACCTCGCCGCGCTCGGTGCGCGCGCTGATCCTGACCCCCACCCGCGAACTGGCGGCCCAGGTCGAGGAAAGCGTGCGCGTCTATGGCAAGTACACCCAGCTCAATTCGGCCGTGATTTTCGGCGGCGTGGGCATCAACCCGCAAATCAAGCAGTTGAAGCACGGCGTCGACATCCTGGTGGCCACCCCGGGCCGCCTGCTCGACCACATGGAACAACGCACGGTCGACCTGTCGAAAGTGGAAATCCTGATTCTCGACGAAGCCGACCGCATGCTCGACATGGGTTTTATCCGCGATATCAAGAAAGTGCTGGCCGTGTTGCCACCGAAACGGCAGAACCTGCTGTTCTCGGCCACCTTCTCGGAAGAGATCAAGGCGCTGGCCGATGGCCTGCTCAACAAGCCGGCCATGATCGAAGTGGCGCGCCGCAATTCGACGGTGGAAGTGATTTCGCAAAAAATCCACCCCGTCGACCGCGACAAGAAGCACCCGATGCTGGCGCACCTGATCAAGACGAACAACTGGACGCAGGTGCTGGTATTTACCCGCACCAAGCACGGCGCCAATAAACTGGTCGAGCAATTGAACGCTGACAGCATCGGCGCGATGGCGATCCACGGCAACAAGAGCCAGTCGGCGCGTACCAAGGCCCTGTCCGAATTCAAGGACGGCGCCCTGCAGGTGCTGGTCGCCACCGACATCGCCGCGCGCGGTATCGACATCGACCAGTTGCCGCACGTGGTCAACTACGACCTGCCGAACATTGCGGAAGATTACGTTCACCGTATCGGCCGTACCGGCCGTGCCGGCGCCACGGGCGAAGCCGTGTCGCTGGTGTGCGTGGATGAGCACGACATGTTGAAAGACATCGAAAAGCTCATCAAGCAGACCCTGCCCCGCGAAGTCATCGCCGGTTTTGAACCGGACCCGACGGCGCGCCCGCAAGCGATCCAGCTGCGTAGCGGCAACCCAGGCCACCGCAATGGTGGTGGCGGTGGCCGTTCCGGCGGCGGCGGTGGCGGTGCCCGCTCCGGCGGCGGCGGCGGCGCCCGTTCCGGCGGCGGCGGCGGTGCGGCCGGCGGTGGCGCCAACAGTGGCGGCGGCCAGGTCATCAAGGTCGGCGGCGGCCGTGGTCCGGCCAAGCCACGCGGCACCACCGGCGGTGGCGCCGGCGGCGCCCGTCCGGCTTCGCCGCACCGCTCGGGCGGCCGCGGCCGTTAAACGGGACGCCTGAGCACAGACTCGGGCGCGCAGTACCGAATATGGGGTCAGGCACACGGTGCCCGACCCCATTTTTTTTTGGCGCTTTCACCGTTACCGTGAAAGCCCATTAGCGTAAGCACGCACCATCCAAGCCCACCCCGCGATGGGTTCGAGGCGAGCGCCGGGTCCGACCCCTCGTTTCGGCGCTTGTATC
>NZ_JAFCXL010000007.1:0-259609 GCF_049898325.1 Massilia sp. DWR3-1-1 | reverse complement strand
TCAGGGACCGCAGCAGTTCCAGCTGCAAGAAAGTCCGGATGTACGGGTGCAATCTTACCTCCAGCTCATCAATGAATGTATGCTTGGCAAACCGGGGGCGTCCATGTACGGCCAAAAGCGGTCTTTCCGACGCGCCGGATATTTCTGATTGTTCCCCATGATTGACAGAGAAGCTTCGATCCCATGAGTGCACTTGTTGGCCTGCAAAACTGGTACGCGTCGCAATGCGACGGCGACTGGGAGCATTCATTTGGCATCCAAATTGAGACGCTCGACAATCCAGGTTGGTGGCTTGAGATCGACCTGAGTGATACAGACGCCTTGCGCCACGAATTTGATCCCGTGCAACGAGGCGATGCACTTCAAGACGCTCGATGGATCGACTGCAGAGTCGAGAAAGGGAAATTCATAGCCACTGGCGGCGCGCATTGTCTAGAAGAAATGGCAATGGTCTTCCTTACGTGGGTTGCCGACCAATGCTGAATTGTTCACCTATCGCATGAACGATAAAGTCCGCTTCAGATCGGAGCCAGCCGGTAGCCGCTGTCCGATATCGGCCAGAAGCAGACAGTCGGACTTACAGCTCACAATCGAGAATCTATTTCATGAGACCGAACTTCCACGATGTAGCAGGACTATGGGACTGCGATGGTTCGCTGCGGGACATCTACGTTCAGAATACGGAAGCTGTGCACTGGGATCGCTTCGACCGACTACTCAGCCAATACGAATTCACATACACCTTCGACGGGATGCCGCTACCGTTTCCCGGATCTCGAGGCGCCTTGGCCAATCGCGAAGGCTCGCATTTGCTCTCGATCCCATTGGATGGCACAGTTATAAACTGCCATTTTTTCATCGCCCAGCAGTTAGAACTCGACATCTCCGCGAAGGACGTCGCGGGGCCGTTGGAACATGAGCGAATATTGGCATTCGTCGAAAACCTCGCTGAGGCCCTAGAACTACCTGCGGATATCACCCCGGAAAACTGGGAAGAAAGCCCGTTCTTAACGTATTCGCCAGCGACCAAATCGTGGCTTATGCACGAGGATCCGCCGTAGGGTCAACGCCCGCTTTGGGTCGAAACCGGCCAGTCAGCAATAGACTAGCTTCGCCCAGCATGCGCAACAACGGCACCTGCGACGCACGCTGGCCACCCGCGCCCTTGCGCCAGGATGGCAGCCGTGCCCGCAGACAGCGCCATCACGGCCCCGCCACTTCTGCCCGCAGCTTACACCTTCACCAACCGCTCAAACTCGCCACTGGTGATAAGCGTTTGCAACTCCGCCGCGCCGCCCACCAGCGTGCCCTTCACGAACACCATGGGGTAGGTGGGCCAGCCGGTCCACATTTTCAGCGCCCCGCGCGGGCGCCACTGGCTGAAATAGCTGCCGTATTCGAGGTAGTGGTACGGCGCGCCGATGGCGTCGAGGGCCCGCCTGGCTTTTCTTGGATAGGGATTTTGCGCCATGCCGACAATCACCACGGCATGGGTGGCGATCGCCTGGCGTACCTCGCCCACCACGGCGGACTCATAGGTGTCGATGGTGGCGCGGGCCAGCGGGTGGATGTGCTCGTCGTCGAGAATGGCGCGGGTCATGGGGTTTCCTGGTCTAGGGTATAGGCATCGTAAAAATGGGGAATGGTCCGAAAACCATTCCCCACTATAAGCAAATTTGCTGGAACGGGAACGCCGTGGCGTCCCCCTTCACTTTACTCGGGCTTCTTCGAGTACGACTTCTTGGCGCCTTTAAAACCGGGCTTTTCCGAGAAGCGGCGCTCTCCCGCTTTTTTCGGCGCCGCGTCCGATTTGCCCATCGGGGTTTCGCCGTCACGCGTGATGTTCAACTGCTGGCCGGCCACCCACACTTTTTTCAGGTGTTCCATGATATCGGGCGGCATGTCCGACGGCAGATCGAGGGTACTGAAATCGTCGTAGATTTCAATGCGGCCGATGAACTTCGACTCGATGCCCGCTTCGTTGGCGATGGCGCCGACGATATTGCCCGGCTTGACGCCGTGCGAATGGCCCACTTCGATGCGGAAGGTGCCCATGCCGTCTTCGGCGGGACGCTGCACGCGCTCCTTCTTGAAAGCGGGCGCGTCGCCACGGTCGCCGCGGTCAGCACGGTCGAACTTGGCGGGCGCCGAACTCGACACAGGACGGGCCGGACGCTCTTCCCAGGTTGCCGCTTTTGGCGCGCGATCGATTTTTTCCAGCAGCAAGGGCACGTCGCCGCGCGCCAGTTTGGCCAGCGCGGCGGCGATGTCGACCGCCGGCACGTTGAGCTCGCGCTCGTATTCTTCGATCAGGCTGCGGAACACATCGAGGCCGCCCTTTTCCAGCGTGGCCGTGATTTCTTCCTTGAATTTCGCAATCCGCACGTCGTTGATCGTCTTGACGGTTGGCAGCGTCAACGGCGCCACCGGCTGGCGGGTGGCGCGTTCGATCGCCTTCAACAGGCCCTGCTCGCGCGGGGTGATGAACAGGATCGCTTCGCCGCTGCGGCCGGCGCGGCCGGTGCGGCCGATACGGTGGGTGTAGCTTTCCGGATCCGACGGCACGTCGTAGTTGACCACGTGGCTGATGCGCTCGACGTCGAGGCCGCGGGCGGCCACGTCGGTGGCGACGAGGATGTCAATTTTGCCATCCTTCAATTGCTGGATGGTGCGCTCGCGCTGGGCCTGCTGCATGTCGCCGTTGATGGCGGTGGCGGCAAAGCCGCGCGCGTTGAGCTTGCCGGCCAGCTCTTCCGTGCCCAGCTTGGTGCGGGCGAAGATGATCATGCCGTCGAAGGGCTCGGCTTCCAGGATGCGGGTGAGCGCATCGAGTTTCTGCATGCCGCTGACCATCCAGTAACGCTGGCGGATATTGTCGGCGGTGCCCGTCTTGGCGGCCACCGTCACTTCGGACGGATCGCGCAGGTAAGTCTTGGCGATGCGCTTGATGGCCGACGGCATGGTGGCCGAGAACAGCGCGGTCTGGCGCGTGGCCGGGGTTTTTTGCAGGATCTGTTCGACATCGTCGATAAAGCCCATGCGCAGCATTTCATCGGCTTCGTCGAGCACCAGGGTTTTCAGCTTCGACAGGTCGAGCGAGCCCTTCTCGAGGTGGTCGATGACGCGGCCCGGGGTGCCGACGACGACGTGGACGCCGCGGCGCAAGGCCGACAGCTGGGGACCGTAGCTCTGGCCGCCGTAGATCGGCAGCACGTGGAAATCCTTGATGTGCGCGGCGTAGGTCTGGAACGCCTCGGCGACCTGGATGGCCAGCTCGCGGGTGGGGGCCAGCACCAGCGCCTGCGGCGTCTGCTGCTTGATGTCGATGCGCGACAGGATCGGCAGGGCGAAGGCGGCGGTTTTACCCGTGCCGGTCTGGGCCTGTCCCAGGACGTCGCGATTGTCCAGCAGCAGCGGAATGGTGGCGGCCTGGATGGGCGACGGCGTTTCGTAGCCAATCTCCTTGATGACCTTCAGCAGTGCAGGCGAGAGATTGAGTTCGGAAAACAGCGGGAGAGGGGTATCAGACATGGAATTGCTCACTTGAAATTAATTGCGCTAAAACGACAGTTTACTCTGTTGACGAAGGTCACGTCGGTATTTCACCTTTTCGCGCGCTATGAATGTAAAAAACCCCGCCGCGGATGCGACGGGGTTTTCGGCGAATACTACGAACTGATTAGAATTTGTAATTGGCGCCGACCAGCATGGTGCGACCGTATTTCTGGTACTCGAGCTGCTTGGCGCGGTCGCCGTTGTAGGTCTCGTAGGCGGCGTTGGTCAGATTATTGACCTGTGCCACGATGCCCACACCTTTGAGCGAACCGGTCTGGAACGTGTAGCCGATCTGGAAGTCGACCGTGTTCTCGCCGACCACGTAACGCAAGCTGCGGTCGTTCGAGAAGTTGCCGATTTCACCGACGAAGTCGGAACGACGACGCTGGCTGATGCGGGTTTCAAAGCCCTTTTTCTCGTAGTACAAGGTCAGGTTGCTGGTGTTTTTCGACAGGCCTGGCAACGGGATGTTGGTACCGATATTGCTGCTCGGATCTTCGATCTTGATGTCGCTGTCGCTGTAGCTGTAGCTGGCCTGGATGCCGAAGCCGTCGAGCATCGGCGAGACCAGGTTGAATGGCATCGAACCGGACACTTCGGCACCTTTCAGGGTACCGCCCTTGCCGTTGAACGGCGCCGTGTAGTTACCAAACGCGGTCTTGGCGATGGTGCCCGGAATGTACTTCGAGAAATCGTAGTTCAGGGTCTGGGTGTAGATGTAGCTGGTCAGCTTTTTATGGTAAGCGGCCACGGCCACGTACGCCTTCTTGCCGAAATACTTTTCATACGAAATGTCGAAAGCATTCGCGCGCCATGGGTCGAGCTGGGCATTGCCGCCGCTGCCACCCGGTTTGAAGTCGTTGGTGCCGACGCCAAATTCCAGCGCCGAACGCAGCTGATCGACGCGCGGACGGGCGATCTGGCGGGCGGCGGCAATGCGGATGGTCTGTTCGTTCGGCAGGCCGAATGCCAGGTTCATGCTAGGCAGCACGTCGGTGTAGTCCTTGCCATCGTTGATGGGCTTGATCTGCTGGCCCGCTGGCTGGCTGCCGTCGTACAGATTGGCGCGCGAGGCCTGCTCGGTGCGCTGGACCTGCACACCGATATTGCCGCGCAGGCTGATCGTCTCGGACAGCTCGGTGTCGATATTGCCCTTGAGGTAGCCGGTGGTGATTTTTTCGTTCACTTCCCACGCCTTGGCAACCAGGTAACCGGCGTCTTCCGTCGGATTGAAGGTCATGTACTTGGCGACCACGCCCGGCACGTTCCACGATGGCACCATGCCGCTGCCGGCGAAGCCCAGGTCGACCAGGCCATATTGCAGATCGCTGGAGATGGTGGTTGGATTGCCCTTGAGCAGGATGTTCGCTTCCGGCTGGCGCTTCGTCTTGGTGCGGTCCGAATAGTTCATGCCGACATCGACGCTGGCGATGGCAAACCGGTCGATCGGGAAATTACCGGACAGGCGGAAGCTCTTGAGCTCGTCTTCCACGTGCGGCACCTTGCCGTAGCCCGAACCATAAATGGTGTCGCGCACGTACAGGGTCGAGGCATCGCCGTAGTTACGCAGGCCGCCCAGGGACGGGAAGGAACCCTGGGTAAATTGCAGGCGCAGATTGTCCAGGAACGGCGTCGGCACGCTCGAGCCGTTGCTGATCTGGGTGTTGTTTTCCAGGCTCAGCTCGTCGCGGGTGGCTTTCGAATACGACAGGTCGCCGGCAAAGGTCATGCCATTGGTCTTGTAGGTGGTGTTCCAGCCAGCAGCCTTGATGTCGTCCTTGCGGTTGTTGTACATGCCGCGCACGAGCGGATAGACATTGTTCGCAGTGCCGCCGGTCAAGACGCCATTGGCGGTGGTGACGGGGCTGAACTGCAGGCCCGGATTGAAGCCGCCGTTGTAGCCGCTCAGGTTCACCTCGAACTGGTTGGCGGTTTCTTCGCGCTTGAATTTCGAGGCGTACAGGTCCAGCACGCTGTTCCATTGCTGATTCGGCCGGAACTGCAGCACGGCCATGACGCCGTCGCGCTCGTTGGTGCCGCTGCGGGCCAGCGACTTGATGCCGTCGGTGATCGAGGTGCCAGCAGGCACGCCAGGGCGGCTGTCGGTTTTCCACGGCTCGTACACGCCCGTTTCATGGTCCAGCACGGGCGACTCGAGGTGGGCGTAGCCCAGCGCGAGGCCGATGGTGCGGTTGGCGAACTGGTCGATGTAGCTGGCGCTGAAGCGGTTGCCGGTGGCTTTCGCATTGGCGATCTTGCCCAGCGAGTTGCGCTCGCCGCGGGCATTCAAGGCCACGGTGCGCGAACCGAACGACAGCGGACGCACGGTCTGCATGTCGATGGTGCCCGACAGGCCCTGGCCCACCAGGCCGGCGTCCGGAGTTTTATAGATGGTCACGCCGCTGAGCAGCTCGGACGGGTACTGGTCGAATTCGACGCTGCGGTTGTCACCGGTGCTGACCTGTTCGCGGCCGTTGAGCAAGGTGGTGGCGAAGTCGGGCGACAGGCCGCGCACGGAGATGACCTGGGCACGGCCGGCGACGCGCTGGGCGGCCAGGCCGGGCAGGCGGGCGATCGACTCGGCGATCGACGAATCGGGCAGCTTGCCGATGTCTTCGGCCGAGATGGCTTCGACGATCGAGGTTGCATCCTTCTTGACGGAGATGGCGTCCTCGATGCCGCGGCGGATGCCCGACACGGTGACGGTGGCCATGCTCGCCTCGGCGGTGGGCGCGGCGGCGGTTTGGGCCTGGGCCGACATGGCCGTGACGAGCACCGTGCAAGCGGCTGCTACCGGGCTCAACTTAAAGAAAAGGCCGGTGCGGGACGTGCCCGACCGCTTGCTAGCGAAGATGTTCATGTGTCCCCTGATTATCATAAGTAAGTACCTGTTTCCCGCGAACCGAGCCCTGAAACCCAACTACACGGGAGCCTGAAGCAAACGTTCTTGGACGTTGTCGAAAGAATTTTGTATTAAAACTAGATTCGCCGTCAACGCGCGTTCTGCGTTCCCCATTGAATATGCGGAAATCTGCGACAGAGTGACGAAATTACCACATTTCTCGTTGTATTTAGGCTACAAACTGGTGCGCGAATCCTTGTAGTTGCACTACATTAGGGCAAAAACCTGGGGGATAATACGGCAATCGGGGCGGGGGCGCCCCCGATCGATGCATGGCGGTGTGTAGCTAAACTAGTTTGTGACGTCGGGTCGCGTTGATGACACGGCCATTTGCACGTATGCTTTTGCGGGCCCAGTCGCGCCATGGCGTTGTAAGCAAACTACGGCCCGGCCCCTTGCGCCGCCGTTTTTACCGGAGATGTCCTTGAACTACCCCTGCTGCTACATGGCGCGCAGCGCCGTCCTGCTCGCTTTGACCATGCTCTCTCCCCTCGCCAGCGCCCAGGTGCCCAGCGTGAACGCCTTCTTCGACGCCATGGCGATCGATGTCGCGCCAGGCCGGCAGGCCCGCTTTGTGGCCGGCGACAATGTCGACGGCTATTACGCCGGCCTCACCCAAAGCAGCGGCAACGGCGAGGGCTACGTCACGCGGGCGGGCACGCAACTGCTTGACTACGCAAGCAGTGTTGACGCCACCCTCAACGAGCGCGCCGGCGCCTTCGAACAGGTGCTGCCGTGGGGCCGCCGCCTGCGCCACGCCAGCGGCGTCACCGAAGAGATCGCGCTGCTGGCGAAACGGCACGCGCTGGCGCTGGCGGTGGCGGCGCCGCGCGCCGGCACGCTGGCCATTGCGCCCCTGCTGCGCGCACCCGGCGTGATCTCGCAAGTGGGGCCAGCGGTGCTGGTGGCGCCGGGCGCCGGCGAGCACCTGTTTGTGGCGCTCATGGCCGACCAGCCGTTCCGGCTCGACCCGGGCCTGGTGCTGCGCACAAGCGCGCCGGCGACGACGTTCACGGTGGTGGCGGCGGTGGGCGCCAGCGCCGCCGAGGCGCTGGCGCGCGCCCGCGCGATCGATCCGGCCAGCGCCATCGCGGCCGAAAAAGCCGCCCGCCACGCCGCCCTCACGCGCAGCTACCTGGCCACCAGCGACGCCAGCTACAACCGCGCCCTGAACTGGGCCAAGGCGTCCTCGGCGATGTTCGTGGTCGATGAATTCGGCGCCGGCATCTGGGCCGGCCTGCCGTGGTTTCGCGACAACTGGGGCCGCGACACCTTCATCGCCCTGCCCGGCACCTTGCTGGTGAGCGGGCAGTTCGAGCAGGCGCGCGCGGTGCTGGCGAACTTCGCCCGCTACCAGCAGCGTGAACCGGGCGCCGAATACGGCCGCATTCCGAACCGGGTGTCGGCCACCGATCCCATCATTTTCAATACCGTCGACGGCACCCCGTGGATGCTGCGCGAAGCGCTCGAATACATCCGCTACACGGGCGACAAGGACTTCGCCGCGCAGATGTTCGCGCTGGCGGTGCCGTATTTCGACGGCGCCATCGCCTCGTACGTCGGCGCGGACGGCCTGCTGCGCCACGACAGCGCCGACACCTGGATGGACGCGCGCATCGCCAACCGCCAGCCGTGGTCGGCGCGCGGGCCGCAGGCGGTCGAGATCCAGGCGCTCTGGTACACGGCGCTTCAAACGGGCGCCGAACTGGCGCGCCAGGCGGGCGCCGTCGACAAGGCGCGCCAGTGGTCGGCGCTGGCGGCCACCACCCGGCGCCATTTTCTGGCCCGGTTCTGGGACGGCGCCGTGATGGCCGACCGCCTGCGCGAGGACGGCAGCGGCGACGTGAAGGTGCGGCCGAACCAGCTGATGCTGGTGTCGATCCCGTTCGACGATTTTATTCCGCCCCCGGTGCAGGCGAAGGTGATCAAGAACGCCGTCGAGGGCCTGCTTTACCCTTACGGCATCGCCTCGCTCAGCGACACCGACCCGTATTTTCATCCGCGCCACGACAACCCCGCCTACCACCACAAGGACGCCGCCTACCACCAGGGCACCATCTGGGGCTGGAACGCCGGCTTCACGGTGTCGGCGCTGACCCGCTTCGGCTACCAGGAGCACGCCTGGCGCCTCACCGACAACCTGGGCCGGCAGATGCTGGGCACCGGCCCGGAAGGCGCGCACGCCACCCTCGGCCACATGAGCGAACTGCTCGACGCCGTGCCGCAGGACGACGGCAGCCTGAAGCCATCGGGCACCTGGGCGCAGTCGTGGAGCGTGGCCGAATATGCGCGCAATGCCTACCAGGACTACCTGGGCTTTCGCCCGGACCTGCCGGCCGGCCGCCTGCGCTTCGTGCCGGCCCTGCCGGCGTCCTGGACCAGCCTGTTCGCCCGCCTGCCCTTCGGCGCCGGCGAAACGCTCGAGGTCGACTTTACACGCACGGCGGCGGGCCAGCGCTGGCAGTTGCGTCTTGGCGGGCCGGCGCCGCGCACGGTCAGCCTCGACCTGCTCGACGACGCCCGCCGCCGCCAGCGCGTGCAGTTCGTGGTCAAACCGGACACCCCGGCGCTGCTGACGGTGGCCGCCTGCGGCCCCCATGCACGGCACGTGTGCGTGAAACTCGATGGCCGCACCGTGCCCACGCAGCTGGTGCAGGCGGCGCAAACGGCCACCCTGGGAACGCTGCGCTGGCGCACCCCGCCCGCTTACGTGCCGGCCAACTTCCCCATGCTGCGCTCGAACAACGCGCTGCAAAAGATCATCCTCGACGGAGCGTACCGCTGATGGCCGGCTCGATGCGCCTGGCGCTGGCGGCGGCCCTGTTCGGGGCGGCGCTGGCCGCCGCCGCCGCCGCCGCCGCAGCCCCCCTGCCACAAGCGCTGTACGTGCGCGGCGGCTTCAACGGCTGGAGCACCGCCGACGCCCTTACCGAGACCGCCGACGGCATCTACGAAGCGCGCATCGCCCTGCGCCCCGGCTACCACGGCTTCAAGCTGGGCAGCGCCGACTGGCGCACCGAGTGGATCGCCGCGGGCGAGGGCGAGATCGCGCCCGGCGCCGACACCGCCCTGCAGACCCGGGCCGGCGGGGAAATCCACCTGTTCGTGCGCGCGGCCGGCAACTACCTGTTCCGCCTCGACGCCAGGCAGAGCGGACAGCCGCTGCTGCGCGTCGAGGCGCTGGGCCCCGTCGCCACGGCGCCCGCCGTCGATCCGCACGGGGGCCGTGCCGACGTCGTCGCACTGCGCTGGCCGCGCGCCGATGGCCAGCACGACGTCGCCCGCTTTTCCGCCGCCGACGCCGACGCGCCGCTGCGCGACTACACCATCTCGACCAGCACCACCCTGCGCGACCCGGGACCGCAGTTGGTCCGCGTGCGCGAAAGCGCCGCCGCGCCCACCGTGCGCAGCGGCAGCCTGGCCTTCGACGCCCTGTTCACGCTGGCGACGACGGAGATGCGACTCGATGCCGTCGACGCCATCCGCGACGGCAACTACAACGCGGGCGCCGCCATCGACTGCGCCTGCTTCGAGACGGGCGAACAGTGGCACTACGTGTGGACGCGCGACCTGTCGTACGCGGCCGACCTGGGCCTGGCCCTGCTCGAGCCGCAGCGGGTGAGGCGCTCGCTCGACTTCAAATTGTCGCCGTGGCGCGCCGGCGTCGGCAAGCCGGCCGCCGCCGCCGGTTCGGCCGATGGCCTGCAGATCATCCAGGACACGGGCACCGGCGGCAGCTGGCCCGTCAGCACCGACCGCGTCGCCTGGGCCTTCGGCGCCGCCCGCGTGCTCGACCTGCTGGCGCCAGGCGAGCGCGCCGCTTTCGCCGCGCGCGCCTTGACGGCGCTGGTCAACACCCTCGACAACGACCGCCTGGCCGCCTTCGACGCCGCCGACGGCCTGTACATGGGCGAGGCCTCGTTTCTCGACTGGCGCGAGCAAAGCTACAGCGCCTGGATCGTCGACGACCTGGCCTCGCTGGCCAGTGCGAAGGCGCTGTCGACCAACCTGGCCCATTATCAGGGCTTGACGCTGGCGGCGCGGCTGGCCCGGGAACAGGGCCAGCGTGACGTTGCCGCCAAATACGCGAGCTGGGCAGCGCAGCTCAAGGGCGCCATCGACCGCCGTTTCTGGCTGCCTGAGGCGGGCCTGTACGCCAGCCTGACCGGCCCCCACTTCGACGGCGCCCCCCTGCACAAGTTCGACTGGCTGGGCCAGTCGCTGGCGATCATCACCGGCGTGGCCGATGCGCAGAAGACGCGCAGCATCCTGGCGCGCTACCCGCACGGCCCGCACGGCGCCCCGGTGATCTTCCCGCAGCAGCCGGGCCAGCCGATTTACCACAACCGCGCCATCTGGCCCTTCGTCACCGCCTACGGCTTGCGCGCCGCCGCCATCGGCGAGAACGTGGCGGTGGCTGACGCCGCCTACGCCAGCCTGATGCGGGGCGCCGCGCTGAACCTGTCGAACATGGAGAATCTGGAATGGCTGTCGGGCCAGCCCCTGCTGCTCGACGAGGCCAATCCGGCCCTGTCCGGCCCCGTCATCAATTCGCGCCGCCAGTTGTGGTCGGTGGGCGGCTACCTGGGCATGGTGGTCGAATCGGTGTTCGGCGTTAGCACCGGCGCGCGCGGCCTGACGGTGCGGCCGTTCATCACCAGCCGGCTGCGCCGCGACAGCTTCGGCGCCACCGACCGCATCGAACTACGCCGCCTGCGCCTGCGGGGCAAAACCATCACGGTGACGATCGAACTGCCCAAGGCCAGCGCGGCCGACGGTTTTTATGCGGTGGCCTCGCGCCACCTGAACGGCAGGCCGGTAGGGGCGACTATTGCCTGGGATGCGCTGCCGCGGAGCAGCCGCATCGTGCTGCGCCTGGGCCGCCTGCAGCCCGGCCAGCAGGCCATGCGCCGCGTCGGCGGCGATCCGATGAGCGCGTCGAGTACCTTGTTCGCCCCGCCGGAACCGGTGCTCACGCTCGACGCGCCTGGCCGCCTGCGCATCGGCGCGGTGGCCGACCAGGCCGTGCGCTTTCATCTGTACCGCGACGGCGCCCTGGTGGCGCGCGCGCTGGAGGCGGGCAGCCACGCCGTCGGCACCGACAGCGGCTGCTACGCGGCCGAAGCGGTGTTCCCGGCGTCGGGCAACCGCAGCCACCACAGCCGCCCCGTGTGCACGGGCGCCGCCGTCGACATCGCTGCCGCCCCCACGACGCCGCTGCGCAACTGGGGTGCGCCGGGCGCGCAGTTGGCCATCGACGGTATCGACGTCGCCACCGCCGGCCACTATCAGCTGCAGCTGCGCTACTACAACGGCGCCAACCAGATCAACCTGGGCATCAGCGGCGGCGTCAAGCGGCTCACCGTCAAGGACGCGGCCGGCGCGACGGTGGCGCGCGGCGTCGTCACAATGCCCCACGCGCGCGCCGGCGCCGATGGCACGCCGCCCCAGTACTCAACGCCGCTGGCGGCGCAGCTGGCGGCGGGCCGCTACCGCGTGCAGGTGGACGATTTTTATAATATGAGCTACCTCGAAGCGAACCACAGTTTCAGCGGCGCCGGCGGGGTGGCGGGGCCGTCGAACCGGATCGACCTGTTCGGGCTGCGGCTGCTGAAGGTGAACGCGCCCTGAGGCACGCGCGCGCCCGCGCCCTTCAGGCAATCGCGATCAGCTCGATCTTCAGCCCCGGTATGCCGTCGAGCGCGTACACGCCGAGCGCGCCGCCGGCCAGGGCGTTTTCATACAGCGCGCTTCTGGAAGACAGGGAAAAATAATAGGTATGCGGTCGCACCGGCACCGCCGCCGGTACCTGCGGCATGTGCGCGATCGGCACACCGGGCAGCGCCGCGGCCAGGATTTTTTGCAGGTCGTCCGGACTGGCCACCTTCAGGCGCAGCGGCATGGCCGCGACCAGCTCGAGCGCCGGCATGTCGGCGCTGACGGCCAGGCACAGTTGCGTGTCCTTGCCCACCTTGGCCGGATCGAGCACGGCGCGGTACAGCGACGGTCGTTGCGGATCGGCCACCAGCGCAATCACGAAATATTTGCTGGAAATGACGGTGTCGACCAGTTCGCGCAGCAGCGCATCCATGCCGGCGAAGACTTCGCCGAGCGCATCGTGGCGGTAGGCGGGCAAGTCGGCCGCCTTGTAGCGATCGGAGAAGGTCATCAGGCCGCCGGCCAGCGCCAGCAGCTTCTCGTACAGCGCCTCCGGATGGTGGCAGGGCGAGCGCGCCGTGTGCGTGAGCAGCACGCTGGCGGTGCTGACGATATTGAGCATCCACCACGATGAGATATCGCCCTTCGCCATTTCAAAAGTGTCGGCGCTGGCCTTGCGGTGGCCGCGCTGGAGCGACTCGACTTTCGCGGTGAGTGCGCTGATCAGGCTATCGAGCATGCGCTGCAAGCCTGGCGAAGCGCCGATGGCCACGCTGGGCGCGACAAAATCGGGATCGATCTCGAAGCCGCCGCCATTGGCACGCTGCAGCCGCACCACGGCAACGCTGGTGAGCGGGTCGCGCGCCGACGTATCGAGCACGAGTTGGGCGCGCTTTTTGAGCAGCGGCACATCGATCGGCATCGCCTCGCTGTACAGGTCGCGCGCCTCGGTGTTGTGGCGCGCGTAGCGCCCGCCCCCGTCGACATTGTCGACATGCGGCCTGGCCACCGCGAGGGCCAGGTAAAACGTGAAGCTGTGCGTGTCGGCCGGCAGGCCTGACAGGTCGACCGCCTCGGGCAGCAGATCGGCGCCCGGGGCATCGTAGGTGGCGCCGTCGGGGAAAATCACCGAGATGGCCTTGATACCCAGGCTGTCGTGGCCCAGTCCGTCGAGGTTCCACTGCAGCGAACGCACGCCCCAGTAGTAGGGATTCATCGTCGAGGCGACCGCGTGCAGGCGAGCCTCGTGGTACAGGTCCTGCAGCTGAAAATGCTGCGGACCGAGCATCAATCCCTCCGACCAGAATATTTTTGACCCTGAATGCATGGCGTTTCTCCCCGGTGGCTTACGATTGCACAGATTCCTGAAAGCATGAGCCGGCAATTCCGCTGTCCGCTTGATCTGGCGCATACGGGCACGATCTTTTCGGCAATATCGAGCTCATTGCGCTCGCGCAAAATTGCAGTCGATCAAGTGCTGATAATGGCCACTCCGGCGCCATCGAGCCCGCCACAGGAGCGTCGCATGCGCAGTTTTTCTCCCGGCCTGTTCGACCGCCTCGCTGACGACGACGGGTCGGCAAGGGCATCGGCGCCGACGAACCGCCAGCGCCATGCCCGGGCGCTCGATGCATGCAAGCAGAGCATCACGCGCGACCTCGTCGATCTGCTCAATACCCGCTGCGCCTTGCGGGCCGATGCCTTGCTGCCTACCCTGCCGTGGTGGGCTCGGTGGTCAACTATGGCCTGATCGATTTTGCCGGCATGTGCATGACGAGCGACACGGACCAGCAGAAAATCTGCACCGCCTTGCGGGCGGCGATCGAGCGGCACGAGCCGCGACTGCAGCAGGTGAGCGTCGATCTGCGGTCAAAAAAAGGCGCAATCAACCGCGTCGAATTCGTCATCACGGCCGAACTGAAAGGCAGCCTGGATGGCGAGGCGCTGTCGTTCGACGCCGTGTTTCGCCCGTCGCTCCAGCAGTATTCGATCGAAGACGCCAGCTAGGTCTAGGGAGTGCCCGACATGGACGACCTGTTCCTCAAATATCAACAAGAGCTCGTCATCCTGCGCGCGCTGTGCCGCGACTATGCCCAGCGCTATCCGAAAGTGGCGGCCAAGCTGCAACTGGGCGGCGAGGCCTGCGACGATCCGCACGTCGAGCGCCTGATCCAGGCGGTCGCCCTGCTGTGCGCGCGCGTGAGCAAGCGGCTCGACGACGGCTATCCCCAGTTCACCGAGGCCCTGCTCAATTTGCTGTTTCCCCATTACCTGCGGCCGTTTCCCTCGTGCGCCATCGTGCGCGTGGCGGCGCCGGGCGGCGTCGCCCCCATCGTCGCCATGCCGCGTGGCACCCGCCTAGCATCGCGCCAGATCAAGGGCGTGTGCTGCACGTTCACCACTGCCTACGAGGTCGCGCCAGCGACGATCGTACTGGCCAGCGCAAGCGTGGGCGCCCTCGCCGATGCGCCGCCGGCGACCCGCTTTCCGGTCGGCGTGACGGCCACGGTCGCGCTGACATTTCAGTCGGCTACGGCGGGCGCGCCACTGTTGACGGCCCACGCGAGAACGCGCCTGTACATCGACGGCGACCCGTCCTTTTGCGCCAGCTTGCGCGACGCGCTGTTCATGCGCACGGTCTGCGCCTATGTGCAGTGCAAAAAAAGGGGGCCATGGACAAAGCTGGCCACCGTGCCCCTCGCGCCGGTCGGCTTTGCCGATGACGACGCCCTGATCCCGTTCGGCGCCCAATCGCACGTGGCCTACCGGGTGCTTGCCGAATACTTTGCGTTCCCCGAAAAATTCAATTTTGTGGACATCGACATGGCCAGTCTGCTGGCCCTCGCGCCGAGCGGCGCGACCCAGCTGACGCTGCACCTGGCGCTGGCCGACCTCCGGCCGGACTGCGACGACGCCCGCTTGCTGGCCAGCCTGTCGTCCGCCAATCTGCTGCAAGGGCGCACACCGGTGGTCAACCTGTTCCGCCAGCCGGGCGTGCCGATCTCGCTCGATCAACTGTCGGCCGACTACACCGTGCTTGCCCACGGCAGCGACCCGCAGGCCTTCGAGATCTACGCGGTCGAGCAGGTCCACCTGGTGCAGCAATCGGGCAATGGCGCATCCGTCAGCGAGTTCCACCCGTTTTATTCGCTCAAGCACGATGAGCAGGACGCCCAGCGCGATCAGCACGGGCGCTACTGGCTGATGCGCCATGACGAGACGCTGGCCATCTGCAGTCCCGGCCACGAAAAATCACTGACACTGGTCGACGCGCATCAGTGCGCGCTGGAGGTCTACCGCAGCACCCTGTCGATTGAACTGCGCTGCACGAATCGCGATCTGCCCTGTTCCCTCAAGCTGGCGCCCTTGCACAGTGGCGGCGATCTGTTCAGTTCTGACGCCAGCACGACGGACACCATCCGCTTCCTGCGCCGGCCGACCCGGCCCGCGCGCCTGATCAACGGCCCCGACACGCAGTGGCGCCTGATATCGCACCTGGCCCTGAACCACCATAGCCTGGTGCACGACGGCGGCGCGGCGCTGCGCGAAATGCTGGGACTGTACGACCTGGCGCAGTCGCCCGTGTCGCGCCGCTAAATCAGCGGCATCGTCGCCGTCGACACGGCCGACACCACCGCCTGGATACGCCATCCACGGGGCGGCTCGCTCGTGCATGGCAGCGAGGTGCGCCTGACGATCGACGAGGATGCCTTTGTCGGCGCGGGCCTGCACTTGTTCGCGCAAGTGGTCGACCAGTTCTTCGGCATGCTCGTTCATATCAACAGCTTTGTCGAACTGGTGATCCTGTCACAGCAAAGCGGAAAGGAACTGATGCGATGCAGCCCACGAAGCGGCACCCTGAAACTGCTGTGATCGCGCAGCTGCTGGCGCAGCCGCAGCGCTTCAAGTTTGCCCAGGCCATCAACCTTGTGCTGGGCGCCCTGCGGCGACGCGGGGTGTCCTACGAGAACGCGTTTCGCGACGTGATTCGTTTTAGTAACAGCGTGTCGCTGTCGTTCCCGGCGAGCGAAGTGGAGGCGCTGGCGCTGGAGCGCAAAGCCGGCAGCCGCGGCCCGCACGACACACCGGCGCTCGACGACATCCATCAAATTCGCATCACCCCCGCGTTTATTGGCCTGCTCGGCACGGCAGGCACCCTGCCCCTGCACGACAGCGAACGGCTCAACGCCCAGCAGCACGCCGACCGCGACGCCAGCCAGCACGAACTGATCGACGTGTTCTCCAACCGGGTCATCGGCCTGTTCTACGAAACCTGGTCCAAATACCGGCTCGAGCATGGCCTGCAGGTGCGCGGCCGGGACAGCCTGCTGCCGCTGCTGATGGCGCTGGCCGGTCATGGCAGGGGCCCCGCGCAGCGGCATGCGGCGCCACCACCATCCCGTACAGGCACGGCGGCAGCGTACTACGCAGGTGTCGTGCGGACCCGGCCCGTGTCGGCCGCCGTGATCGAACGGGTGCTCATGGACCACTTTGCCATCCCCGTTCGCCTCGAGCAGTTCGTGGGCTACTGGGACGAAATTCCCTTGAATCGACGCAGCATATTCGGACACACTACGCCGACCCTCGGCCACAACGCCGTCCTCGGCACGCGCCTGTGGCGCCACGACATGCGCGCGCGCCTGCACATCGGGCCACTCGATGAAACCCAGCTCGCCAGCTTTCTCCCGGGCGGCAGCGCGCGCGCCGAGCTGGCCGCGATGATGGCGCTGTTCGCCGTGCCGATGATTGCCTGGGAAGTCAGGCTGCTGCTGGCGCCGCCCTGCGTGAAGCGCTTGACGCTGACGACGGGGACGGCAGCGCGTCAACTCGGCTGGACCAGTTTTTTGACGGG
Source organism: Massilia sp. DWR3-1-1 (assembly GCF_049898325.1). Lineage (NCBI taxonomy): Bacteria > Pseudomonadati > Pseudomonadota > Betaproteobacteria > Burkholderiales > Oxalobacteraceae > Massilia > Massilia sp. DWR3-1-1. The sequence goes on along the minus strand of NZ_JAFCXL010000007.1, from coordinate 242,642 downwards.
GACGGCCGGGGTGGCGAACAACCCGGCCGTCACGTCGCGGCTGCGCCTGACGACGCCGACATCCGCCGGCGCAGCAGTGAACGATGTGATTTGATCGCGTTCGCGCCGGGTAAACAATCCGGCAAGAATACAAGCGCCGACATTTGATTTTCGTCAATTCTTGCCCAAGCGAAGCACCGTAACGTGGCCCCTGCACGACGTTTTCATGTGCTGACGCAAAGTTTCCCTTGGAGAGTGCCGATGAGTCTGGGTAAGCGAAGCGATGCCGCCTGGTCCGCCTTCACGGAAGGCGCGCAGCACAATCGCCTGATGCGCCTGACCTTTCCCAAGAAGGACGGGCCGCACGCGATTCTGCTGGTCAACACCTTGACGGCCCACGAAGAAGTCTCGCGCGGGTATCGCTTCGAGGTCGAGGTGCTGTCGAACGATGGCCGCATCCCCTTGAAAATGATGATGGCGCGCATGGTCACCATTTCCCTGGTGCGTGCCGGCGGCTCGCTGCGCTACTTCAACGGTTACGTCACCGAATTCCGTTTTGTCCGTGCCGATGGCGGCTTCGCCTTTTACCAGATGGTGCTCGAACCGTTTTTGGCGTTTGCCCGCCTGCGCCAGGACAACGTCTCGTTCCACGACAAGACCATGCGCCAGATGACCGAGACCACCCTGGCCCGCTATCGCCAGGCCGACTGGATCATGTTCACCCACGACAAGGACCCCGTGCTGACGATGGCCAACCAGCACAACGAGACTGATTACAACCACCTGCACCGCCGCTGGGAAGCGCGCGGGATGATGTACTGGTACGAGCACCGCGCCGACGGCCACACCCTGATGCTGTCCGATAACAGCCAACTGGCCGCCCCCATCGACGCCGACCGCGCGATTGAACCCGACGTCATCCCCTTTCATGCGCAGGGCGGCTCAAGGGAGGACGACGGCATCCACGAATGGTCAGCCAGCCGCACACTCGGCTCGGGCTTGACGACCCTCGCCAGCTTCAATTACAAACATGCCCGGTCCCAGTGGGCCAAGAGCTCATCGGAAAACCGCCAGGGCGATGTTTTCGCCCACGATGTCTACGAGAACACGGGCGCCTACAGCTTTTTGACGCCCGAGGATGGCGAAAAGCTGGCCCAGCAGCGCATGGTCGAGCGCGACAAGAGCACCCAGACCTTCGCCGCGAAGGGCAATGATCGCACCGTGCAGCCGGGCCGCGTGTTCAAGCTGGGCGGCCACTTCAGCGGCGAGCCCCGCTCGATGGTCTACGATCCGGAGCCGCGCCGCACGATCGAGAACCGCGATTACCTCATCCTCAGCGTCGACCACGAGGCGAGCAACAACTACCAGGCGGGCGCGACCGCCCCGTCCCACTACAACAACACGTTCACCTGCATTCGCAAGGCCATCCGCTGGCGCCCGGGCCGCAATTACCACAGCACGCCGTGCGCCAATCCCGGCGTGCAGACGGCGATCGTGGTCGGTCCCCCTGGCGCAGAAATTCATACCGATCACCTGGGGCGCGTCAAAGTGCAGTTTCACTGGGACCGCCTGGGTACGCGCGACGACCACAGCTCGGCGTGGATACGCGTGATGACGCCGGCGGCAGGTGGCCAGTTCGGGCACATACGCCTGCCACGGGTGGGAGAGGAAGTCGTGGTCGTCTACCCGGGCGGGAACATCGATCATCCACTCATTCTTGGCGCCATCTACAACGGCAAACATGCGCCGCCGTGGGAATTGCCGCAGCAGGCGGCGCTGGCGGGTCTGCGTAGCCGCGAACTGGGCGAAGGCAATCGCGGCAACCATCTGGTGCTTGATGACACACCCGGCAAGATCCAGGCGCAGCTGAAAAGCGATCATCAGTGCAGCCAGTTGTCGCTGGGGCATATCACGCGCATTGAAGACACCAGTGGGCGCAAGGAGGCGCGTGGCGAGGGCTGGGAGCTGGCGACCAACGCGTGGGGCGTTGTCCGCGCTGCCAAAGGCATGCTCATCACGACCGAAGCGCGCCCGAATGCATCGTCCCATGCCAAGGACTTGACCGAGACTATTGCTCGACTGGCCTCTGCGGCCGCGATCCAGGAGCAACTGGCCAAGATGGCGCATAGCCATGGAGCGCAAGAAAGCGGCCAGCAAAGCGATGCCTTTGAGGACGTCGCAGCGCAAAATGCTGCCATTCGCGGCACCCAAAAACAGACATCTCCAGAGCTCGCCGAGCCCCATCTCGTTGTAGCGAGCCCTGCGGGTGTTGAGCTGACAAGCGCCCAGTCGATGCATCTTGCCAGTACCCGCCACACTGCCATCACCACCGGAAAAAGCCTGTCGATTGCCAGTATCGATGGTATTTTCGCCAGCGTCGGCAAGACCTTCAGGCTGTTTGTGCACAAGGCCGGCATGAAGCTCATTGCCGCTGCTGGCAAGGTGTCGGTGCAGGCGCAAAGCGACGACGTGGAAATCATTGCCAACAAGGTGCTCGAACTGCTCAGCGAAACCGACTGGGTGACCATTCGCGGGAAAAAAGGCGTGCGGCTGCAAGGTGGCAACAATATGCTTGAAGTGGGTGAAAAGGTGCAATTTTTTACGGCATCTCCCGTGCTTTTCCACGGCAACCTTGAGACGCTGGCGGCGAAAAGCGTTTCGCAGTCGTTTAATGAAAGCAAGTTTGACTACCGCTTCGACCAGGAAGTCAATTTCGTCGATTCGGACACTAAACCCGAGATAAACATCGCATACGAGCTAACGCGCGACGATGCAACGACAATCAGCGGAAAAACCGGCGTTGACGGCAGTACCAACCTTCAAAAAGGTCCAAATATCGGCAGCTACACAATCCGATGGAAAGGAGAACTTCCATGAGTGATGCAAACGATCTGAACAAGCGTGGAAATCACGATGCAGAGTTTAGTCAAGGCGTAGGGGGATGGGCTGAGTACACCGTTTACATGACTGAAACCAGTGACACAGTTCGACACGACGTTAAAGTACCTCCAGGAAAGGTGATTCCAGTGATTTTCCTTCCCGGTGTAATGGGCAGCAATCTTCGCATGAGCAAAAAAAGGCAAAATGAATTGAAAAATGCCGACAATCGCGCTTGGCGGCCAGACGATCTTTTATCCAGCCAGACGGCAGCCGCAGCGAACCAAGGGTTCGGCGGCTGGTACCGCAATGCGTCCCCAGCACAACGTCAGCTGATCTTTGACCCATCGGAAACCGAGGTCGAATATTATCATTATACGGAAGACAAGGGCAGATTCGACCCAGATGGCAAGGAAACAATTACAGCTGATGCGCGCCATAAAAATGTCCCGGACGATCTTTCAGAAATCGCTCCCCTCATGAAACAACCGCCTTTACCTCCTATGGGCCTGCGAGGTGTCGCGCCCAAGGTTTACAGCATTGCCCAAATTGCTAGATGGCGGGGCTGGAGCGAAGTTTTATTCGGTGGCGCTTACGGTGACATGTTAAAAATCGCCGAACGCCATCTCAATAATATATCAAGAAATGGTGTCATTGATCCATATGGACTTTGGACCGTCGAGTATAACAATAAACTATTTGGTGGAAACTCTGGAATAACCAACAAGAAAGAGGATTTAGAGAAAATTTCGAAATGTTGGTATCCAGTACATGCAATGGGCTATAACTACCTGAAAAGCAACAGTGAATCGGCAAAAAATTTGGCGGAACGTATCAGGATGCTTGTAAATGGTTATCAAAAACGCGGCTTTAAATGCAAGGAAGTGATCATAGTAACTCACAGCATGGGAGGATTGGTAGGCCGTGCAATCCTTCACCCAGATTATGGCAATTTATTATCAGACAAAGACGTTAAAGTACTCGGAATGTACCATAGCGCAATGCCAACGCTTGGAGCTGCTGCAACGTACCGACGCATGCGCTTTGGCTTTCAAGAAAAAGTGGGGACAGTCGCGAAGATTCAAGCCGAAATAATAGCAATCAATGGAGAACATGCCACAGCAATACTGGCGAACACTCAGGCACCATTGGAGATGCTGCCGGCCCTCGGATATGGAAGCGACTGGTTAAAGGTTGTAGATGGGTTGGGCACGACGATCCGAAGCTGGCCGCAAAGTAATGAGAATGCGCTAAAAAGCATCTACCTCCAACCTGAATCAAATTGGTGGCGTCTCATTACCCCGAGTTGGGTTAATCCTGCAAAAAATAAAGAAGACAACGGCGGCGGCATTATAAATGTTTACAAACGCCTGGCTTCTGCAAATAAATTCCTAAATTCCATCGAAAAAACTTTTCACCCTACGCAATGTTACGCGAGTTTTTGCGCATCTGACGAACACAAAAGCTATGGCACTGTGACCTTCAAAATAGTGAATCCCCACGCATTCGACATCAAAAAAAATTCGTTACCCCCTGCGGATACTTGGACGCTCCTGAGTGATGATAAAAAAGGAACATTGACTGTTCAGGCTGGCGCAATGGTATTGACCCTTACCTTGCAGGCGGTCGATGCGGCAGGCGATGAGACCGTTCCGGCGGAGCGTTCCGCGTCAAAAATCAATGGCCACCTATTCTGGCATGGAAAAACCAAGGGCAGCGGCTATGAACATCAAAACAGCTACGCTCATCCGTACGTTGTCGCATCAATGCTGAATTCTATCATTAACATTGCTTTAACTGCCGATTGGAAGGCCCAATGAACGGAAGAAGCCGATCTTTGCTAATCGGATATTTATGTTCAATTTTTATAACAGGGACTATAACCGCTTGTGACAAAAAATACACCTACAAGGAGAGTGCCGTGCCAGAATTCGTGCCCCTTAGTTCTCGATTGAAGAAGTTGTTCACTGATACAAAACTCGTGTGTTTTGGTCGATATGCAATTTCGGTACCAAGGGAAGCTAGGATCATCTCTGGCAGTTATGGATTCCCTTCATACGTTACGTCTTTTCCTGGGAACTACGATGCCATGATGAATGAAGTTACCAAGGACATTCAGAAAATTAAATTTTCCGATCAGGATGCAATTATTACGTACAACAAGTCTGGACCAATTGATTTCAGCTGGCAAATTCGATATTTTGATAGTGAAGCTGCTAAGGACTTAAGACTACTTTGTTTTAAAACTTATATTAATATCGAAAATATTAGCTTCAACATAGGGAATGCGGTCAACCCTAGCCAATCTGAAGTAAAGACCGCAGAAATTGAATTTCATCGCGCGAAAAGTCTGAGACTGCGCAGTGACGACGATGTTCCACATGACGACGGGTATTGCATTGAGAATGCATTCATGGCTAGTTCATTCTACGGCGACCAAGAGACCGTCAGCGCGGGAATATTCTTGCCGAGCTTACCAGATGTTATATTTTCCATCAGCTCCAACAAAGATGCTTATTCTGACTATTCGAAGATTGAATTTGAAAAAATGAAAGGCACAGAACTTTCACTATTAGGACGCATTCGTATGGCCCAGGAACAGCAAGGAACAAGTTATCCGAATCGGATCGTTCTGCGCGAAGGCAAGCGAGATGTGCAGCACTGGAAGGGAGAAGAGTCCCTCATCAAGCGCCAAAACGGTGTCCATGATTTCGAATGGGGGTTTGTTGGAACGCCAAAAGATGTCGCCAATCCTTCTGAGTTCATAGTAGGCATGTTCACCAAGGTTGAGCACAACGTCGTCGGCTCAGCAAAGGAATCATCGCTCAGCGATGACGAAGCCATTGCCCTTTGGGACAAACTGCTCGCTGGCCTGAAGTTTAGGGTAAAGGTTCCCGGCGCACCCGAGGGATCATATTTTCTACCGCAATCCAAACCGAATAAGCCAGACACAAAATGACAAACGACTGGACACTCGGCTCCCGTGTGAGCCTATCGATCTACATGTCCAGACTCCTGAGACCATATACAACAGCCATCGCATGATGCCCGCCGAAGTCGATCGCCCTTACGCAGTTGCGAGTCACTTCGATTGCCGTGGCCAGCTCGCAACGGCGCCAGGCCTGGCTCGTCGCCGGCCAGCACTTTCCCGATCCGCAACGGGACTGGATGCTCGACGTGGTAGCCGACGATGCAGTTGGTGTCGATATCTGCCCGCCTGCGGCGCGAAGGGAGATCGGCCAGGCGGCGCTCTGAAGCAAGGGGTAACAATGAAATCCATTCGACAGGTGTGTCGATTTCCGTCCAGGTCCATCGTCACGTTGGCGTTTCTATGCGAAGCGCTCACTGCCTGCAAGATGGACGGTGCTGCTGGCAACGTCTTGCCTCGCAACGAGAAACTGCCGCTGCTCGACCCGCATGTCGCCTCCTACACCTGTGCACCCGCGCAGTTACCGCCTTTCGATGCGCAGGCGGATGCATGGTTCCAAGAAGCACGCGCGCTGGAAAGCCCGAGGATTTTTGACGACGAACGCGACTACAAGAAAATTGTCGCGCTAACGCATCAGGCAGCGCAACGGCAGCACTGGAAGGCCATGCTCAACCTGGCGAGCTTCTATCTGGAAGGGCGCGATCCCCCGCACGGCGCCGAGGATGCCGTACAACTGGTGGAAGCTGCCATGCGACTGGGCGTGCCTGCGGCCTACGACCGCATGGGAACCTATTACATGAATGGCAGTGGTGTCAGGGCAGATGCCACGCGCGCTTACGCGTTCTGGCAACGTGCGGCGCAGATGGGAAGTCCGGATGCCCTCGCTGACTTGGGCAGAAAACTGATTTCAGTCGATGATCACCCCGAACGCGATCGCTGGGCGAACGAGGCAGTCGGCACAAAAATGCTTGAGTGCGCGTATAGCCAAGGCCATGGCCCTGCCGCTTATGCATTGGGCTTCCAATATAGTATGCCTACTGGCCGCAATCCCAAAAGGGAGGAGCTGGAACGGGCGCTTCTGGCATGGCACAACGGCGTGAAGTTTGGTAGCGCAAAGTGTGCGGCAGCGATTTCTGGCGAATTTCGCAGCTTTTCCAATGAACCAGATCGAATGGTACTTCACACCGATCTGGCGCGGTCGGAGCGCTACTACGTGCTTGCCCGCGCACTTGAATTCGACCCCGACCGTCGCTTCCCCAACCTTGACAAGATTCTGCCGCTGCCCCCCGCCGACCTGCCACCGTGGCATGGCGACCGCGACACCCTGATCAATGCCGCACGTGGCATCAGCCACGAGCCGTCTCCGCCCCGCTCACCAAGCGCATATTCTGAACGCAAGGGGCGCTTTTATCTCGATCCCATCTATCGCCTTGCACCTACGGACGAAATCGCGCCATCCTCCACCGCACCGTTCGCCGGCGACTGGCAACCCATCACGGCGGCACTCCAACTGTTCCCCCATCATTACGACACCAGGAGCCAACCATGCAACACGAAGGACGCCGCATCATCCGACTAGGCGACCAGACCGATCATGGCGGCAAGGTCATCTCAGTCTCGTCGGGCACCATCGTCATGGGCCTGGAAGCGGCCCTCGCAGGCGACATGACCGTGTGCCCCAGGTGCAAGGGACAATTCGCCATCAAGCCGGACGGCGCCGGGGCCAGGCATGAAGGCAAGCCCTACGCGTATGACAAGGATCTGACCGCTTGTGGCGCGAAATTGATCGCCGCGTGACGGGCAGCGCCCGCAGCAAGGGCGATGCCCGATGGTCGCGCTAGTCGAGCGCGATCGAAAACAGCTGGGTGCCCGGATCGTCCGGCGTCAGGTACACGCGCTTCTCGAAGCGCATGCCGGCCCGCCGCAGCACCGCGTCGGAGGCGTCGTTGCCGGGCGAGGTGATCGCCACCACGCGGGCGATGCCGAGCGCGCGTGCATGCGCGAGCACGCCGATGGCCGCCTCGGTGGCGTAGCCCTGGCCTGCGTACTCGGGCAGGTAGGCGTAGCCCAGGTCGACGTCGTCGAGCGACTCGCGCTTGATCAGGCCGCACATGCCGATGGCGGCGCCGTCACTGCTACGCTCGACCAGGTACAGGGAATATCCGCGCATCGATTGCATCGTCAGGGGACCGACGGCCAGCGCATCGCGCGCCTGCGCCTCGGTGCGGATCTGGCGGTCGCCAATCCAGCGCAGGAACAGCGGCGTGTTCACCACCTTCAGATAGACGGCGGCGTCGCCCAGCGTCAGGGTGCGCAGGCGCAGGCGGGCGGTGGCGAGAACCTGCATGGCGATGCTCATCGGCCCAGGCGGAAGTCGACCGCCGCCGGCCGGCCCGGCAGCGTCAGCGTGGCCGCCGCGGCCGGCGCGGCGGCCACGATCTGGCCGCGCCGCAGCACCAGCCGGCGCGCCGCGCGCAGGCGGATCGCCTCGACGGGAGAGGCGGCGTCGAGCAGCACCAGGTCGGCGTAACAGCCGGCCGCCACGCCGTAGCCCTCGAGCCCCAAAATGCGGGCCGGCGCCGCCGTGACGGCGTCGAAACAGCGCAGCATCGCCTGCTGCCCCGTCATCTGCGCCACGTGCAGGCCCATGTGGGCCACTTCGAGCATGTCGCCCGAACCGAGGCCGTACCACGGGTCCATCACGCAGTCGTGGCCAAAGGCGACCTCCACGCCGGCGGCCATCAGCTCGGGTACCCGGGTCATGCCGCGCCGCTTCGGGTAGCTGTCGTGACGCCCCTGCAAGGTGATGTTGATGAGGGGGTTGGCGATCGCCGCCACGCCCGATTCGGCGATCAGGGGAATGAGCTTGCTCACATAATAATTGTCCATCGAATGCATCGAGGTCAGGTGCGAGCCCGTCACCCTGCCCTGCAGGCCCAGGCGCAGCGTTTCGGCGGCCAGCGTTTCGATGTGGCGCGACAGCGGATCGTCGCTTTCGTCGCAGTGCATGTCGACCCGCAGCCCCCGCTCGGCGGCAAACTCGCACAGCAGCCTGACCGAGGCGGCGCCGTCGGCCATGGTGCGCTCGAAGTGGGGAATCCCGCCCACCACGTCAACCCCCATGCCGATGGCGCGCTTGAGATTGTCAAAGGCGCTGGCGCTGCGCAGGATGCCGTCCTGGGGAAACGCGACCAGCTGCACATCGAGATACGGCGCCACCCGGCGGCGCACTTCAAGCAGCGCTTCGACGGCCAGCAGGCGGTCGTCGCAGATGTCGACATGGCTGCGAATGGCCAGCAGGCCACGCGCCACCGCCCAGTCGCAGTACTGCATGGCGCGCTCGATCAGCGCGTCCTGCGCCAATTGCGGCTTGAGTTCGCCCCACAAGGCGATCCCCTCGAGCAGGGTGCCCGACTGGTTCACCCGCGGCAGGCCGTAACTGAGGGTGGCATCCATGTGGAAGTGGGCGTCGACGAACGGCGCCGTCACCAGGTCGCCGCCGGCATCGATTTCGCGCGCGCCCGCCAGCGCCAGGCGCGGCCCCACCGCGGCGATGCGCGCGCCATCGATGGCGATGTCGATCTGCGTGCGGCCATCGGCCAGGCTGGCATTGCGTATGACGAGATCCATGCGTCCTCCGTGGTGTGGTGATTTCGATTGTAATGGAAGGGCCGCCGGGGACATAATTGCATAATGGAAACTTATGCTGCATTGCAAGATTATGTCGTGAACATGACACCAAATAATGCTTTTCAAGCCAATCGAACGCCGATAAACTAAGGCGATATTGCAGCGCATCATAAATAACCAAAAGGAACTTCAATGAACCTGCTTCCTGATCAGATGTCCGCAGCGGGCGCGCGCCAGATCGACGCCCAGTTGCAAATGTTGCACAGCGTCGCCGGCAGCGCGCTCGACGGTATCGAACAATGGACTGCGCTGCAATTTACCACCACCCGCGATGCCCTCGAGCAATCGACGCAACTGCTGCGCGAGCTCGCCGCCGCCCGCGACCCGCGCGACTTGTTCGCCCTCACCAAGCAGGCCCGGACCCAGTTCGACAACCTGCTGACTTACCAGAGCCGGCTGTTCGGGATCGCCACCGCCATGTCCGGCACGGTGGTGGGCCTGCCGCGCGCGGTGACGCCGGCAGCCAGCGCGGCCTTGCAGAAACTGGCCAGCCTGCCGCCGGTCGCGGCGACGACCCCGGTCCAGCTGGCGATCGAGGTGGACCACATCATCGAACAGACCAACGACGTCGTCGAAGCGTTCGCCGACGAGGCCGCGCAAGTGGCGGCGCCGGCGGCAGCACCCGCGCCAGCACCAGCGGCCGACGACATCATCGAGCAGACCAATGACGTCGTCGAAACGCTCGCCGCCGAGCAGGCGCCGGCTATCGAAGAGGCCACGCCGCCGGTGAATGCCGAAGCGGCCGCCGCGCCGTTCACGGTGGCCTCGACCGCCACGCCCATCGAAGTCGAATCGCTCGCGCCTGCGGCCACGCCGCCCGTCAGCGTCGCCAAGCCGGCCGGGCGACAGCGTAAAAAATAAGGCGCCGGCGCCGGCAGCGCCGCCGTTTCCGATAAAACGTGTAAATTAGCGGGCTTCGGCCCGCTTTTTTCGCGCGCGCCAGCCTTTAGTCCAGCAAGGAAGTCCCATGAGTTTATCCCGCCTGATCGGCGGCTTCGTCAGCCGCCATCGGGGTTCGTATGCCGCGTCGGCGGCCATGCTGGCCGGTGTGGCCACCTGCACCGTCTGGGTGCCACGCAAGATCGGCGCCATGATCGACGGCCTGGCCAGCCACCGCCTGGCGCCGCACGATTTGCTGGTCGACCTGGCGCAGTTGCTGGCGCTGGGCGTGCTGATTTACGCACTGCGGGTGGGCTGGCGCCTGCGCCTGTTTGCCGCCGCCTACCAGCTGGGGGTCGAACTGCGCAGCCGTTTTTATGCGCGCCTGTCGGCCCAGGGGCCGTCGTTCTACCAGCAGCAGCGCACCGGCGACCTGATGGCGCTGGCCACCAACGACATCGACGCCATCGAGATGGCCGCCGGCGAAGCCATGCTGGCCGGTTTCGACGGCAGCCTGACCCTGATCATGGTGCTGGCGATCATGACGCTGGGCGTCGACTGGCGCCTGGCGCTGGTGGCCCTGCTGCCGTTCCCCCTGATGGCGTGGGCGTTCTGGCGCATCTCCAGCCACATCCACGCCGCCTCGACCGACTCGCTCGAGCGCTTCGCCGCCCTCAACGACCATGTGCAGGAATCGCTGGCGGGCGTGCGCACCCTGCGCGCGCTCGGCCTGGAGCAGCGCAGCGGCACGCGCTTCGGCGAACTGGCGGCGCAGGCGGCCGACGCCAGCCTGCAGGCGCAGCAATGGGAAGCGGCTTACGAGCCGGCGGTGGGCCTGACCCTGAGTGCGGCGGGCTTCCTGACGCTGGCGCTGGGCGCCTACCTGATCTGGCACGCCCAGCTGACCATCGGCGAACTGACCAGTTTTACCATGTACCTGGGCCAGCTGATCTGGCCGATGTTCGCCGCCGGCTGGGTGCTGGCGCTGATCGAACGGGGCCGCGCGGCCTGGGCCCGCCTGCAGCCGCTGCTGGAAGCGCCGCTGTCGGTGGACGACCATGGCAGCGTGACAGCACTGCGCGCCGGCGCGCTGGTCCTCGAGGGGGTCAGCTTCCGCTACCCCGGCCAGGCCACGGCGGCGCTCGACCAGGTGTCGCTGACGCTGCCGGCCGGCCACACCCTGGGCCTGGTCGGCCCCACCGGCGCCGGCAAGTCGACCCTGCTGCGCGTGCTGCTGCGCCAGGCCACCCCGCAGGCGGGCACGGTCGCCTGGAGCGGCCACCAACTTGCCCACTACACGCTGGCCACCCTGCGCGCGGCGATCAGCTGGGTGCCGCAGGAGTCGTTCCTGTTTTCCGCCACCATCGCCGACAACATCGCCTTGGGCAAACCGGACGCGACCCGCGCCGAGGTCGAGCACGCGGCCGCCATGGCCGCCATCGACGAGGACATCCGCCGCTTCCCCCAGGGCTATGCCACCAGCGTGGGCGAAAAAGGCATCACCCTGTCGGGCGGCCAGCGCCAGCGCGTGGCGATCGCCCGCGCCCTGCTCGCCGCCAGCGACCTGCTGCTGCTCGACGACGCCCTGTCGGCGGTCGACACGGGCACCGAAACGCGCATCCTCGAGCACCTCGAAACGCTGCGGCGCGCGCGCCCCGGGCGCAGCGCCATCATTGCCAGCCACCGCTTGTCGGCGGTCGCTGGCGCCGACCTGATCGTGGTGCTGCGCGAGGGCCGCATCACCGAACAAGGCAGTCACGCCACCCTGCTGGCGGCCGATGGCTGGTACGCCAGCCAGTGGAAATACCAGCAACTGGAGGCCAGTCTCGATGCAGCCTGAATCGACCAAGCACCATCCCGCCGGCGCCGCCCAGGACATGCGCGCCCAGGCCGTCCGCGCCATCGCCCTGCTGCGCCGCGCCGCCCACGTCGACCGCGCCCACCTGGGCTGGGCCGTGCTGTGGCTGGTCGTCGCCGCCGCCTTCGAAGTGGCCGGGCCGATTTTCGGCAAGGCCCTGATCGACCGTTACCTGCTGCCGCACCGGCTCGACCTGCCGGCCATGGCGGCCCTGCTTGCGGGGGTGCTGCTAACGGGCTGGATCGCCTCCTGGCTGCGCTACCTGCAGCTGATGCGCCTGTCGGGGCTGGCCATGCGCGCCGTCCAGCGCCTGCGCGAGTGGGTGTACGGCCACGTGCTGCGCCTGCCGATGGCGTTCTTCGACAAGGCCATTACGGGCCAGTTGGTCAGCCGCGTCACCAACGACACCGAAGCGGTCAAGACCCTGTACATCCAGGTCCTGTTCGTCATCCTCGACAGCACCATCGTGTTGGTCGGCACCATGGCGGCGATGGCCTGGCTCGACTGGCGCCTGATGCTCATCGTGCTGGCGCTGGTGCCGGCGGTGGTGCTGATCATCTGGCTGTACCAGCGCATGTCGGCGCCGGCCGTGAACACCGCGCGCGCGCTGCGCAGCGACATCAACGGCCAGATGGCCGAGTCGATCGGCGGCATGGCGGTGCTGCAGGCGCACAACGCCACCGGCCGTTTCGGCGAGCGCTTTCTGGCCACCAACGGCGCCCACTACACGGCCAGGATGGCCGAACTGCGCGCCAACGCCTTCCTGCTGCGCCCCGCGCTCGACCTGCTCAACGTGATCCTGCTGGCGGTGGTGATTTTCAGCTTCGGCCAGCGCACCATGAACGCCGTCGAAGTGGGCGTGCTGTACGCCTTCATCAGCTACATCGCCCGCGTGGTCGAGCCGCTGATCCAGATCACCATGCAGTTCAGCGGCCTGCAACAGGCGGTGGTGGCCAGCGCCCGCGTCGCCGCCCTGCTCGACGAGCCGGCCGCCACCGAGCACGATGACGGCAAGGCCGCCGGCACGCACCTGCCGGCGGTGCCAGCGAGCGTGCCGGCCATCTCGGTGCGCGCCCTCAGCTTCGGCTACGCCCCCGGTCAGCACGTGCTGCACGAGCTGAACCTCGATATCGCCCAGGGCGACTTCGTCGGCATCGTCGGCCACACCGGCAGCGGCAAATCGACCCTGCTGTCGCTGCTGCTGCGCTACTACGCCGCCGCGCCCGGAGAAGGCAGCATCGCCATGCTGGGCCAGCACCTGGCCGGCATCGACAACGCCACCTTCCGCGCCGAAGTGGGACTGGTGCCACAGGACCCGTTCCTGCTGGCGGCATCGGCGCGCGAGAACATCGACATGGGACGTGGCTTGTCGATCGATCGCATCGAGGCGGCCGCGCGCGCGGCCCACGCCCACGCCTTCATCGGCGCGCTCGAACACGGTTACGACACCGCGCTGGGCGAAGCGGGATCGCGCCTGTCGACCGGCCAGAAGCAGCTGATCGCCATCGCCCGCGCGCTGGCCGGCCAGCCCCGCATTCTGCTGCTCGACGAGGCGACGTCGAACATCGATAGCCAGACCGAACAGATCGTCCAGCGCGCCCTCGACGAACTGCGCGGGCGCGTCACCATCGTCGCCATCGCGCACCGCCTGTCGACCATCCGCCATGCCGACCGCATCATCGTACTCAACCATGGCCGCATCGCCGAAGCGGGTAGCCACGAGCAATTGATGCAAATTGATAACGGTTTGTACCAGCGTTTGTATCTCCTTCAACAACTCGCGGTGTAGACCCTATTTCACTATATTGTTTTTATGGCCCCGGCACTGGTCTGCCAGCGTGGCGCCGGACCAACAGAGTGCCAAAAGCGGTATCGGACTGGTGTTGTATTGACGGGCGAAACGTGACAATTGCCCGCGCGCCCAGTCAAAATTAAGTTTTCCTGACTGCAACACGCCTATAATCAGGCAGCGCCCATGGACGGGCCATCGGTCTTCAAACACCAGGATCATTCATGTCGGTTGCTTGGCCTCGCTCTCCGCATCGCCGCCTGGCGGCGCTGCTGCTGTCGCTGTCGCTGTGCGCCCCCGCGGCGCAGGCGCAAGGGGCAACGCCGACCGCGACCAGCACGCCCGCGCAGGACGCGCAACTGGACCACCAACTCGACCACATTCGCGAGCTTAACCGCTACCAGCCGGTGGCCGCGCTGGCGCTGCTGCGCAAGATCGAGCCGCAGGCGCGCGCGGCCAACGTGGCCACCCGGGCCGAGTTTCTCAACCAGCTGTGGTACACCTACCGCACCCGCGGCTTGCTGCCCGAGGCGCTGGCGCTGGCGCAGGAACTGACCCGGCTGGGACGCGCCAGCGGCAACGACGTCGCCCTTGCCAAGGGCCTGCTGGCGGAAGGCTACGTGCGCTTTTCGATGCATGAACTGGCGCGCTCGCACAAGCTGGCCTGGGAGGGTGCGGCCCTGGCCGACAAGACCGGTGACATGGCCTTGCGCATTACGGCCGCCATCACCGCGGGCCAGGCCTACGCTGAGGAAGGCAATTTCCCCGAGGCGCTGGCGCGGACGCAGGCGGCGGTGGCGCTGGCCCGCGCGTACGACAAGCCCCTGCAAAACGTCATGGCGCTCAATGCACTGGCACTGCTCTACGGCCAGTTGAAGGAATACGACAAGGGTTTTCAGGCGCTCGATGAAGCTTACCGCAACGCCGCCCTGACCGATTCGCCCGTGCGCATCGTCAACCTGAAAAACACCGAGTACGGCCTGGCGATCGACACCAATCAACCCAGGCGCGCGCTGGCGGCCCTGCTGGCGGTGCTGGAGATCCAGCGCCGCCTCGACGCCACCACGCACCTGCCGCGCACGCTGGTCAATATCTCGGACAGCTATCTGCACCAGCGCGACTACCGCAACACGCTGCTCTACGCGAACCAGGCCATGACGGCCGCCCGCGCCGTCAATGACACCGCCATCGAGGCGACCGCCCGCGTCAACATCGGCCAGGCCTACCTGGGCATGGGCAGGCTGGTCGAGGGCAAGCGCAGTTTCGAAGCGGGCCTGGCGGTCTACGAACAGATCAACGACAAGCCCGAGCTGCAGGTCGTGCTGGCCGAATATGGCGAAGCGCTCGAGCGCGCCGGCGACATGGGCGGCGCCGTCGCCGCCTACCACCGCGAGCGCCTGCTGTCGAACCAGCTGTTCGAAGCGGGCCGCCAGAAGGCCGTGCAGGAACTGCAGGGCAAATATGAGGCGGACAAGAAGGAACGCCAGATCGAACTGCTGCGCCGCGAAAACCAGGTCAAGGGCGCCGAACTGGACAACCGGCGCCTGCAGCAGCGCATCTGGTGGCTGCTGGCGGTGGTGTGCGCGCTGGTGGCCGTCATCGTCGGCATCCTGTACCGCAAGGTACGCAACGCCAACGCCCAGCTACAGGTGAAAAACCTCGAACTGAAACAGCAAAGTTCGCGCGACCCCCTCACCTCGCTGTACAACCGCCGCCACTTCCAGGAATTCATGCGCGCCCGCGAGCAGCCCGAGCAGCGCGCCTTTGTGCCCGATGAAGATACCGTGGCCGCCCTGTTCCTGCTCGACGTCGACCACTTCAAGAACGTCAACGATACCTATGGCCACGCCGCCGGCGACGCCGTGCTGACGATGATTTCGGAGAGTCTGCGGGTGATCCTGCGCGAGACCGACATGATCGTGCGCTGGGGCGGTGAAGAGTTTCTGGCCTACTTGCCGGCGGTGCCGCGCGATGGCATCGACGACATCGCGCGCCGCCTGCTGGCGGGGATCTCCGCCAGCACCATCGACTACAACGGCAGCCGCATCTCCGTCAACGTCTCGATCGGCTTCGCGCCGTGCCCCCTGTCACCAGGCGAGCCGCCCTTGCCGTGGGAGCGCGCCGTCAACCTGGTCGACATGGCGCTGTACATGGCCAAGGGCCACGGCCGCAACCGCGCCTACGGCGTGCGCGGCTTCACCCCGGACAGCGGCAGCACCATCGAGCAGGTCGAGCAGGACCTGGAACAGGCCTGGCGCTCCGGCGCCGTCGACATGTCGGTGGTGCTGGGCAGCTGGGATGACGGCGCCGTCGTCCGCGACGCCGCGGCGAGCAGCCTCGCCTAAGCCAAGGCCAAGGCCAGCGCGCGCCGCTTACTTCTTGGTCGACTGCTGGATGCTCTCGCCCGCCTGCTCGACCTTCTTGCCCACCTTGTTGGTCGCCGCATCGAGCCCCTTGCTGGCATCGGCGGCGGCGTCGGCGGTGGCATCGGCAATCCGCTCGCGCGTCTGCTGCGCCGAATCGCTCACCTGCCTGGCGGCGGCGTTGGCCTTGTCGAGTTTTTCCTGCAGCTCGCGCGCCACCTTGTCGCCCGCATTGTCGACCGCCTGGCCGGCCTGTTGCGCCGGCCCCATGCCGTCTTCTTTTTTGCTGCAGCCGCCAGCGCCAGCCAAAGCGACCATCACCCCCATCGTTACCGCCAGTTGTGTCAATTTCATGATTTTCTCCGTTAAAGACATTGCGCTTTTGTTGCTGCTCAGCATACACCCGGCCACCAGGTAGCGGTTGACAGTCCGGCAAGGAATCCTGACAATAGCACGACCGTTCGATTACTCAGTTCTCCCACCCTTGCCGGAGCAGCCATGACCGAGATCACCAGTGTCCACCGCATCTGTCCATTTTGCGAGGCCTGCTGCGGCCTCAAGATCGATCTTCAAACGGACCCGGCAACGCGTCTGCAACGCGTCATCAAGGTGCGCGGCGACGATGACGATGTGTTTTCGAAAGGCTACCTGTGTCCGAAAGCGGTGGGCCTGAAAGAGTTACAGGACGATCCCGACCGCCTGCGCACGCCCCTGATCAAGCGCGACGGCGTGTTCGTCGAAGCGAGCTGGGACGAAGCCTACGCCGAAATCGCCCGGCGCCTGCCGCCCATCATCGCCGCCGGCGGCGCCAACGCGGTGGCCACGGTGCTGGGCAATCCGGTGGCCCATAAAATGGGGCTGATGCTGTACTTTCCCCGCCTGGCGCGCATGCTGGGCACCCGCAACATGTTCTCGGCCTCCAGCGTCGACCAGATTCCCAAGATGCTTTCGTGCGGCCTGATGTTCGGCAGCTGGCTGGGCATTCCCGTGCCCGACATCGAGCGCAGCGACTTTTTGCTGATTATCGGCGCCAATCCGATGGTCTCGAACGGCAGCCTGTGGACGCTGCCGGACTACCGCGGCAAGGCGCGCGCGCTGCGCGAACGGGGCGGTCGCATCGTCGTCATCGACCCGCGCCGCACCGAGACGGCGGCGGCGGCCGACGCGCACCATTTCATCCGGCCCGGCGCCGACGTGTTCTTCCTGCTGGGGATTGCCCACACCCTGTTCGATGAAGGCCTGGTCGCGCTGGGCGCGCTGGCCGCGCACGTCAACGGCGTCGAGCAGCTGCAGCCGGCCTTGGCGCACTACGCGCCGGAACGGGTGGCGGCCAGGTGCGGCATCGACGCCGCCGTCATGCGCGAGCTGGCGCGCACGCTGGCGGCCACCCCGCGCGCGGCGGTGTACGGCCGCATCGGCACCTGCACCCAGCAATTCGGCACCCTCGCCTCCTGGCTGATCGACGTCATCAACGTCCTCACCGGCCACCTCGACACGGTCGGCGGCGCCATGTTCCCCCGCCCGGCCGCGTTCGGCGCCAACACGCGCGGCAAGCCCGGCGTCGGTCGCGGCGTCGTCACCGGCCGCTACGCTTCGCGCGTTTCGGGGGTGGCCGAAGTGAGCGGCGAACTGCCGCTGACCTGCCTGGCCGAGGAAATCGACACACCCGGTCCCGGCCAGGTCAAGGCGCTGATCGCCATCGCCGCCAACCCGGTGCTATCGAGCCCGAATGGCGCGCGCCTGGCCGCCGCCCTCGACCAGCTCGACTTCATGGTCAGCCTGGACATCTACCTCAACGAAACCTCGCGCCATGCCGACGTCATCCTGCCCGGCCCGGCGCCGCTGGAAGACGATCATTACGATGTCACGTTTACCCAGTTCTCGCACCGCAACCACGCCCGCTACAGCGGCGCCGCGCTGGCGCGCACCGACGGCCAGCCGGAGGAGTGGGAAAGCATGCTGCGCATCGGCGCGATCGCGGCCGGCCTGGGCGCCCACGCCGACCTGGACGCCCTCGACGACGCCGCCCTGCGCGAGGACCTCGAACGGGCACTGGGCGACGGCGCGCCCGCCGTACTGGCGGCGCTGGCGGGACGGCGCGGCCCCCGCCGCCTGCTCGACCTGGGCTTACGCGGTGGTCCCTTCGGCGACCAGTTCGGCCGCCAGCCGGGTGGCCTGAACCTGGCGGCGCTCGAGGCGGCGCCGTCCGGCATCGACCTGGGCGCCATGACGGCGCGCATGCCGGAAGCGCTGCGCACGCCCTCGGGCAAGATCGAGCTGGCGCCGGCGATGCTGCTGGACGATCTGGCGCGGGTCGAGCGCGAGCTGGCCGCGCCGGCGCCCGACCTGGTGATCATCGGCCGCCGCCAGCTGCGCTCGAACAACAGCTGGATGCACAATCTGCCGGCGCTGGCCAAGGGCAGTTTTCGCTGCACGGCGCTGGTGCACCCGGCCGACGCCGCCCGCCTCGGCCTGGTCGACGGCGCCCTCGCCCGCATCCGCAATGGCGCCAAGGCCATCGACGCGCAGGTCGAAATCAGCGACGAGATGATGGCGGGCGTGGTCAGCCTGCCGCACGGCTGGGGCCACGACCTGCCCGGCACGCAGATGGCGGTGGCGGCGCAGCGGCCCGGCGCCAACCTGAACGCCCTGCTCGACGAAAACCTGCGCGATCCCCTGTCGGGCAATGCGGTGCTGTCGGGGATTGCGGTGACGATGGCGCCGCTGTAGGCGCGCGGCCGGCTACTCGAACTTGAATTCGCACACGGCGGTCGAACAGCCCAGGCGTATCAGTTCGGGGCGAAAATCGATCTGGTGTACGCTGATCAGGCGCCCGTCGATGCTCACGCGCAGCAGCGTGCTGCCGGCCTCGGCATCGATGCCGACGAGGACCGTTTGATCGACCGTGAATTGGCCCGGTAAATCGGCGCGGTCGTGTTCGGCTTTCTGGTCTGCCGACAGCGTGTTGACACTGGCGCCCAGCACAGCGCTGTCGGGCGCCGTGCGGAACAGCTTGAAACAGGCGAAGTCGCTCGGCGCCTCGGCGACCACGCAGACCGAGGCCATGGCAGCCCACTGGGGATCGTTTTTGAGCTCGCGCACCGTCAGCGCCACCTGGCCCCGCGGCGCTGCGGCGAGGCGGTAAAACGCGCTGGTAAACATGCCGGGCGCGCCCGTAAAGTGCAGCACATCCTGCTCCTTCAGGTAGTGCACCTCCGCCTGGGCCGGCGCCGGGTCCACCGGCGGGCGCCAGCCTGCTTCGATTTTTTTCAGGGCCTCGATCGCCTGCAGGTCGCCGCCCTCGGCCGCTTCGCGCAGATAGCGCGCGGCAGTGGGCCGATCGGCGGGCCGGCCCAGCCCCATCTCGTAGATCCGGTACAGCGAAAACTTCGCCTGCGCCTGCCCTGCCTCGGCAGCCGTCATGTACCACTGGTACGCCAGCGCCTCATCGCGCGCCACGCCCTCGCCGGCAAGGTACAGGTCGCCCAGCCAGACCTGGGCGCTGCGCAAACCCATCGCCGCGCCGCGGCCGCAGTGCAGCAGCGCGTCGGCAGCGCTGCGCGGGGCGCCCTGGCCCGTCTTGTAACGCCGGCACAATTCGCCTTGCGCCTGGCGGTCGCCCAGCGCGGCCCAGGCGTTCACGGCAGGCAGGGGGCGGTCCGCCATCGTCACTTCGACGGGCTCGCCGGCGGTGGCGCCGGCGCCCAGGCAGGATGCCAGGCACAACAGGAGAGTCGACAGGTTTTTTTGCATGTTGGGCAGGCGTGAATGAAGGAGCCAAAAATTGCGGCTGAATAATATTAACAGTAGTGTAATTATTGCAGCACTGTCAAGCCACCCGTGGCCCTGTTACTGGCAACGCTCGCCGCCCCAGTCGGCGCCCCGCGCCAGGCAGCGCCGGCGCTCGCCGTCGAGGCGTTCGGCGCGCGCTTTGAGTTCGCCGCATTCGCGGGTATTGGCATCGACCATCGTCACGCACACTTCCATGGTATCGGCGGCGGCGCGGTAATCGCCCCGCGCCAGCGCGCCCCGCGCCTCGACGAGCAAATTGCGCACAGATTGTGATTGCGCCTGCTGGCCACCTGCGCGGGCGGCGCCTTTGGCGGGCGTCCTGGCGCGCGCGGGCCGGCGGCATGCAAGGTCGGCCTCATCGAGCGCCGTTTGCAGGCGCGCCAGTTGGGCCGGCGTGGCCGTGGTTTTTTTCAGGGCGATCAGTTCGGCCTGGGCGTCGTTGGCCTTGCAGGCGACGGCCAGGCCGATCGCCTTGTCGACGCGGGCGTCGAGCCGGGCGGCAGTGGGTCGCGCGCTGATCCAGATCAGCCACAAGGCGCCCAGCGCCAGCAGCCACCAGCGCAGGCGCACCGGCTGGCGCCGCGGCGGCGCGGCGGCGGTGGGCGGGGCGGCGGACACGCCAGGCGCGCGCGGCGGCGGCGCCACAGCAGCCTGCGCCACCGCGGCAGGGGCGGCAGGGGCAAGCGCGCTCGCCTGGTCGCGCGCCACCGCGGCGGCCCGGCTGGCGGCGGCGGCGGCGCGGGCGTTCTCGTCAAACGGGGTGGGCGCCGTGCCCGTGAGCGGCGCGGCAGCGCCATCGGCCGCGCGCGCCCCCCCTTCGACAGGACGCGGCGCGGCCGTGACCTGGTCGATGCCGCAGTACGGACAGTAATTGACGCGCCGCGGCAGCGCGCGCCCGCAGGACAGGTTCACACACCGGTAAATCACTTCGTCACGCACGTCTGCTGGCCTCACGGGGAAACACCATCGATGGCATCATCGGGGATCGGGAATATCGTCGGCGCCGCCGGCCGGGTCGGCGATGACGTCGTCGAACAGGGCCGCCAGTTGCGCCACCGCGTGCGCGGCCTGCCACTTGCCCAGCTTCGGCGATTGCAGCATGTTCCACACCTGGGTGTCAGCTTGGACCTCGCCGCGGCGAATTTGTTCAGCAACCTGCTCGACCGAATACGGCCCTTGCTGGGCGCCGTGGACGAACAGCTTGAAGCGCACGGCTGCGGCGCTGGCGGCGGGGCCCGGACTGGCCAGTGCCCGCGCCGCCGCCGCTTCGCTCGCCAGCAGGGCCGGCCGCAGTACCCGCTTGTCGACCGCCCGCTCCACCTCCCAGTGGTAGGCGTCGCTGGCCGAGTCGGGCACGGCATCGGTCCACTGGGCCAGGCCGGCCACGGCGGCGTCAAAGCGCTGGCGCGCCCCCTCCCCGGCCGGGTCGGCATCCTGCGCCTGTGCGCGCCGGGTCCACTGCTCCACCAGCCGGCGCGCCGTGATGTTTGGAAGCGACGGCGAGGGTAGTTGGGCGCCCGTCTCGTCCACCTCCAGCTTCGGCTCATAGACGCGCTGCTGGTAGTGGCGCATCAGGGCCGCCAGCAGCGCCAGCTGGTGCGGTCCCATCGCCGCCAGCCGGGTGCGCACCGCGCCGATGAGCTGCTCGCGGTAGTACGGCGGCAGGCCGTTCGAGCGGATCGCGAACTCGTTACCGATCTGCAGCCATTCGCCCGCGCCCGGCTCGACCTCGAACAGGTACTGGCCACGGGGCTGGAAGGCCGCTTCCAGGTCGCCCAGGTCGGCCTTGCGCTTGATCACCCCCAGCGCCACCGCCTGCAAGTACCACTCGTAGTCGTCGGCGAGCCGGTTGAGTTCATCCATCGACGGCGAGATGGGGTGACGAAAGCGCGTCGAATCGAAGTGCAGGTGGGTGGGGATTTTCGGATTTTCGATCTGGTACGAGGTGCGCCAGGTGGGCAGGCCGCGCAGCACCGTCATCGGATAACCGGACAGCTCGATGTAGCACACCGCGCGTCCCTGGACGCCCGTGTTGACGATATTGAGCTGGTCGCCGTGGAAGGACCCGCTGGGCACGGCGGCGCGGATGTCGGCCTCGAGGCGGCGCCAGGCGGCGACGTCGCCCACCCCGATGAAGCACTTGAACTGGTCGGCGCGGGGAGTAAATTCGGCGGAAAAGCGCGCGTTAATCCACGGCATGGCGCTCTTGATCCATTCGTTGAACACGCGCGCGCGCTCGGGCGGCGCCATGGCCGCCAGATGCTCGAGCAGCGGGTCCGGCGGCGCCGCGCCGGCGACCTGCTCGACCGTCAACTGGGTCTGGGCGCGCCGGAACAGTTTAAGCAGCAGGCTGGCGCGCAGGCGCTCTTGACCGAGTTGCGGGAACAGGCGCGCCGAGCCGCCAAATTCGAGCAGCACTTCCTCGCTCCAGGCACTCACGTCGCCCGTCAGGCGCACCGGCGCCGGCTCGCTGTCGGTGGCCAGCTTGATGTAGGTGGCGTGCTCCTCGCGGGCGTCGGCGCGCAACTGGCGGATGCGCTGGTCGACCGCGCCCAGCATCGCCTGCACGCTGCGGCGGCCTTCCTGGAACTCGCCGGCGATGCCGCTCCACAGGGCTTGTCCATGGTCGTCGAGCGACTGCGGGTCGCCCAGCCAGGCCGACATCGCCCGCATCACTTCGACCGCCTGGCCGGCCGCCACCGCCAGCAAGTGAAAGCGCAGGTAATCGGCGATGTCGCGTTTTATATGCGTCATCACTTCGCGCGCCTGGGCGTCCTTGCCGAACAGCCGCGACGCGGCCTGCGACAGATTGTTGAGCGACTCCTCGACCTGGCGCGTGCGCAGGGCGTCGCGGATATCGCGGTAGCGCTTGCCGTTGCGTTCGACCACGCCCAGGTCGCGCTGCTGCAGGCGCGCCTTGACCTGCTCGAGCAGGGACAGCACGAATTCCAGGCCACCCTGCTTGCGATCGTCCAGCAGTGCATAGAGCTGGGTGCGCGCCTGGCCGCGCAGGCGGCCCAGCTGTTCGCCCGTGTGGCGCTTGATGCGGTCTTCGCTCGTTTCGGCGGTGGCGCCGGCTTCGCGGATGGCGTCGCGTTCGAGCTGCGGCAGCAGTTCGGCCACCTTCTCGCGCCACAGCTTGAGATCGTAAGCGCCCATGATGCGGTCGATTTCCAGCTGCACCTTGCTCTCGATCCGCTCGAGCAGCGAGCGGCCGTCCTTGTCCATCAACAGCTGGTCGGTCAGCGCGTATTCGGGAAACGCGGTCAGGTCCACCGTGCCCTTCTTGAAATCGGGGAAGGTGTCGAACGGGTGCTCGGCGAGCGAGAGAAAATCGCGCATGAAGCTGTCGCGCTCCTGGTCGCCGGCGCGCCGCGCGGCCACGCCGTCGGCGCCGGCCAGGCCGAAGAAGGCCTTGACCATCAGCGCCGCCAGTTCGTAGGCGCGGATATCGTCGCGCAGGCTTTGCTGGGTGTCGAGCACCGACTGGCCGAACGCCGAATAGACCTTCGAATACGACAGGCGCATGTCGCCGAAGCGCTGCTCGGGCACGCGCGGGTTGTACGGCCCCAGCTTGTGCTGCTGCTGGTTGACGGCGATCGAGCGCTTGCGGTTGGCGAAGTCGGCCGAGGCGAAGTCCTCGAACAGGGTGTCGGCCACCATCTGGTAGACATCCTTGATGTCCTGGGTGGCCTTTTTGGCCAGGTTGGCCGTATCGACAAAATACACGTCGTCGAACGGCGCGCCCTTGCCAATGACACTGTCCGGGTCCATCCACTGCACCCGCGCGTTCATGTCGCGCATCGTCGTTTCCAGTTCCATCAGGGTGGCATAGGCGTTCGCCTCGGTGCGCTCCTTGTTGGCCTTGGCGAAACCGGACGGCATGAACAGCACCAGGTCGACCTGGTTGTCGGCCACTTCCTGGCGGGCGATCGCTTTCGAGATCCAGCCCAGGTCGATGGCGCTGCCGGCGCCGGTGCCGCCGGCGCACGAGGCGATGACGACGATGCGGAACTTCGACGTGTCGACCTGCAGGCCCAGTCGCTGGTAATTTTCCTTGCGCTCGTTGCCGGCATTACTGCTGAGGAAATTGAGGGCGCCCTTGATGCGCCCGCGCAGCTTCGGGTATTTGTCGAACAGGTACAGGCGCGCCAGCGCGCGGATCTGGCCGGCGCCCTTCGACGGGTCGATGCCCAGCGAACGCAGTTTTTTCGGCCGCAGCGGCATCCACGATTCGATCAGGGGAAAGCGCGCCAGGCTGTCGTCGGACTCGTGGTACTGCGGCAGGTCGAGCGGCTCGACCAGGCGTTCCTCGTCGGTCAGCTTGACCAGCTCGTACCAGGGGTCGGTGCGCAGCGACTTGCCCTCGTCGATGATGGCGTGGTTGTCGAGGTCGAAATGGAGAAAGCGGGCGACGGGGAAGTCGGCGATCGATTCGACGCGGGTCGGATGCTGGCGGTTCCAGACCGCCGACAGGATGCGGCGGCGGATGCGCATCATCACTTCCATGCCGGTGCCGCCGGCGCCGATGAACAGGGTCGGCCGCAGATCGACCTTCAGCTCGGCTTTCAAAGCGGCTGCGTGGTCGGCGCTGGCGCCTTGCGGGAATTCTGCCATGTCATTCTTTCAGTGGGGTGGTTCAGCGGCGGCCGACAAACAGGGTGGCGACCAGGGCGACCAGGCCGACGGCCACGAGCGGGCCGGTGATGCCGAAGGTGAGAAATTTGCTGGCGTTGACCAGCGCCAGCACGGCGGCGGCGCTGAGAAAGCACAAGCCGACGAACATCATCCAGCCGGCGCTGCCGGCGCTCGACGGCGCCACCCGCCGCACCACCAGGTGGTGCACGTAGGCGTTACGGACAAAGAAGAAAATCAGCAGCAGGATCAGGAACGCGGTGGCGCCGATGGCCAGGTCGCGGCTGGACGTGTCGGCGGCCACGCTGGCGGGGGCGCCCGCCACTTCGAGGCTGGCGGCGGGCCGGGCGGCGGCGGGCGCGGCGACGGCTCCCGCCGGCGCGCGCTCCTCGCCGGGCAGTTTAAAACCGGGATCGGCGGTCGGCGCATTTGCTTCATTTTTTTGCTCTTGCTGGTTTTGCATACTGCGCTCTCTTCTGATAAATGCCTCGAACCTGCTGAAAACTGCCGCCCCCGCTTGCGGGCGCTAGCGGCCCAACGTCACTTGCGCGCCCTCGATCAGTTCGATCAGGCGGCTGCCGAACACGGTGGTGTGCAGTTGCCCCACCTTGCGCCCGGCCTTGTCGAAAATCGGCTGCGTCAGCCCGGCCCGGGTGCGCATCGTGCGCGCCTCGCCATCGACGGTGACGACGGCCTTGCGCGGGCGGCCCACCGCCAGCGCCGTCGCCACCAGCGCTCCCGCCGCCACCAGCGCGGCGGCGATCAGGGCGATCAGGGGCGCCATGCCGTAGTGGACCCGCACTTCCAGCGGCAGCAGCGCGGTCGAGGCCTTGATGCGCTCGGGCGGGGTAAAAATATCGGGCAGCGGGTCGCCCGGGAACAGCGCCGCCATGCGGTCGCGGAACACCTGCGACAGCGCCAGCTTCTGGTCGGTCAGGCGCAGCTCGATCTGGCCGGGCAGCACGAAGGCCGAGCCGGCCGCCTTGACCGCCTGCAGCGACCATGCCGAGGGCAAGTCGTTGCCGGGCAATTGCATCACCGAGCCCAGCGGCACGGAACTGCCCGGGGCCAGCGCCGTGATGCGGTCGCGCGCCAGCACGATGGGCCGCTCCTGGTCGGCCAGCAGCGAACTGGCCACCAGGTGCGCGCTGACGATGGTGTACGGGTACATGGTGTTTTCCAGGTTCCAGGCGATTTTCGCCGTCGGCGCCAGGGCGTCGTCGATGTCGGCGCGCAGCACCCCGGCCGGCGTGAGGGAAAACCCCACCCCCTCGCTGCGCTCGACGCGGCGCGGCACCAGCCGCACGGTATCGCGGTCGAGCGGCTTCAGGCGCGCCGGCCGCTCGGTGATGACGGTGGCGATGCGGCCGCTGGCAAGCAGCGCATCGAGCTCGCTGGCGCCCTGGGCGCCGACGGCGAACACGTACACCATCAGGCCGTTGGCGCTGTAGCGGGCGCTCTTGACGGGCATTTTGAGGGGAAAGGCGAGCGCGCGGGTGATGGCGCCGCCCTGGTGAATGCGCTCGTAGAATTCGCGGTTGCGGCGCGCCGTCGCCTGGTCGTTGTTGGGACTGTTGCGATTGTTGGTAAACAGCCAGACCAGGCCGGGCTTGCCGCCCAGCGCGCTGTCGATGGCCGCGCCCAGCGCTTCGCCCAGGTCGGTGTCGGCCAGCGCCGTCCCGCTCGGCTTGACGGCCGGCTGCAAGGACGCCAGCGCCTGCGCCACGCTGGCGCCGGTGGCGGCCCCCGCGCGCGCGGACAGCAGCGCCTTCGGCGAGGGAGCCTGCGGCAGGCTCTGGTTGAACGAGGCCAGCACGAATGGCGCGCCCGGCGTCGTGGCGGCCACCACCAGCGCCGTCACCAGCGCCTTGTAGGGCGAGGCCGGGTCGCTGTAGAACGGCTCCATCCAGCCCGAGTTTTGCACCAGGAAGACCTGGGCGCCGGGCGCGGTGCCGGCGCCCGGCGGGGCCGCGGCCGCCGCCAGCGCACTGGAGCACAGCAGCAGCAGCGCCAGTGCGCCGGCGGCGCGCGCGCGCAGGCGCGTCATGTCAGACCTTCCAGGCGCCAGCCGCGGATATGGTGCCAGTCCGGGTGGTGCAGCCACAAGGTGTCGTCGTAGACGAAGGGCGTGCATTCGAGGGGGCGCGCGAGGCGCACGATTTCGTCGAGAATGACATTGCGCCGGCCGATCCATTCGACGGTGGTGCGGCCCAGCGTGCGCCCGCCCAGCGCATCTTCGGCGCGCCCCGTGTATTTGTGAAAGCGCAGCACCAGGCCGCTGGCGGCACCGCGGTTGTTGTTAAAGCCGCGCAGCAGCGGCAGCACCAGCGAATCGTCGTCCTGCAGGTCTTCGACGTTTTCCAGGTCCCAGGGCTCGCCCGTGACCTCGTGGCCGCGGCGGAAAATGAAGTTGGCAAAGCCCAGCCGGGCGCCGCTGATGGCTTCGGCGTCGGGCATGGCGCGCCCCAGTTCGATGAAGGCGTATTCGTCGCCCCGGTGGCCGATCTGCCACAGGCGGCCGTCGCGGCTCTGGGTGGGGCCGCCCAGTTCCAGCCGGGGCGCAAAGCCGGCCGGCCACGGCAGCCACTGGGGGCCGGCGCCCGGTTGCCAGATCAGCTGGCCGTCGGCGTGCAGCCACAGCAGGCGGCCGTCGTAGCCGACCGGGCAGCGCCAGCCGGCGTCCGGGGCGCCGATGCAATCGTGCAGTTCGACCTGGCTGCCGTCGTTGTGCGCGCTCCACAGGCGCGTCACGCCCTGCTCGCTGAACAGGCAGGCATGGTGGCGACGCACGGCGCCGGGCGCGCTGACCAGGCGGGCGGCGAATTCGACATCGGCGCGACAAGTGCCGCCCACCGGGTTGATCCACAAGCGGCACAGGCCCCCATTGGTGGGCACCAGCGCCACCTCGCCGCGACGGGGATTGGCCACCGGCAGCCAGGCGTAGGCCGCGCCCGTGAACGCCAGGTCGGCGCTGCCGTCCTCGGGCGTCATCAGTTGCCACAAGCGGGCCAGCGGATCCCAGTATTGCAGCACATTGCGGGTGGTGGCCAGCGCCAGCAGGCGCGGCGCCGGAAAACCGTAATGGGCGGCGGCGAACACGCACACGGCGTTCGGCGGCGCCGCCATGGCCACGTCGAAGCGGCCGACGGCGGGGGCGGCGGCGCGCTCTTCGAGCGCATCGCCCAGCGCCAGCGAGGTGACGGGCAAACCTTGCGGCACGTGGCGCGGCAGGAAGGCATCGCAGGACGGACCCCACCAGTCAGGCTGCGAATTGACGGCGCCGGCCAGGCGCTGCAAGGGCTTGCCGCAGTCGGGGCAAAAGGCGAAGCCCTCCGGGTAGATGGGCGAGCAGTGGCAGGCCAGCGGCAACGAGGCCCCCAGCAGGTGGGCGACATCGGCCAGGCGATCGCGCGCCTCGCCCTGCCAGTCGATGACGGACAAGCCGGCGCTGGCGGCGAGCGCGAACTGCCCGCTCGCTTCGTTCTCCAGCCAGACACTGGCCGGTGTTTCCCATCGATAGTCCATGTCGGAGTCCAGCGGTCGCCATATGCATGTTGAACACGGCCAAAAAATGCCTTGACCTGCCTGTGTTTACCATTCAAATCATAGCGTAATTGGGCCGTTCTCGACGTTTGCTTGCCCGGTATCGCCTGGCGCGCCGACGGGGGGCGGCTGGCGGGATCTGCATGTCTGGTGCGGGGCCATTTTGCGTCACCACAAGCTTGAGCGCGGCGCCGTTTGCGACGGCGCAGGCGACCATCCCCGCCCCGCCTGCCGTGCCGGTTCTTTTGCGCGCAGCCCCGAGCTGCGCGCAAAACCCCATTGCGCCGTCGCAAGCTCCGTATAATTGGGGCATGAACCCGTCTTCCATTGCTGCTTCCGACCCGGCCGTCGCGCCGCCGTCCGCCTGGGGCGCCGTCGCCGCCGCCGATGTCGCTACCGCCAGCGCCCACCTGGGCGCCATCCTCGGTACCGTGTTCGAACACGGCCCCGCGCACGCCGCCCTGGTGGTGTCCGACACCGGCACCGACCTGGCGCGCGCGCTCACCGAAGCGTACCGGCGCCAGTTGCCGGACGCCCGCTTCATCGATTTCGACAGCGTCGCCGCCGCCGATGTGCTCGCCGCGTTCGCGGCGCTGGCGCCGGGCGACCTGGTGGTGCTGGTGCAGTCGACCAATTTCAGACTCGACGGCTTTCGCCTGCGCGTCGAATTGTTCAAGCTGGGCCTGAAAGTGATCGAACACCTGCACCTGGACCGCATGCCCGGCATCCAGGGCAGTTACTACATTGCCGGCCTGGCCTATGACGCCGGCTACTACCGCACGGTGGGCCCGGCCCTGAAGGCGCGCATCGACGCGGCCAGCTCGGCGCGCATCGACAGCGGCGGCGACGTGCTGACCTTCGGCTCGGCGCTGGAATCGGCCAAGCTCAACATCGGCGACTACAGCGCCATGCACAACGTCGGCGGCCAGTTCCCCATCGGCGAAGTGTTTACCGAGGCGCAGGACCTGGAAGCGGTGCACGGCCGCGTGCGCATCCACGTGTTCGGCGACACCGCCTTCATGGTCAACTGCCCGCCCGTGCCGATCACCCTCGTCGTCGAGCGGGGCCGCGTGGTCGGCGTCGAGGACAGCACCGCCGAATTCGACGAGGTGCTCGCCCGCATCCGCGCCGACGAGGGCGAAGTGTGGCTGCGCGAACTGGGCTTCGGCATGAACCGCGCGTTCACGCGCGAGCGCCGGGTCGACGACATCGGCACCTATGAACGCATGTGCGGCATCCACCTGTCGCTGGGCGCCAAGCACGGCGTCTACACCAAGCCCGGCTTCAAACGCAAGGACGCGCGCTATCACGTCGACGTGTTTGCCGTCACCGAAGCGGTCTACCTCGACGACGAGCAGGTCTACCGCGACGGCGCCTGGCAGGTCTGAAACCATGATCCCCACCGAGGAATTGAACATGCTCACTACCGAACAACAGGCGCGCTACCACGCCGACGGCTACCTGGTCCTGCCCGGCTTCAAGGACAGCGCCGCCATCGCCGCCCTGCGCGCGCGCGCGCTGGCCATCGTCGACGCCTTCAACCCGGCCGAAGGCAGCGCCATTTTCACCACCCAGAACCAGGCCGCCGCCAGCGACGACTGGTTCCTCGGTTCGGACCGCACGTTGCGCTGCTTTTTCGAGGAGGCCGCGTTTGCCCCCGACGGCACGCTCAAACAGGCCAAGGCCCTGTCGATCAACAAGATCGGCCACGCCATGCACGACCTCGACCCCGTGTTCGAGCAGTTCTCGCGCGATGCGCGGCTGGCCGCCATCGCCCGCGACATCGGCCTGGTCGACGCCAGGGTGTGGCAGTCGCAGTACATCTTCAAGCAGCCTGGCATCGGCGGCGAAGTGCGCTGGCACCAGGACGCGACGTTTTTCGACACCACCCCGGTGAGCGTGACGACGTTCTGGTTCGCGCTGGAAGAGGCCACCGTGGACAACGGCTGCCTGTGGGTCGAAACGGGCGGCCACACCAGCCCCTTGCGCGAACGCTTCGTGCGCGACGGCGAGCGCATCGCCATGGAAAAACTCGACGACATGGCGTGGCCCGACAACAGCGTGGCGGTGCCACTGGAAGCGCAGGCGGGCGACCTGGTGATTTTCCACGGCCTGCTGCCCCACTACAGCGCGCCCAACACCTCGCCCCGCTCGCGCCACGCGTTCACCCTGCACGCCACCGACGGCGCCACCAGCTACTCGGCGCGCAACTGGATCCAGCGCGACGCCGCCCTGCCGGTGCGCGGATTCGACTGAACTGGCGCCCGGGAGCGGCGCCTTATTGTTGCATGCATATCAAGTTTTTCTCTGTAAGTCACGATTTTCTCCCTATAATTATTGACTGATAATGACCTGATGGGAGAGCCTCGATGCGCCGTGTTTCCTGCTTGACGTTAGCGCTGGCGGTATCGGGCCTGGCCGCCGCCCAGGGCTACCAGCCCGACTTCAATCCGGCCTTGCTGAAAGGCCCGGCGACGGGCGCGCGCAACGAGGTGCTGGTGCTGGGCTCGCCCCACTTGTCGCAATTGCCCAAATCGTTCGACCCCGCCCAGCTGGTGCTGCTGCAACAGCGCCTGGCCGGCTGGCGCCCGCAGGCGATCGCCATCGAAGCCCTCTCTGGCATGCAATGCGATTTCCTGCGCCGCTTTCCCGCCCGCTACGCCGACACCATCACCTCGTACTGCCGCGATACGGCCGCGGCGCGCGCGACGACCGGGCTCGATGTGCCTGCCGCCACCGCCCGCATTGACCAGTTGCTGGCGGCCTGGCCAGCGGCGCCCACGCCGGCCCAGCGGCGCCAGCTGGCCGCGCTGTTCCTGGCCGGCGGCGAAGGGGCGTCGGCGGTGGTGCAGTGGCTGCGCCTGCCGACGAGCGAGCGGCAGGCGGGCGATGGCCTCGACAGCGCCCTGGTCGGGCAGATCACGGCGCTCGCACAGCGGCGCGACGAGAGCATCCTGATCGCCGCCCGCCTGGCCGCCGAACTCGGTCACGAGCGCGTCTACCCGATGGACGATCACACCGCCGACAGCCCCGACGCCGACCCGAAGGGGGCTGGCGCGGCCCTCATGAAGGCCTGGAACAACCCCGCGTCGGCCCAGCGCAAGCGCGCCAGCGAGGCCCTCAAGGCGCAGCTGGACAGCGCCGAAGGCGTGCTCGCCATGTACCGCGCCTACAATGCGCCCGGCGTCGGCAAGCTCACGTTCGAGGCCGACTTCGGCGCCGCCCTCGAGGAGCCGTCGCCCCAGCAGTTCGGGCGCGACTATGTCGGCTACTGGGAAACCCGCAACCTGCGCATGGCGTCGAACATCCGCGAGGTGCTGGGCAAGCAGAGCGGCCTGCGCATGCTGGTCGTCGTCGGGGCGTCCCACAAAGGCTACCTCGAGGCGTATCTGAACCAGATGCACGATGTGCGCATCGTCGACGCCATGGCCCCGCTGCGCTGAATATCTACGACTGCGTGGCGGCGGCCTGGCGCAGCGCCGCTGGCGACGCCACCAACAGCGGCGCCACCCGCGGCGCCACCATCGGCATCATGATCGTCACGCTGGTGCCATGCCCGGGCGATGATTCGATGCTGATGGTCCCGCCCAGCATGCCGGTGACGACGTTATAGACGATGTTCATGCCCAGGCCCGAGCCACCCTGCCCCAGCTTGGTGGTGAAGAAGGGGTCAAAAATCTGGTGCAGGGTTTTTTCGCTCATGCCCACGCCGTCGTCGCGAAAGCGCAGCACGATATGGCTGCCATCGATCTCGCCGGCGCTGATGGCAATGTGCGGGGGCGCGACGGCGGCGGCGCCGAAGGCGTGCAGGAGGGCGTTGTTGATCAGGTTCGACAGCACCTGGCCCAGTCCGCCCGGATAGGAGTCGAGCGTGACGCGCGGCGCGATGTCGACGTCGATGCTGCAGTTGGCGCGGCGCAGTTGGGCGGCGTAGGTGGCGACGGTGTCGCCCACCACCTCGGCCAGGTCGAAACGGCGGCGCTGATCGCTGGTCTGGTCGACCGACACCTGCTTGAACGATGTAATCAGGTCGGCCGCGCGGCCCAGCGAGCTGGCCATGATGGAGCAGGCCAAGCGGGTGTCGGCCAGGTGCGCTTCCAGCGCCGAGCGGCGGATGCCGCCATTGGTGTACTGCTTTTCGAAGTCGGCCACCATGTCGGCCAGCGCGGTCGCCGTCAGCAGGCTGTTGCCGATCGGCGTATTGAGTTCGTGGGCGATGCCGGCCACCAGCGCGCCCAGCGAGGCCAGCTTTTCCGAGGTGATCAGGTTGGCCTGCGCCTGCTTGAGCGTGATGAGCACTGACGACAAGTCGCCATGGGCCAGCTCGACGTGCTTTTTCTGCTGCGCCAGTTCGACCAGGCTGGCCTGCTTTTCATCGAGGATGGCGCGCAAGCGCTGCTCGAGCATGGCGCCCCGGTGCGACGCCAGCAGCAGCGCCGCAATGAGCGCGCTGATCACCAACCCGCCCAGGCCCACCAGCACGGGCGGCACGATGTCGCGGCCGTAGCGGCTGCCCGCCAGCGCGCTGTAGCGCAGTTGCCATTGGCGCTGGGCCACCTCGACCTGGTTGACCAGCACGCGCTGGGCCAGCACGCGCGCGCCTTTCGAGTGGCTGTCGAACAGCAGCGCGCCGCCTGCGGCGAACGCCGCCGCCTTGTCCTTGTTGCGTTCACTGTCGCCGGCATCGATCACCTGCAAGCTCAGGTGCTGCAGCAGGGCCGGATCGAGCACTTCGCTCAACAGATGGTCGACCCGGAACACGATGGCGACGACACCAAGGAAGGCGGCGCGCCGCTGTTCGACGGTATCGACCGGCATGTGCTGGCGGTACACGGGGGCGCGCACGACAAAGCCGGGGTGGTCGGCCGTGTCCTGGATCAGCACCGTGCGGCCGGTGGCGACGATGCGGCCGCTGTCGCGCGCCTCGGTCACTGCCGCCAGCTGCGCCGGCATGCTGGCCAGGTCCAGCCCGAAGGCATTCTCGTTGCCCGCCATCGGCTCGTTAAATTCGATGATGTGATGGTCGCCCTGATCGTCCGGCGGCGGCAGCGGATGCACGGCGAACGGCGGCATGCCGGGCTGGCCGGCGGTGCGCCGGCGCACCTCGGTGGCGAAGGTGGCGACGGCGCCGCCGCGCACGTAACGGACGAACTGCACGGCGCGAAAGCCGGGGTAGCGCTCGGCCAGGCGCAGCTCGCGCACGAACAGGGCGAACTGCGCGCGATCGATCTCGCCGCTGACGGAGAACAGCGCCTTCAGGCTGAGCAGGGTGTCGAAATAGGTTTGCAGGCGCGCCGAGGTATCGGCCGCCACTTTGTCGGTGTCGCGCACGAAGCTGCCCCGTATCTGCGCGTCCTGCGCGTTGACCACCAGCGTGCAGGTCCAGATGGTCAGGCAGATGCCAATGACAAAGGCCAGGTAGCCATTGATGCGCAGCGGCTCGCGGGCCATGGCAGCGGCGCCCTAGGGCGCGTCGGCCAGCTCGGCGGCGATGGCGCGAAAGCGCTCCTCGACCACCAGCACGGCGTCGGCGACGTCCGGATCGAAGTGTTCGCCGCTGGCCTGGCGTATCAGTTCGATCGCTGTCTCGTGGGTGAACGCGGGCCGGTACGCGCGCGCCGTCACCAGCGCGTCGTAGACATCGGCGGCCGCCATCAGGCGGGCGGCGACGGGAATGGCCTCGCCCGCCAATCCCTGCGGATAGCCCGAGCCGTCCCATTTTTCGTGGTGCGACCAGGCGATCTCGCGGGCGTAGCGCAGCAAGGGCGTGGCCCCGCCCAAGGTAAGTTCGACCGCCGCGAGGGCGTCGCGCCCGCCGCCGGTGTGGCCCCGCATGGCGACGAATTGCTCATCCGTGAGTTTGCCGGGATTGCGCACGATGGCGGCATCGACGGTCGCCTTGCCAATGTCGTGCAGCGGCGTCGCCTTGACGATCAGCGCCATATTGTCCGCCGTGAGGACGGCGCGAAAGCGGCTGTGGTATTGCAACTGGGCCGCCAGCGCAGCCACCAGGCGCTGGGTGCGCAACAGGTGCTTGCCGATGTTCGGTTCGTGCGCTTCGGCCAGCGCGGCCATGGCGAGAATGGCGCCGCCGTCGGCGCCGTCGGCCGGCGTGCTGGCGGCGCCGGCGGCCCCCGCCCGCAAGCGCTGCAATTGCAGGTGCAGCGCCACGCGGGCGCGCAGGGCGGCGCCGGACACCGGTTGCTCGATGATGTCGGTGGCGCCCTCGCGCCAGGCGGCGTCCTCGGTCGCGCGCTCGACCAGCACCAGCAGGGGCGCGTGCAGGCCGGCGTCGCTGCGCAGCGCGCGCAAGGTGGCGCCGGCGGCCAGGGCGCCATCGAGCACGATCAGATCGGGACGGGGCGCCAGCGCCGCCAGGCGCAGCGCATCGGCGCCGTTGGCCGCCAGCTTGATGTGGTAGCGCGCTTGCAACATTTCCTTGAGCACCGCGACAGCGCCAGGATCGCCGTGGGCGATCAAAATAGTTGCCTCAAAATTAATATCCATCCGCACGCTTTCCGCCCTCCGAGGCTGCGATTCCATCATACCGCCTGCGCGTGCAATGTTTCAGGTTTTTTACAATCGCACATAACCGTTGATTCAAAGCTAGTATTAAAATTGTCATTCCAAAAATCTTATAAATACAGGGTAACCATGATACGTTTGCCGATCGGATTGGCCGCTTTATGCCTCGCCGGGGCCGCGCTTGCGGCTGAACCATTTGACGACAAATTCCGCCAGCTCGAGGAATTGTTACCGACGCCGGGGTCGATCCGCAGCGCCTCGGGGGCGCCCGGCGCCGCCTACTGGCAGCAGCGCGCCGACTATTCGATCCGCGCCACGCTCGATGAAGCCAACCGCGCCATCACCGGCGCCGAGACGATCACGTATCACAACAATTCGCCGGACGCCCTGTCCTACCTGTGGCTGCAGCTCGACCAGAACCTGTTCAAGCCCGGTTCGGACAACCGCAGCACCGCCATCCAGCCCTCGCGCGAGGCCTGGTCGAAGGGCCGCAGCGCCATGGACGGCGTCAGTTTCAACGCCATGCAGGGCCTGATGGAGTCGCGCAGTTTTGAAGGCGGCTTCAATATCAAGTCGGTCAAGGGACCGAACGGCGAGCCGCTCAAATTCGTCATCAACAAGACGATGATGCGCATCGATATGCCGCAGACCCTCAAGGCCGGCGCCAAGTTCGTCTTTTCCATCGAGTGGAACTACAAGATCAACGACGCCAAGGTGCTGGGCGGGCGCTCCGGCTACGAGCGTTTCGACGACGCCGATAAAAACGATTTATACGAAATCGCCCAGTGGTTCCCGCGCATGGCGGCCTACTACGACGTCTACGGCTGGCAGCACAAGCAGTTCCTCGGCTCGGGCGAATTCACGCTCGAATTCGGCGACTACGACATCCAGCTGACGGTGCCTTCCGACCACATCGTCGCCTCCACGGGTGAGCTGCAAAATCCCGACGCCGTGCTCACCAGCACCCAGCGCGAGCGCCTGCGCCAGGCGCGCACGGCGAGCAAACCGGTGATCATCGTCACCCAGGCCGAGGCCGAACTGGCGGAAAAAACGCGCGCCACCACCACCAAGACCTGGCACTTCAAGGCCAGGAACGTGCGCGACTTCGCGTGGGCCTCGAGCCGCAAGTTCATCTGGGACGCGCAAGGCTACAAGAAGGACGGCACCAACACGATGGCGATGTCGTACTACCCGAAGGAAGGCAACCCGCTGTGGGAGAAGTATTCGACCCAGGCCATCATCCACACCATCGAGCAGTACAACAAGTACTCGCTCGACTACCCGTATCCGGCGGCGATTTCCGTCAACGGCCCGGTGGGCGGCATGGAATACCCGATGATCTCGTTTAACGGTCCGCGTCCCACCAAGGACAAGAAGACCGGCGAATTGACGTACTCGAAGCAGACCAAGTATGGCCTGATCGGCGTGATCATCCACGAAGTGGGCCACAACTACTACCCGATGATCATCAATTCGGACGAACGCCAGTGGTCGTGGATGGACGAGGGCCTCAACAGCTTCGTCCAGTACCTGGCCGAACAGGCGTGGGAAGAAGGCTATCCGCAGTCGCGCGGCGAACCACGCGCCATCGTCGACTACATGCGCTCGAAAAACCAGGTGCCGATCATGACGAACTCGGAATCGGTGCTGCAGTTCGGTTTTAACGCTTACGCCAAGCCGACCACCGCCCTGATCATCCTGCGCGAAACGGTGCTGGGACGCGAGCTGTTCGACTTCGCCTTCCGCGAATACGCCCAGCGCTGGAAATTCAAGCGCCCCACCCCGGCCGATTTTTTCCGCACCATGGAAGACGCTTCCGGCACCGACCTCGACTGGTTCTGGCGCGGCTGGTTCTACACCACCGACGCGGTCGACGTGAGCATCGACGGCATCACCGAGTACGGCGTCTCGAGCAAGAATCCGGAGATCGAAAAAGCCTGGAAAAAAGCCCAGAAGGATGCCGAGCCCGTGTCCATCACCAACCAGCGCAACAAGGGCACGCTGGCGCGCCGTCTCGACGCCCACCCCGAGCTGAAGGATTTTTATAACGAGCACGACGACTTCACCGTCACCAACAAGGACCGCAACAGTTTTAACGAGTCGGTCGACAAGCTCGAGCCGTGGGAAAAAGCGCTGCTCACGCAGGGCAAGCACCTGTACATGGTCGATTTCAGTAATCTCGGCGGGCTGGTCACCCCGCTGGTGCTGGAAATCCAACTGGCCAGCGGCAAGAAATATATCGAGCGCATTCCCGCCGAGGTGTGGCGCTATTCGTCGAAGAAGATCACGAAACTGATCGTCACCGACGAGCCGATGGTGGGATTGACGCAGGACCCGTACTGGGAAACGGCCGACACCGATGTGTCGAACAACAGCTGGCCGCGCAAGATGACGCCGTCGCGGGTCGAACTGTTCAAGCAGGAACGGGGCGGCAACGACCTGATGAAAGACTTCAACACCAAGTTGAAAACCAAGGACGCCAAGGACAGCAAGGAAGACACCAAGGCCGAATAATCGTTTGACACCGTGGTAAACCCGCCGGCGGCCGCACGAGCATTTCGTGTCGCCGCCGGTTATCATTTGCGCCCCTGCCCTGAAGCCTCTCCATGAAACCGATCCGCCTCTCTTTTCTGCTCGCCGCCCTGTGCGTTTCCATCGGCGCCAGCGGCCAGCAATTCAACGACAAGTTCCGCCAGCTCGAGGAACTGCTGCCCACGCCGGGCAGCACCCGTACCGCCTCCGGCGCCCCCGGTCACGCCTACTGGCAGCAACGCGCCGACTATGCGATCCGCGCCACGCTCGATGAAGCGAGCCGCAGCATTGCCGGCGAAGGGGCCGTCACTTACCATAACCGTTCACCGGACACCCTGTCCTACCTGTGGGTGCAGCTGGACCAGAACATGTTCCGCGCCGACGCCGACAACCGCAGCACCGCCACCGTGCCCTCGCGCGAGGCCTGGGCCAGGGCGAAGACCGAAGCCGATGGCCTGAAATTCGAGCAGCTGCGCTTTGCGATGGAAAGCCGCAGCTTTGACGGCGGCTTCAAGATCGATGCCGTCACCGACGCCGACGGCCGCCCGCTCAAGCACGTCATCAACAAGACCATGATGCGCATCGACCTGCCGCAGCCGCTGCAACCAGGGTCGAGCTACCGCTTCAAGCTGGCCTGGCGCTTCAATATCCCGGAAGTGAATGTGCTGGGACGGCGCAGCGGCTTCGAACGCTTCGACGACGCCGACAAGAACGACCTGTTCGAAGTGGCCCAGTGGTTCCCGCGCATGGCCGCCTACTACGACGCCACCGGCTGGCAGAACAAGCAGTACCTGGGCGATGGCGAGTTCACGCTCGAATTCGGCGACTACGACGTCCAGTTGACGGTGCCGGCCGACCACGTCGTCGCCTCCACCGGCATCCTGCAGAACCCCGACACGGTGCTCACCAGCAGCCAGCGCGAGCGCCTGCGCCAGGCCGCCAGCGCCACCAGCCCGGTCATGATCGTCACCCAGGCCGAGGCCGAACTGGCCGAAAAAACCCGCAGCACCAGCACCAGGACCTGGCACTTCAAGGCGGCCAATGTGCGCGACTTCGCCTGGGCCTCGAGCCGCAAGTTCCTGTGGGATGCGCAAGGCTACAAGAAGGGCGGCACCGACGTCATGGCGATGTCGTACTACCCGAAGGAAGCCAATCCCCTGTGGGGCCAGTACTCGACCCAGGCGGTGATCCACACCATCGACCAGTACAACAAGTACGCCTTCGACTACCCCTACCCGATCGCCATCTCCGTCAACGGCCCCGTGGGCGGCATGGAATACCCGATGATCTCGTTTAACGGCCAGCGTCCCACCAAGGACAAGAAGACCGGCGAAGTGACGTATTCGAAACGGGCCAAATATGGCCTGATCGGCGTGATCATCCACGAGGTGGGCCACAATTATTTCCCCATGATCGTCAACTCCGACGAGCGCCAGTGGACCTGGATGGACGAGGGCCTCAACAGCTTCGTCCAGTACCTGGCCGAACAGGCGTGGGAAGAAGGCTATCCGCTGGTGCGGGGCGAACCGCGCAATATCGTCGACTACATGCGCTCGACCAACCAGGTGCCCGTGATGACCAATTCGGAGTCGGTCACCCAGCGCGGCAGCAATGCCTACGCCAAGCCGGCCACCGCCCTGAACATCCTGCGCGAAACGGTGCTGGGACGCGAGCTGTTCGACTTCGCCTTCCGCGAATACGCCCAGCGCTGGAAATTCAAGCGCCCCACCCCGGCCGATTTTTTCCGCACCATGGAAGACGCTTCCGGTACTGACCTCGACTGGTTCTGGCGCGGCTGGTTCTACACCACCGACGCGGTCGACGTGAGCATCGACGGCATCACCGAGTACGGCGTCTCGAGCAAGAATCCGGAGATCGAAAAAGCCTGGAAAAAAGCGCAGAAGGATGCCGAACCGGTCTCCATCACGGACCAGCGCAACAAGGGCACGCTGGCGCGCCGCCTCGACGCCCACCCCGAGCTGAAGGATTTTTATAACGAGCACGACGATTTCACCGTCACCAACAAGGACCGCAACAGTTTTAACGAGACCATCGACAAGCTCGAGCCGTGGGAAAAAGCGCTGCTCACGCAGGGCAAGCACCTGTACCTGGTCGATTTCAGTAATCTCGGCGGGCTGGTCACGCCGCTGGTGCTGGAAATCCAACTGGCCAGCGGCAAGAAAACCATCGAGCGCATTCCCGCCGAGGTGTGGCGCTATTCGTCGAAGAAGATCACGAAACTGATCGTCACCGACGAGCCGATGGTGGGATTGACGCAGGACCCGTACTGGGAAACGGCCGACAACGATGTGTCGAACAACAGCTGGCCGCGCAAGATGACGCCGTCGCGCGTCGAACTGTTCAAGCAGGAACGGGGCGGCAATGACCTGATGAAGGATTTCGGCACCAAGCTCAAGGAACCGAAGGCCGATCCGAAGGCTGCGCCATGAAGACCCTGCGACGCGCCTTCGCCGGCGCGCTGCTCGCCTGCAGCGCGCTCGCCTTCGGCCACCAGTTCCATATCGGTTTTACCGACCTGTCCTACAACGCCAGGTCGGCCAGCCTGGAAGTGGTGCACACGTACCACACCGACGATGTCGACGCCTTGCTGGCCAATCTGTACCAGCGCCAGTTCGACCTGAGCCGGCCGGAAGACGAGGCGGTGCTGCGCAAGTACATCGAAAAACAGTTCTGGATCGCCGGCGCCGACGGCAAGCGCCTGCCGCTGCGCTGGATTGGCCTGAGCGTGGGACCGGAGACGGTGGTGGTGTACCAGGAAGTGGCCAACACGGCGCTGGCGCAGGCGGCCGTGATACATCACGCGATCCTCAGCGACTTCCTGGCCGATCAGTCGAACACGCTCAACATCACCGAAAACGGTACCGTGCGCACGCTCAGCTTCAACCGCCAGGCGCAGGAACAGCCGCTGCGCTGATGGCCGGCCTGTACGATCGATACGCAACAATGCTACGCTAACGCCGATGACCCATTCGACCACCGCCCCCGTCCCGCCCTTTACCGACCCCGCCACCCTGGCGCACGAGCTGCGCGCGCGCGGCTACGCGCTGCTGCGCCCCGCCGATGTGGCGGCGCTGGCTGGCTGCACCATCGCCGACCTCGACGCGCTCACGCCCGGCTGGAACCACCTGGCGCGCGACAATTACCTCAAGGACGGCGGCAATTACCGGCGCCGCCGCCATTCCTGCTTTGTCGATGACGGCGCCACGCTGCGGCAAACGGCGCACCGCGCGCACTGGCAGCCGATCGAGTACAACGCCCTGCACGGCGGCATGCACCGGCTGTTCGAGCCGATCGACCCCGCCACCATCGCCAATCCTGCGTGGACGGCATTGCTGCTGGCGCTGGGGCGCGCCTGTTCGCAGGCGAAAGGGGCGCGTGACTGGTTCGTCGAGGCGCACCAGTTCCGCATCGACACGCTCGAAGGGATCGGCCGGCCCACGCCGGAAGGGGCGCACCGCGACGGCGTCGATTTCGTCGCCGTGCTGCTGGTGGGGCGCCACCATGTCAAGGGCGGCGAAACACGGGTGTTCGAAGCGGCCGGCACGGCCGGCCAGCGCTTTACCATGACGACGCCGTGGACCCTGCTCATGCTCGATGACGCCGCCGTCATCCACGAGTCGACGCCGATCCAGCCGACGGGCGAGAACGGCTACCGCGACACGCTGGTGCTGACCTGGCGCGCGGCGGCATTCCAGGGCGACGACGCCTGACCCAACCCCCGCCGCGCCCGGCGCGGCGCACCGATTCGGCCGCACAGGCCCAAGGAGACGCGCGTGGAACAGCAACCGACCCTGCAGCCGCAGGACCATGAAGTGCTCATCGTCGAAGACAGCCCGACCCAGGCCGAGCGCCTGCGCCGCCTGATCGCGGCGGCCGGCTACCGCGTGCGGCTGGCCCATAACGGCCGTGACGCGCTCGAGCAGATCGCCGCGGCCAGG
Source organism: Massilia sp. DWR3-1-1 (assembly GCF_049898325.1). Classification (NCBI taxonomy): domain Bacteria; kingdom Pseudomonadati; phylum Pseudomonadota; class Betaproteobacteria; order Burkholderiales; family Oxalobacteraceae; genus Massilia; species Massilia sp. DWR3-1-1. The sequence continues at coordinate 201,292 of NZ_JAFCXL010000007.1, read as the reverse complement.
CCGCAGCTGATCGTCTCCGACATCATCATGCCGGAAATGAACGGCTACGAACTGTGCCGCGCCCTGAAGGCCGATCCGGCCCTGTGCGACATCCCGGTGATCCTGGTGACGGCCCTGAACGACGCCCGCGACATCATCCGCGGCATCGAGTCGGGCGCCGACAACTTCATTCGCAAGCCCTACTCGGAAGCGTATCTGCTCAACCGCATCAGCCAGGTGCTGCTCAACCAGCTGCTGCGCCAGGACGCCGGTCCCGAGGCCGGCATCGGCGTCTACCTGGGCGAGCAAAAGCATTTCATCAATGCCAGCCGCCAGCAGATGCTCGACCTGCTGATCTCGACCTACGAACAGGCGGTGCAGGTCAATGGCGAACTGCAGGCGCGCGAGCGCCAGGTGATCGAATTGAACATGCGCCTGTCGCAGCACGCGGCCGAGCTGGAACAACACAATCGCGAGATGGCCCTGAAGAACCTCGAACTGGCTGAGGCCAGCCGCATGAAGTCGGCCTTCATCGCCAATATGTCGCACGAGTTGCGCACGCCGCTGAACGCCATCATCGGCTTTACCGGCACGCTCCTGATGAAGCTGCCCGGCCCCCTGCTGCCCGACCAGGAGCGCCAGCTGAACACGATCCGCGCCAGCGCGCGCCACCTGCTCTCGCTGATCAACGACATCCTCGACGTGGCCAAGATCGAGGCGGGCAAGGTGACGGTGACGGCGGCGCCCCTCGACTGCCGCGCCCTGCTGATCGAAACGGCCGATTCGCTGCGCCCGCTGGCCAACCAGAAGGGGCTGCTGCTGTCGGTGGACGTGCCGGCCACCCCCGTGCTGCTCGTCAGCGACCACCGCGCGCTGGTGCAAATCATCATCAACCTGGTCAACAATGCCATCAAGTTCACCGACAGCGGCGCGGTCAGCCTGGCGCTGACGCAGACGACGACGGGCGCGGCGGTCCTGACCACGTTTTCCGTCAGCGACAGCGGCGCCGGCATCCGCGCCGAGGACCAGGCCAAGCTGTTCCAGGCCTTCTCTCAACTCGACGCCACTTCGACCCGCAACGTCGAAGGGGCCGGCCTGGGACTGTACCTGTGCCAGAACCTGGCCAAGCTGATCGGCGGCACGCTCAGCCTGACGAGCGACTTCGGCCACGGCAGCACGTTTACGCTGACGCTGCACACGCCCGGCTAAGAACCTATCCCGGTAGGTAGGAGGAAGCGGATTGCGATGCATGGCAGCCGAGGGCAAGGCGCGAGGATGACGCATGGCGAGCCATGCGAAGACGAGCAACGCCGCCATCGGTTGCCAGGCGCGCAAGCAGCGACTCCGACCTACCGGGATAGGTTCTAAAGCAGCCGGCCGTGCAGGTGCAGGTGCAGGTGCAGCAATTGCCCGCGCACAAAAAAAACGCCCGAAGCCTTTACAGGCCCGGGCGGTAATCCAATTTGCGGGAAATTGGAGGAGACGAGTCCAATATAAGCCGATTTATTGTGCAGTGCAATAGAGGCAAACCTCTAAGTGCGAAATAATTGGAATCGCCCGCCGCGCTGTGGCAAATTTGGGAAAATCTTTTGCAGCTGGCGCTCGCCCAGCCCCATGTGCCGCTCAGCGATTTGGGCCAGCACGTGGCGGAAATCGGTCGTCACCGGCAGGTCGCGCCCCTCGTTGAGGGCGGCGTCGCCCAGCCCCTGCCAGTCGCCGTGGACGTGGCCGCCGTTGACGGCGCCGCCCAGTACCCACATCACATTGCCGTGACCATGGTCGGTGCCGCCATTGCCGTTTTCGCGCGCGGTGCGGCCAAATTCGGACATGACGACAATGGTGGTGTCGTCGAACATGGGCCCCAGCCGCCTGGCCAGCAGCGCCAGGCCCTGGCCCAGCGGGGCCAGGCGGTTGGCCAGCTGGCCGCGGGCGGCGCCCTGGCCCGCGTGGGTGTCCCAGCCGCCCAGGTCGATAAAGGCGACCTGAATAGTCGGATCGTTGCGCATCAAGGTGGCCAGGCGCGCGGCGTCGTCGGGGAAACCGTTCGGCAGGGGCGCGCCGCGATCGGCGGGATTGGCTTTGTCGTGCTCGAGCGCGGCGGCGGCGGCCGCCATCACATCCTGGTGCGCCTGCTTGCCATCCTGGTAGGCGCGGCCGAAACGCTGGTGGCTGCCGTAGAGCTGGTCGAAGGCGGCGCCCACCTCTTTCTTGTCGAGGATGTTGGCGCGGGTGGCGGCGGCGCCGTTGGGCAGGTTCATCGCCGCCGACGGCCCCGACAGGATGCGCGGCATGACGGGGCCGATCGACAGCGCCCGGCTGGGCGTGGCCACGCCCGGCAGGGCCGCCAGCAGGCGGTTCATCCAGCCGTCGGCGGTGCTCTTGCGGCCCGGGGTGGCCGATTCCATGTAATCCTGCGCGTCGAAGTGGGAGCGCGTGCTGTCGGGAGAGCCGCTGGCATGGACGAAAGCCAGCTTTTTCTCCGCCCACAGGCCCTGCAGGTCCGCCAGCGCCGGGTGCAGGCCAAAGTAGCCGTCGAGATCGATGGCGCCGCCCTCCATGCCGGGCAGGGCCAGGCCGATGGTGGGGCGCAGCCGCAGGTAGTTTTCGTCGGCCACGGGCGCCACCACATTGAGGCCGTCGACGGCGCCGCGCAGCATGACGACGATGAGTTTTTTCTGCGTGGGCGTGCCCGCTGAGGCGGCCCAGGCCGCGCGGCCCAGCGGCAGCAGCAGGCCGGCGCCCAGTGCCATCGAATCGAGGAAGGTTCTGCGTTGCATGGTGATTCTCCGCTTAGCGTTGCATGAAATCGGGACTGCCGAGCAGCATGGCCGCCCGCAGCGGCGCGGCGCTGGCCGCCACGGCGCCCAGGGTGCGCGCCGAGATGGACTCGCCCAGGGTGGCCTGCAGGCGCGCCGGATCGAGCGGCACTGACGCCGGCGCCGGCGCCATCTGCGCTGGCACCGCTGCCATCGTCGCCATCGCCGCCGGCGCCGCGCCGGCCGGCGCGGCCGACAACGGCAATTTGCCGCCCGCCAGCGCCGTGGCAAAGCCGATCCGGCGCGTGATGGCGTCGGGATTGAGCCAGGCCTGCTCGGTATCTTTATAGCCGTCCGGCGTCTGGCAGCCGTACAGGGGCATGCCCAGTTGCGCCAGCGTCGCCAGCAGCGGCGCCACGTTGACCACGGGAGTGGCGCTGGCGCGGGCGGCCGACACGACGAACTGGTACGGCGTCTTGAACTTGGCGCCAACGGCGTCGGGCGCGAGGAACTGGCTGCTGGCGAACAGCACCCGCATCACCGAGCCGATATCGCCGTCGGAGGCCTGGAACACGCGCGCCATGCGCTCGACCAGCGCCGGATTGGGCACGTCGTCGACGAAATACTGGGCCAGCTTGTAGCTGATGTGACGCGCCGTGGCCGGGTGGCGCGCCAGCACCTCGAGCGCCATGTCGCCCTCGGCGACGCCAGCGGCGGCCACCTCGCGGCCCAGCCAGTGCTTGACGCCCTTGTCGTGGCGCGCGGCGTCGAAGCGGAAGGTCTGGTTCGATTCGATCAGCGCGCGCTGGTTATAGGTCCAGCCGGTGAGCATGCGCGCCAGTTCCGTCACGTCCTGCTGGCTGTAGCCGCCATCGACCCCCAGCGTGTGCAGCTCCATCAGTTCGCGCGCATAGTTTTCGTTCAGGCCGGTGGCCCGTCCCTTCTGCCCGGGCGCCTTGCCGCCCTGGCGATAGCCGTCCGCCGTCGACAGGAAATTATCGAGGTAGTACAGCATCGCCGGATGGTGGGCGGTCGCCTTCAACAGCGCGCCGAAATTGCCCAGCGCGTTCGGACGGATGGCGTCGCGCTCGTAACTGGCCACCAGGGCGCGGTCGATCCCCTTGCCGGAGAAGACATTGAAATGGTTGTACCAGAACTCGACCATCACTTCTTCCAGCTGGCGCGGACTGTCGATGGCGCGCGCCAGGCGCGCCTCGGCCGTTTCGACGGCAATCGCGGTGAGGGCGGCGCGGCGGCGCTGGCGCGCCCCGTCATCCTCGTCGCGCACCTGCTTTTGCAGCTCGACATAGTCGCCCACCACGGCGCCGGCCGTGCGGTTGGGCGTGGCCAGCGCCGCCAGGCGCGCGCTCAGTGCGGGCGGATAGGCCAAGGCGGCGGGGCGCAACTGCTCGTCGAGGTAATTTTGCACGCCGATGCTGCTCACCCGTTCGATGTCGCCCGGGCGGGGGCCGAAGGCGACCCGGTTCAACACGTGCACGGCCTGCTGCTCGGGGGTCAGGGCGACCGGCGCCGGCGCGGCCTGGCCGGCGGCGCTGGCCAGCACCAAGCCAAAGGTGGCGAAGGAGGAACGAAACAGGGACATGGGCGGCCTCATCGGTTAAACAGCGGCGTCGGCTAACCCGACATCAACCTTTATACCCTGCCGGGGCCGCCACAGTAAGTCCAGTGCGATATCGCATGTAAAGAAATGTAAGAAAAGATCGAGCGTTCGTTTGACTTATATCATTCGTTTGATTTGTGTGGTTTAATTGCTTATGGATAATAAAGACCACTTTAGCGCCCAGCACGGCGCCGCCGAGCTCGACGAGCACCGCGGCACCCGCGCCGACGGCGCCCAATCGCGCCAGCGCCTGCTCATCACCGCCATGCGCCTGTTCGCCGCGCAGGGCTTCGCCACCACCTCGACGCGCGAAATTGCGCTGGCGGCGGGCACCAATATCGCCGCCATCAGCTATTATTTTGGCGACAAGGCGGGCCTGTACCGCGCCACCTTCCGCGAAATGTCGCCATGCACGCCGGACGCCGTATCGAACTTCACGGACCCGGCCCTGTCCCTGCGCGCCATGCTCACGCAGTTCTACGGCATGCTGCTGGGCCAGCTCAAGCAGGGCGAGGACGCGCGCGTGGGCATGCGCCTGTGGTTTCGCGAAATGCTCGAGCCGACCGGCCTGTGGCGCCAGGAAATCGACAACGACGTGCGCCCCGCCCACAACGCGCTGGCGCTGGCGCTGAGCCGCCACCTGGGCCTGGACCCGGGCCGCGACAACGTCGCCCGCCTCGCCTACAGCATCGCCGGCCTGGCCCTGCACATGATGGTCTCGCGCGAAGTGATCGATGTGCTCTCGCCCCAGCTGATGAAGGACGAAGCGGCCATCGACATCTGGCTGGCGCGACTGGTCGATTACGCCGAGGCGCTCGTCAATGTCGAGCGCGCCGCCGCCGTGCCCCCCTCCCTGCCACGAAAGAAAAAATCATGAAGCACCTGCGTACCCTGTTCTGCGCCGCCGCGCCCCTGTTACTGGGCGCCTGCGCGGTGAGCGCGCCGCCCGCCAGGGTGGCGGCGCCAGCACCGGCCGCCTGGCAGGCGGCCGGCGCCGACGCGCCCGCCCAGGCCCGCCTGACCGAACTGGCGAGCTGGTGGCAAGGCCAGGGCGACCCGCTGCTGGCCGAGCTGATCGGCGCGGCGCAAACGGCCAGCCCGACGGTGTCGGCGGCGCGTTCGCGCATCGCCCAGGCGCGCGCGCAGAGCGTGGCCGCCGGCGCCGCCCTGCTGCCCGCTGTCGATGCCGCCGCCAGCATCTCGCGCGCCAGCCAGCAAAGCACGCTGCCGCTGGGGACCACGTCCCAGCTGGGCTTGCAGACGGCGTGGGAGATCGACCTGTTCGGCGCCCGCCGCGCCGAGCGCAACGCCGCCGACGCGCGCCTGGCCGGCAGCACCGCCACCTGGCATGAGGCGCGCGTGTCGGTGGCGGCCGAAACGGCCAACCAGTATTACGCGCTGCGCAGCTGCGGCGCCCTGCTGGCAGTGGCCGAGCAGGATGCCGCCTCGCGCACCGACAGCGCGCGCCTGACGGCACTGACCACCGAGGCGGGCTTCCAGTCGCCCGCCAACGCGGCGCTGGCGCGCGCCAGCGCGGCCGAAGGCAGCAGCCGCGTCATCGAGCAGCAAGCCCAGTGCGAGCTGGACCTGAAGGCGCTGGTGGCGCTGACGGCCCTGCCGGAAGCCCAGCTGCGCCAGCGCCTGGCCGCCAGCGGCGCGGTGGCCGCCAGCGCGGTCGAGATCAGCGCCGTGCCGACCCAGCTGCTGGCGCAACGGCCCGACGTGTTCAACGCCGAGCAACTGGTGGCGGCCGCCAGCGATGATGTTGGCAGTGCCCAGGCCGACCGCTATCCGCGCCTGAGCCTGCAAGGCAATGTGGGGGTGGCGAACTTTCGCAGCGGCGGCGAAAACACCAAACTCGACACCTGGACCATCGGCCCGCTGGCCTTGTCGCTGCCGATCTTCGACAGCGGCCGCCGCGCCGCCAATGTCGACGCCGCGCGCGCGCGCTACGACGACGCCGTCGTCAGCTACCGCGCCACCGCGCGCCAGGCCGTGCGCGAAGTGGAGGAAGCGCTGGTGCGCCAGCGCAGCGCCGCGCGCCGCAGCGCCGACGCCGGTACCGCCCTGGACGGCTACCGCTACGCGTTTCGCGCCACCGAAGACCTGTACAAGAACGGCCTGGCCAGTCTGCTGCAGCTGGAAGATGCCCGCCGCACCCGCCTGAACGCGGAAAACGCCCTGGTCAACCTCGAACGCGAACGCAATGCCGCCCTGGTCGCCCTGTACCGCGCCGCCGGCGGCGGCTGGACCGTGGCCACCAACCGCCCCCCTGCCAGCGCCGCCACCGCGGCGCGCCAGTAAGATCGCCCGCCCTGGCCCCACTAATATGACTGATATCGCCATGACCATCAAAACCCTGCTCACCCATCCCGCCGCCGCCATCGCTCTCGGCGTGCTCGCCGCCACCGGCGCGGTCGCCCTGCTGGCGGCGCCGCCGTCATCGGCCGCCGACAAGACGGCGGCGCCGCTCAAGCCGGCGCTGACCGTCACCACCACCCGGCCGTCGGCCGCCAGCCTGCCGCTCCTGCTGGCCGCCAACGGCAACGTCAGCGCCTGGCAGGAAGCGATCATCGGCAGCGAGACGGGCGGCTACCGGCTCAACGAAGTGCGCGTGAACGTGGGCGACATCGTCAAGAAGGGCGCCGTGCTGGCGGTGTTTTCCGCCGACAGCGTCAACGCCGACCTGGCCCAGGCCAGGGCCGCGCTGCTGGAAACGCGCGCCAACGCCGCCGAGGCGGCCGCCAACGCCGCGCGTGCGCGCACCCTGCAAAGTTCGGGCGCCCTGTCGGCCCAGCAGATCAGCCAGTACATGACGGCCGAGCAGACCGCCAACGCCCGCATCGCCGCCTCGCAGGCGACCCTGTCGGCCCAGCAGCTGCGCCTGAAATACACCCAGGTGGTGGCGCCCGACAGCGGCATCATCTCGGCCCGCAGCGCCACCGTCGGTTCGGTAGTCGGCGTCGGCACGGAACTGTTCCGAATGATCCGCCAGGGCCGCCTCGAGTGGCGCGCCGAAGTGGTGGCGGCCGACCTGGCCCGCCTGAAACCGGGCACGCGCGCCATCGTCACCGCCGCCAGCGGCGAAAAACTCAATGGCACGGTGCGCATGATCGCCCCCACCATCGACCCGCAGACCCGCTCGGCACTGGTCTACGTCGACCTGCCCACCTCGCTGTCGGCAAATGCGCCGTTCAAGGCCGGCATGTTCGCCAGCGGCCAGTTCGAACTGGGCAGCTCGTCCGCCATGACGGTGCCGCAGCAGGCGGTGGTGGTGCGCGACGGCTTCAGCTACGTGTTCCGGCTCAATCCCGACCAGCGCGTCAGCCAGCTCAAGGTGGGCACGGGGCGGCGCCTGGCCGACCGCATCGAAGTGACCGCCGGCATCAAGAACGACGACCTGGTCGTGGTCGATGGCGCCGGTTTCCTCAATGACGGCGACCTGGTGCGCAATGTCGCCGCCGCCAAGCCGGCCGTCGCCACGAAATAAGGGGGCGCCATGAATTTTTCCGCTTTATCGATCAAGAACCCGGTGCCGGCGATCATGCTGTTCGTGCTGCTGACGCTGGCCGGGCTGCTCGCCTTCAAGGCCAACAAGGTGCAGGATTTCCCCGACATCGAACTGCCCATCGTCACCGTCACCGCCACCCTCGACGGCGCCGCGCCGGCCCAGCTGGAAACGGAAGTGGCGCGCAAGATCGAGGACTCGGTGGCCAGCCTGCAAGGGGTCAAGAACATCTACACCAAGGTGCTCGACGGCGTGGCCACCATCACCGTCGAATTCATCCTGGAGAAGGACATCGCCGAGGGTGTCAACGACGTGCGCGACGCGGTCGCGCGTGTGAAAGCCGACCTGCCCGCCGAAATGCGCGACCCGACGGTGACGAAGGCGTCCACAGCCGGCCGCGTGGTGCTCACCTTCGTCGCCTCGCCCGTGGTGGTCAACCATGGCGCCGCCCTCGACAGCCAGGAAGTGTCCTGGTTCGTCGACAACGCCGTCGCCAAGCGACTGCTGTCGGTGCCCGGTGTCGGTTCCGTCAAGCGGGTCGGCGGGGTGTTCCGTGAAGTGCGCGTCGAACTCGACGACGCCCGCATGGCGGCCCTGCGGGTGGCCGCCATCGACGTCTCGCGCCAGCTCAAGAACGTGCAGCGCGAAGCGCCCGGCGGACGGGGCGACATCAGCGGCGCCGAGCAGTCGGTGCGCACCATCGCCACCGTGCAGACGGCGGCCGAACTGGCCGCGCTCGACATTCCCCTGGCCGACGGGCGCCGCGTGCGCCTCGACCAGATCGCCCGGGTCACCGACACGGTGGCCGAGCCGCGCTCGATCGCCGAGCAAAACGGCAAGCCCGTGGTGGGCTTCGAAGTATTCCGCACCAAGGGCGCCAGCGAAATCGACGTGTCACGCGGCGTGCGCGATGCCGTCAAGGACCTGCAGGGCGAGCACGCCAACATCGCACTGACCGAAGTGATCGACAACGCCGCCCCCGTCGAGGAAAATTTCGACGGCTCAATGGAGCTGCTCTATGAAGGCGCCATCCTGGCCGTGCTGGTGGTGTTCTGGTTCCTGCGCGACTGGCGCGCCACCCTGGTGGCCGCCGCCGCCCTGCCGCTGTCGGTGATGCCGGCCTTCCTGGGCCAGTACCTGTTCGGCTACACCCTGAACACCGTCACGCTGCTGTCGCTGGCGCTGGTGGTGGGCGTGCTGGTCGACGACGCCATCGTCGAAATCGAGAACATCTCGCGCCACCTGCGGATGGGCAAAACGCCGATGCAGGCGGCGCTCGAAGCGGCCGACGAAATCGGCATGGCCGTCATCGCCACCACGTTCGCGCTGGTGGCGGTGTTCCTGCCGACCGCCTTCATGGGTGGCGTCCCCGGCAAATTTTTCAAGCAGTTCGGCTGGACCGCCGTGCTGGCCATCCTCGCCTCGCTGCTGGTGGCGCGCCTGCTCACGCCGATGATGGCGGCCTACATCATGAAGGCCACGCCGCACCGTGAAGAGGCCGACGGCGCCCTGATGCGACGCTACATGGGCGCCATGAAATGGTGCCTGAACCACCGCTGGATCACGGCATTCGCCTCGCTGCTGTTTTTCGTCGGCTCGATCGCCCTGGCCGGCCTGCTGCCGACCGGCTTCGTGCCGCCAGCCGACCGCGGCCAGACCCAGATCAACCTGGAGCTGCCGCCCGGCTCGACGCTGGCGCAAACGCGCGTGGTGGCCGAACAGGCGCGCCTGGCGGCGATGCAGGTGGCCGGCGTGACGGGCGTGTTCAGCTCGATCGGCGGTGGCTCCAGCGGCGACGCCTTCGCCCCCGGCGCGGCGGCCGAAGCGCGCCGCGCCGTGCTGACGCTCACCACGCTGCACCGGACCAAGCGCGCCGCCTCGCTCAACACCATCGAAAACGCCATCCGCGCCAGGCTCGACCAGATTCCCGGCGCCCGTTTCAATGTCGGCCCGCCCGATACGGGCGTCAAGATGCAGCTGGTATTGCGCTCGGAAGACCCGGTGGCCCTGAACGGCGCGGCGCGCCAGGTCGAGCGTGAACTGCGCACCTTGCGCGGCATCGGCAACGTCAGCTCGAGCGCGTCGCTGGTGCGCCCCGAGATCATCGTGCGGCCCGATTTTGCCAAGGCCGCCGACCTGGGCGTGACGGCCCAGTCGATCGGCGAGACGGTGCGCGTGGCCACCGCCGGCGACTACGACGTCGCCCTGACCAAGCTCAATCTGTCGGAGCGCCAGGTGCCGATCCGCGTCAAGCTGCCCGATGCCGTGCGCGCCGACCTGGCTGCCATCGGCCGCCTGACGGTGCCGGGCAAGAACGGCCCCGTGATGCTGGCAAACGTGGCGACCATCACCATGGAGAGCGGCCCGGCGCAGATCGACCGCCTCAACCGCAGCCGCAACGTCACCCTCGACGTCGAACTGTCCGGCCGCTCGCTGGGCGAAGTGAACGCCGAGGCGCGCGCGCTGCCGTCGATGAAAGCCCTGCCCGCCTCGGTGAAAATCGCCGAACTGGGCGACGCCCAGGAGATGCAGGCGCTGTTCGCCAGTTTCGGCATCGCCATGGCCATCGGCGTGCTGTGCATCTACGGCGTGCTGGTGCTGCTGTTCAAGGACTTCATGCAACCGCTGACGATCCTGATGGCCTTGCCGTTGTCGATCGGCGGCGCCTTCGTCGCGCTCCTGGTGACGGGACGGGCGCTGTCGATGCCGTCGATGATCGGCCTGATCATGCTGATGGGGATCGTGACGAAGAACTCGATCCTGCTGGTCGACTACGCGATCCTGGCGCGCCAGGCCGGCATGAACCGTTTCGACGCGCTGGTCGACGCCTGCCACAAGCGCAGCCGCCCGATCATCATGACCACCATCGCCATGGGCGCCGGCATGATGCCGCTGGCGCTGGGCTGGGGCGCCGACCCCAGCTTCCGTTCACCGATGGCGATCGCCGTGATCGGCGGCCTGATCACCTCGACGCTACTGAGCCTGCTGGTGGTGCCGGCCGCGTTCACCCTCATCGATGACCTCGAACACTGGCTCAAGCGCCAGCTGGGCCGGCTGCGCGGCAAGGGGAGCGCGCCTGCTGCGGCGCTGACGCCGCCGGCGCCGGTGCTGATGAAGTAAGGCCAATGACAAAAAAGCGGATCGCTCGATCCGCTTTTTTTCGCCTGCGCCAGGCCTGCCTGCCGCTACAATGCGGCACGACGACAAGGGAGGAACGCAATGACACGGTGGACATCGAATAAAACGGCGCTGGCGGCGCTGCTGCTGGCGCTGACGTGCGCGGGCGCGCAGGCGGGCGGCCCCCGTCACCAGCGCAGCGAGGGTGAACCGGGCCGCTTCGACTACTACGCCGTGGCGCTGTCCTGGTCGCCCGCGTTTTGCGCCACCCACGACGACCCGAACCAGTGCGCGCCCGGACGCCAGGCCGGCTTCGTGCTGCACGGCCTGTGGCCGCAGTACCAGCGCGGCTATCCGCAAAGCTGTTCGACCGAGCCCTTGAGCAGCGCCGATCGGGCCCGCTACGCGCCGCTGTACCCGTCGCCCAAGCTGATCGGCCACGAGTGGCAAAAGCATGGCACCTGTTCGGGTCTGGCGCCGGCGGCCTATTTTGCCCTGTCGGCCAGGCTGCGCCAGCAGTTGCGCATTCCGGCCCCGTTCGAGAAGCCGGCACAGCCCCTGCGCACCACGTACGCGGACTTTGTCGGCGCCTTCCGCGCCGCCAATCCCCGACTGCCCGAGCATGCCGTGCTGCCCTTCTGCGGTGCCGGCGGCCGCTTCCTCAACGAGATCCACGCCTGCTACGACAAGGGCGGCGCGTCGATGGCCTGCGGCGAAGCGGAAATCCGCCGCTCGCGCAACACCTGTCGCCAGGACAGCTTTTTACTGCAAAGCGGGCGCTAAGGCCGCGCGCGCCGGCGCGGTGCGCCCGTGCCCCGCGCCAGCGGGCGCCAGTTTGAACACGCTCACCACCTGCGCCAGCCGGGCCGCCTGATCCTGCATGGCTTCGGACGCGGCCGAGGCCTGCTCGACCAGCGCGGCGTTCTGCTGGGTCACCTGGTCCATCTGGGTGATGGCCTGGTTGATCTGGTCGATGCCGGTGGTCTGTTCGTGGCTGGCCGAGCTGATTTCGCCCATGATGTCGGTGACCCGGCGCACGCTGTCGACGATCTCGCGCATGGTCTTGCCGGCCTCGTTGACGAGCATGCTGCCGGCGTCGACGCGGTCGACCGAATCGCCGATCAGGGTCTTGATTTCCTTGGCGGCGGCGGCCGAGCGCTGGGCCAGGGTACGCACTTCGCTGGCGACGACGGCAAAGCCACGTCCCTGCTCCCCGGCACGGGCCGCTTCGACGGCGGCATTGAGCGCGAGAATATTGGTCTGGAAGGCGATGCCGTCGATGACGCTGATGATGTCGACGATCTTGCGCGAAGAGGTGTTGATGTCGCCCATGGTCCCGACCACCTGGTCGATCACTTCGCCGCCCTTGGCGGCCACCGCCGACGCGGTGCTGGCCAGCACATTGGCCTGGCGGGCGTTGTCGGCATTCTGGCGCACGGTCGAGGTCAGCTCTTCCATCGACGCCGCCGTCTGTTCCAGCGAACTGGCCTGCTCTTCGGTGCGGCTCGACAGGTCCAGCGTGCCGGCCGCAATCTGGCCGGAAGCGGTGGCGATCAGGTCGGTACCGCTGCGCACTTCGGCGACGATGTTCACCAGGCCGCCGTTCATCTTTTCCAGCGCCATCAAGAGCTGGCCGATTTCATCGTTCGAGGTGATCACGATCGGCTCAGTGAGGTCGCCGCCGGCCACCGCATTGGCCACCCGCAGGGCCTGGGCCAGCGCGCCGCCGATGCCGCGGATCAGCCAGATGCCGATGACGACGCCGCAGGCGAGCCCCGCCACCAGCAGCACGATGGCGACGTTGCGGGCCTGGTCGTAGCGCGCCAGCGCCGCCGCATACTCCTGGGCGGCGACGTCGACCTGCAGCTTGACCAGTGCGCGCATGTTCGCCCGGGCCGGCACGAAGGTCGTGCTCAGGGGGCCGTGCACCAGCGCCAGCACGGCCGCCATGTCGTTGGCGCGCAGGGCTACCAGCACCGGCTTGAGACCCTGCACGACGAATTGCTTGCGGCTGTCGGCAAAGCGCTGCGCCAATACTTTCTCGTCGTCCGTCAGGTAGGTGGCCATGTACTGGTCCCAGCTCTTGGTAATCTCGCCGATGCGCTGCTCGACCAGCACGATGGTGGCGGGGATGCGCTCGGCCGGGCCGCTGGCGGCCAGCGCCAGCGCGTTCTGGTTTTCCTGCATCTTGGTCAAGATGTCGCCCAGCTGTGCCAGCGCGACCAGGCGATCGTCATAGACCGTCTTGAGCGCTTGATTGGTGGCGTTCAGGTTGTACAGGCCGACCGCGCCGACCAGCACGGAGATGAGCGAGAGCAGGCCAATAACGAAGATCAGGCGGGACTTGATGCTGAGGTGATTGAGCATGGGGGTGAGAGGTGGCGTGGCAGGGCCGCGAAATCGAACAACGGAACCCGGGTACGCCGCACGACGCCGACACCCCTGGCTGGCAGATGTAACACTCGGCAGCTGCCGGAAGTCACATCCCCAGCCTACAGAGGAACAAATGCGCTGGAAATGTCGGCGAAGCAATTAACTTCAAATTAGGGGCCGCCCCTTGGCCGCTGTGGTTTTTTGGATACTGCGCTGCACCATGGCGGTGCGCCATGCAGGTAAATGCAAAAAGGATGGCCGGTGAAGGCCATCCTTTTTGCGTTCAAACCCGCTGCGGGGCGGGCGGCGCCAGTTTAGCGGCGGCTGCCCAGCAGTTTCGACAACAGGTAGCCAGCGCCCAAGGCGACCAGCACCGACGTTGCGGGGCTGGTGCGGACGTAACCGCGGCCCGTGTCTGCGAAGGCGCGCGCGGCATCGGTCAACTGGCGGCCCTTGGCATCGAGGCCTTCGGTGGCGCCCGACAGCGCGCCCGACAACTTATCGACACCTGCGTGGGCCGAATTGGCCATGCGCTCGACGATGGGGCGGGCGGCATCGGCGGCCTGGTCGATCTTGTCGTGCACGCCGGCAGCGCCCGCTTGCACGGCGCCGGACGCATCGCGCGCGAGGTCTTTCGCCTTGTCGACGGCATGACCTGCGGCATCGCTGAGATCCTTGCCCAGTTCCTTGCCCGACTCGCGCGCCTTGTCGATGGCATTGCCGGCAGCATTGCTCAGGTCCTTGCCCATGCTGGCGCCGGCGCCTTCGCGCGCGCTATTGCCTTGATTGCCTTGATTGACTTGGTTGTTTTTCTGGTTATCCATGATGTATTCCTTTTCAATATTGTTGGCGCAGGCGCGAGGCGCTTGACCCAACGCAAGCTTGCGCGGTTGTGAGCCGAAAAAACACCCGATCGTTCCGACTGCTTAGCATCCGTCTGCATGTATGCCAACATATACGAGTAACAATGTTGGCACTGTGCGGTGACTAACAGAGCCGAACGTGCGGCCACATTCGGCGTCCTGGGGCCCGGGCGGCGCTGCCGCGCCCGCTGGAAACTTTTTATATGGATATTTTTATTTCCACGTGGACACATTTGAGCAAACTGGCTACACTGCCGGTGCAGCTTTCGCGCCGCCACGGCGCGCCGCCGCCAAGACCAGTCCGGCTTAATTTGCGCCCCGATTGAACTTATCCAGCCGGGCCAGGTCGAAGCCAGGCGATCCACAGCAATCCCCCTCTGAGGTCCGCGCATCCATGAGCTACCGGTATTCCCGACTGCGTTCAGAAGCACACCGCGACGTTGCACACTGGCGTGGCGCCAGGGGCGGGGTGCGCGTATTGAGTTTGCCAAGCTGTTCGGGCTGGCTGCAGCGGCAGGCCAACGACGCCTGCTACGATTTCTGGCCCGACCTGGCCATCGGCGCCCAACTGCCGCCTCCGGCTGACGGCGGCGCCGCCCTGCCGCACGCGGCATCGGCCACCGTGCTGGTGCTGCAGAAAGATGCGGGGGGCGCCTGGCTGATCGATCCGTGGCGGGCCGACCAGGCGGGGGTCATGCGGCCCCTCGCCGCCAATGGCTGGCAGCCGCACGCGAGCGCCAGCGTGGTAGTGGCCCTGGGCGAGCAGGGCACCGCGGCCAGTCGCGCGGGGCCCGCAAGCGACCGGCATCGGTCGGCTGGCGACCGTGTGGCCAAGGCCGTGCCTGCCCCCCTGCAAGCAGTGGCGGGCGCCGGCGAAGCACAGCGCCCGGCAAGTGCTTCCACGAACAGTTTTATTATTGAAATCGGCGGCAGCGCCCGCTGAAGCACCGTCCGTACCAAGCGAGCAAGCAAACGAGCAAGCTTGCGTAAGCTGGCATAAGCTGGCTTACGCTAGCGTGCCCGCCGGCGCGGCGCCTGACGCTCAGCCCTTGCCGTCCGCTGCCCGCTGGCGCTGCTGCGCCTGTTCGCGGCGCTCGCCCGGATCCTTGTCGGCCGGCGTTTCCTTGCCTTCGTCCCGCCAACCACCGCCGAGCGCCTTGAACAGCGACACGGTCGCATGCAAGCGCTTGAGCTTGAGTAAACCCAGCTCATTTTGTACATCCGACATGGTGCGCTGGGTGTCGAGCACGGTCATCAAGTCTTCGGCGCCCACCTTGTAGCGGATCTGCGATAAATCATTGGCAATGCGCGCCTGCTCGAGCTCCATCGACTTCAGGCGCCGCTGTTCGTCGATGGTGCGGATCAGGCCCAGCACATTGTCCACTTCCGAAAGGGCCGCCACCACCGTCGCGCGGTACACCTGCACCAGTTCCTGCTTGCGGGCAATGGCCAGGTCGCGTTCGCTTTTCAGGCGGCCGCCGTCGAAAATCGGCGTGATCAGCGAGGCGCCCACCGTGGCGAGCAAGTTGGGCCCGTTGAACAGCGCCAGCAAGGCATTGCTCTGCGCGCCCGCCGCGCTGGTCAGGCGGATGCGGGGAAACAGGGCGGCGCGGGCGGCGAACACGTCGGCATTGGCCGCGTCCAGCACCGCTTCGGCGCGCAGGATGTCGGGGCGGCGCGACAACAGTTCGGACGGCAGGCCGGGAGTGACGTCCGGCAGCACCACACTGTCGAGGCCGTGATTGTCGATGTCGAAGGTCTGCGGCTGGCGCCCCAGCAGGATTGCCAGCGCCGACAGCGCCTCGCGCGCCTGCTGCTGCAAATCGGGAATCGCCGCCTTCAGGCCGGCCACGGCCGAGCGCTGGCGCGCCAGGTCCAGCGTCGAGGCCGACCCCGCCTCGAGCTGGGCCTGCACCAGCACGAGCACTTTCTCGGCGTTATCGACGTGTTCGCGGGCGATGTCGAGGCGGTCGTTGAGCGAGAGCACTTGCAGGTACACGGAAACGATGGCGCTGGTGGTGGTCAGCGCCACCGTCTGGCGGTCGTAGCGGTTGGCCTTGAGGGAGGCATCGGCCGACTTCACGCTGGCGTCGTTCTTGCCCCAGAAGTCGACCTCGTAGGCGGTCGACAGCCAGACGTTGGCCGAGGTGCTGCCGGCGCCGCTGCCGAGGGGCACATCGCGGCTGGCGCCGCTGGCAAGGTCCACCGTCGGCAACAATTGCACGCCGGCGATGCGCGCCTGCGCTTCGGCCTGGCGCACGCGCGCGCGCGCCGCGCCCAGGTCCAGGTTGCCGACCTGGCCCGCTGCCACCAGGCCGGTCAGTTCGGCGTTGCCGAAGCGCTTCCACCAGTCGGCGTCGATGCGGTCGGCCATGCCCCGCTTGGCGCTGTTGGTCCAGGCCAGCGGCACATCGACCGCCGGCGTCGCTTCCGGCAGCGCGACCTTGGTGGCGCAGCCGGACAGGCCGGCGGCCAGCAGTGCGATCGCGGCAGCGAGCGCCGCCTTGCGGGGAAAATCAGGGTACATCGATGTCTCCGGTTTCATGTCGACGGCGCCGCCGCGAGGGCCAATTCGGGCGCGGCAGGTGGGCTGGCAGGCACCGGCGCCGGCGTGGACGGCGCCGGTCTGAGCGCCAGCGGCGGCGCAGCCACCCGGGCGACGATCACCTGCTCGCCCTCCGCCAGCCCCGACAGCACTTGCACCTGCTGGCTGTTGCGCATGCCGGTCTTGACGCGGCGCAAGGTCGGCTTGCCATTGCCATCGATCACACTGACACTGTACACGCCATCGGCATCAAGCGCTCCCAGCGCGCGCGCGGGTAGCAGCAGGGTGTCCTGGGCCTGACCGACGATGAAGCGCACGCGCGCGCTCATGCCGCTCATCAATTGCTGATCGGGATTGGCGACGTCGAACACCACGTTGTACACGGTGTCGCGGCCCTGCTCGCCCGAATTGTCGGCCGGGATCGGCATCACCTGGCGCAGCTTGCCCGACCAGCGCTGGCCGGGCAAGCCGGGAGTGGTAAATTGCGCCGCCATGCCCTTGCGCAAGCGCGTGACGTCGATCTCGGCCACCCGCGCCTGCACCGTCATCCGGCTCACGTCGGCAATGCGCAGCAGCGCCACCTGGACGGTGCCCGGCCCCACCGGCTGGCCCGGGTGGGCGTTCATCGCCACCACCGTGCCGGCGATCGGCGCCACCACCTGCGCGTGCAGGCGGCCTTCCTCGTCGATTTTCAGATTCGCTTCGACCTGGCGGATCTGCGCGTGGATCGCATCGACGCGCGCGCTGGCCGAGGCCAGGCCCATGCGGCTCGACTCGACGGCATCTTCGCGCGTGGCGTTCTTTTCCTTGAGCTGGCTCTGGCGCTTGAACTGCAGCTCGGCGTAGTCGAGCTGGGCGCGCTGGTCGGCCAGTTCAGCCTGCAGGCGCGCCATCTGGGCGCGCTGGATTTCCACCTTGGCCGGCAGCACGGTGGGGACGATCTCGATGAGCATGGCGCCCGCCTTGACGGGATCGCCCACCGCCACCAGCACCTCCTTGACCTGGCCGGCGATCTGCGCGCTGACGTCGACATATTTATAGAGCTGCAATTTGCCGGCGGCATCGACGCTCGCTTGCAGGTCGCCCCGCTCGACGGTGACGAGCTCCGGCCTGGCAGCGGCAGCGGCAGCGGTGGGCGCGATCGCCGGTGCCGCCGCGCGGGGGGCCGCCCCCGTCGCCGCTGGCGGCGCGGCCGGCTGCTGCAACACCTGGGCCAGCCCCATCCCCGCGCTCAGGGCGATCACCAGCGACAGCGACAGCATCGGCCCGCGCCGGCCCAGGGCCCGCAGGGACAGGCGCGGCGGCGCGGCGGCGGTGGTGCTTGAACTGGTAGCAGGCTCAACAGATTTCATGGTCATCAAACAATGCGTGGGTGCGACGGCGTCAAAACAAGCGGTATACTAGACGATCTGGGCGATGCTGAGCGGTCGGCGTCATGTCCCCCGGCAATTGTGAGCATGCGCCCGCCCTGGCCACGCCTGCAGCGTCGGCAATGCAGGCGCAGGTATGAGGGCGAATCGCCCCGTATATTCGAACATGGTTTGAAGCAATACTGTGGCAATCTGTCGATACTGGAGAAACCGGCAAAGGCGCGCTGCGCCCGTGGCGTGTTTGATCAGCGAACCGGACCCCGCCCTCCTCTGCGAAAGTACACGATGCGCTTTGTTTATACCAGGCTAGGTAATGCGCCCGCCATCGGCTTGCAGGGCGAAGGCGCGCTCGATGCGGGCTGGCTGGGCGGCGCCAGCGCGTGCGGCTTGCCGCGCCGGGCGGCCTGGGTCGCCAGGGGCAAGCGCGGCGACGCCAGCGACATCTGGCGCGACCTGGGCTTTAGCGCCCCCGCCCAGGGCATGCCGGCCACGCCGGCCCAGGATGGGCAATCCTATATCTTGCAGCAAGACCGGGACGGCCGGTGGCTGGTCGATCACTGGCATGGCGACGCCAATGCCCTGCGCCCGGCCAGCACCGCCGCCACCGCCGGCGTCCCCGCCGAGCCCGTCAGCACCTGCTTCATCATCGAACTGGGCCACGCGACCCAGCGTTGATACGCCGCCCGCGCCACCGGGCGCCGAAACAAAAAACAGAAAACAAAAAACAAAAAACAAAAAACCCGCGCCTCTTGCGAGAACGCGGGTTGATCGTTAATGCGGGTGTTCCTGGTGCCGCTTGCCGGAATCGAACTGGCGACCTTTTCATTACGAATGAACTGCTCTACCAACTGAGCTAAAGCGGCGGCGAGCCGTATTCTAGCAAGAACTGCACCGTTCCTGCTAGTGCGATTTCGAAAAGGCGGGCAATCTGTGCAAATTGCCCTGCCCGGCCCCCTTAAACGGCGTGGTAAGCGCTGACTTTCTCGACTTCGTTCTTCGATCCCAGGAACACGGGCACGCGCTGGTGCAGTTTATGGGGGACGATGTCGAGGATGCGCTGCTGGCCGTCGGTGGCGGCGCCGCCGGCCTGTTCGACGATCATGGCCATCGGGTTCGCTTCGTACATCAGGCGCAGCTTGCCCGGCATGGACGTGTCACGGGTGTCGGCCGGGTACATGAAAATGCCGCCGCGCGTGAGAATGCGGTGCACGTCGGCCACCATCGAGGCCACCCAGCGCATATTGAAATTCTTTTGGCGGGGCCCCGTCTCGCCGGCCAGCAGCTCATCGACGTATTGCTTGACGGGCGCATGCCAGTGGCGCTGGTTCGACATATTGATGGCGAATTCCTTGGTGTCGGCAGGAATTTTCATGTCGCGCTGGGTCAGCACCCACGAACCCATCTCGCGGTCCAGGGTGAACACATTGACGCCGTTGCCGGTGGTGAGCACCAGCATGGTTTGCGGGCCGTAGACGGCGTAGCCGGCGGCGACCTGGGCGCTGCCCGGCTGCATGAAGTGTTCTTCGGTGGGCGTGCCCATGCCCTCGGGCGCTTTGAGCACGGAGAAAATGGTGCCGATCGAAACGTTCACGTCGATGTTCGAGGAGCCGTCGAGCGGGTCGAACAGCAGCATGTATTCGCCCATCGGGTAGCGGTTCGGGATCGGGTGGATCGATTCCATTTCTTCGGACGCCATGGCGGCGAGGTGACCGCCCCACTCGTTCGCTTCGAGCAGGATTTCATTCGAAATGACGTCGAGCTTTTTCTGCACTTCGCCCTGGATGTTTTCCGTGTGCGCGCTGCCGAGGATGTCGCCGAGCGCGCCCTTGCCCACTGAATGGCTGATGGTTTTGCAGGCGCGGGCGACCACTTCGATCAACAGGCGCAGCTCGGCCGGAATGGTGTTGTGCAGGCGTTGCTCTTCAACCAGGTACTGCGTGAGACTGACGCGTTTCATGGACATCCTTTGGATTTATGGAGGAATAAACTAATTGAAAATTACTCGGCGAGTGCCTTCGAAATGACTTCGCGCACATCGCTCGAGAGTTTTTTGACGGACGCCACGCGCAGCAGGGCCTGCTTCATGTGCGCCTGCAAGTGCGGCGTGTAACGGCGCCAGCGGTCCATCACGCGCGCCAGCCGGCTCGCCACTTGCGGGTTGATGGCGTCGAGGGCGATCACCTGCTGGGCCCAGAAATCGTAGCCGCTGCCGTCGATGGCGTGAAATTGCGAGGCGTTGCCGCCGCAGAAATTGAAAATCAGGCTGCGCGCACGGTTCGGGTTCTTGATGTTGAAGGCGTGGTGGGCCATCAGCGCGCGCACGGCGGCGACGTCGTTGTCGGGCGCCGCCGCCTGCATGGCGAACCACTTGTCGACCACCAGCGCCTCGCCGGCGAACTCCGTATAGAAGGCGTGCAGGGCCAGGTGGGCGCCGGCCGCCTGCGCGTGCACCAGCGCCTGCAGGGCCGCCACGCGGTCCGTCATGTTGCCGGCATGGTCGAACTGGGCTTGCGCCAGGTGGCCGCTGGCGGCGTCGGGCGCCGCGTTCAGGTAGGCCAGGCACAGGTTTTTCAGGCCCCGCTTGCCGGCGGCGATGGCGTCCGGGCTGTACGGGCCGGGCGTCAGGTTGGCGTGGTACTGCGCCGTCAGTTCGGCGCGCAAGGCGTCGCCGATGGCGGCGCGCATGAACTGGCGTGCCGTGTGGATGGCGTGCGGATTGACCACCTGCAAGCGCTCGGCGATGATGGTTTCCGAAGGCAGCATCAAGGCTTGCTCGCGGAAGGCCGCGTCCAGCGTGTCATCGACCAGCAGCTTGCGCAGCGCCTCGATGAAGGTGGTGTCGAGGGTGGGCGCCACCCCTTCTTCGATGGCGTCGGTGAGCGCCAGCAGGCGCACCATGGCCAGGCGCTGGCCCGCTTCCCAGCGGTTGACGGCGTCGCTGTCGTGGCTGAACAAGTGCAGCAACTGCGCGTCCGTGTAGTCGTATTCGAGCAGCACGGGGGCGGAAAAGTCGCGCAGGATCGACGGCGTGGGCACCGTGGCGACACCATTGAAGGTGAAGGTCTGGCTGGCCTCGGTCAGCTCGAGCACGGCCGTGGTGGCGTGGTGGCCGCCGTGGCCCAGCTGCATGTCGCGGCCCGCAGCGTCGAGCAGGCCGACGGCGACCGGTATGTGAAACGGCAATTTGCTGGCCTGGCCCGGGGTCGGCGGGCACGACTGCGTCAAGGTCAGCGCGAACGTCTGCTGGGCCGCGTCGTAGTGCGAACTGGCCTTGACGACGGGCGTGCCGGCCTGGCTGTACCAGCGTTCGAACAGGGACAGATCGCGGCCGCTGGCGCTGGCCATGGCGGCGCGGAAATCGTCGCAGGTGACGGCCTGGCCGTCGTGGCGTTCAAAATACAGGTCCATGCCCTTGCGGAACAGCTCGCGTCCCATCAGGGTCTGGTACATGCGCACCACTTCGGCGCCTTTTTCGTAAATGGTGACGGTGTAAAAATTGTTGATTTCGACAAAGGAGTCGGGCCGCACGGGGTGCGCCATGGGCCCCGCGTCTTCGGGAAACTGGGCCTGGCGCAAGGTGCGCACCTGGTCGATGCGGGTGACGGCGCGGCCGCTGGCGGTGCCGATCATGTCGGCCGAAAATTCCTGGTCGCGGAACACCGTCAAGCCTTCCTTCAGGGACAGCTGGAACCAGTCGCGGCAGGTGACCCGGTTGCCCGTCCAGTTGTGGAAATACTCGTGCCCCACCACCGCCTCGATACCGGCGAAGTCGACATCAGTGGCCACGCGTGGATTGGCCAGCACGTACTTGGTGTTGAAAATATTCAGACCCTTGTTTTCCATCGCGCCCATATTGAAGTCGCTGACGGCGACGATCATGAAGCGGTCGAGATCAAGTTCGAGGCCGAAGCGCTGCTCATCCCAGCGGATGCTGTTCTTGAGCGACTGCATGGCGTAATCGGTCTTGTCGAGGTTGCCGTCCTCGACCCACACCTGCAGCAACGCGTCGCGGCCGTCGGCCAAAGTGAACGTTTCTTCCTGGCAGACCAGGCGCGCCGCCACCAGCGCGAACAGGTACGACGGCTTGCGAAACGGGTCTTCCCACTTGGCGTAATGGCGGCCGTCGTCCAGGTCGCCCTGTTCGACCAGGTTACCGTTCGACAGCAGCACGGGATAGCTGGCCTTGTCGGCGCGCAGCATCACGGTGAACACGGCCATGACGTCGGGCCGGTCGGGAAAATACGTGATGGCGCGGAAACCCTCGGCTTCGCACTGGGTGAAAAAATTGCCGTTCGAGCAGTACAAACCATTGAGCGTGGTGTTCAGGCCGGGCGCACAGGTGGTCTCGATTTCCAGCACCACCGCATCGGGCGCGTTGGCAATATGGAGCATATTGCCGGCGATGCGATACTGGCGCTTGCTCAAGGGCACGCCGTTCATGCGCAGCGCCACCAGCGTGATGTTTTCGCCGTACAAGTCGATCTGGCGGCCGCTCCCTGCGGGATTGCGGCGCATGGTCAGGCGATTGGCCACCACCGTGCGCGCCGGGTCGAGGTCGAAACCGAGTTCGACCGTGTCGACCAGATAAGCGGGCGGCGTGTAATCGCTGCGGTAGATCGTCTGGGAGGTGTCGGTGCGCATAGGAAAGCCAGTCGGACAAGTGGGCGAACAGCTATTTTACCAAGAGCGGGCCGGCGCCGCGCCCTTCGTTTGATGGCGCCGTCCACCCCGCCCCGGTAACATTCTGTAAATCTTTTGCGTTTCAACAGTGTGTGCCATACACTGAATTTGGGAAATACCGATGCTCATGGAGAACAATATGAAACGCCTGACCCTCAGTGCAGCCGCCGCCTGCACCGTCCTGCTGGCCGGTTGCGCCAGCACCATCCGCAGCGACGTCACCACGTTCCACCAGTGGCCGGCGCAACTGAGCAGCAAGACCTACTCGATCGATGCGCCCGCGCCCGAGGACGACACGCTGGAAGTGCGCAGCTACCTCGACCTGGTGCGCGGTCAGCTGGCCCGGCTGGGCTTCCAGGAAGCGGGCTCCGATGCTGCCCTCAAAGTGAAAATGCGCTTTCGCACCACCGACGTGCCGGTGCGGGTGGTGCAGGCGGTCGATCCGTTTTTCAGTGCCTCGTCCCGCTTCGGCTACTGGGGACCGGGCCGCCGCCACTGGGCCTCGCCCTACTACGGTGGCATGACTGATCCGTTCTGGGCCGGCCCGGCCGGCTACCAGGTCGTCGAGCGGCATACCTACCAGCGCGACGTGCAGGTGGCGATCCGCTCCGCCGTCGACGGCAAGCCCCTGTTCGACGTGACGGTGCATAACAACAGCGGCCAATCGTCGACGCCGGCCCTGATGCCGGCCCTGGTGCAAAGCGCGTTCGAAGGCTTTCCCGGGCCGAACGGCGGGGCCCGTGTCATCACCCTGAAGGAAGCGAAGGGCTGAGCCGCGCCGCAGCGCGGCCCGGTTCGTTCACGGCAGCAGGATCGACGAACCGGTCGTCTTGCGCGCTTCGAGTTCCTGGTGAGCGCGGGCGGCTTCGGCCAGCGGGTAGCGCTGGCGGATGTCGATTTTTACCTTGCCGCTGACGACCATCTGGAACAGCTCGGCCGCCATCGCTTCCAGGTCGGCCCGCCTGGCGGCGTAGGAGAACAGGGTGGGCCGGGTGATGAACAGCGAGCCGCGCGAGGCGAGCTCCTGCAAGGAAAACGGCGGCACCGGGCCGGAGGCGCTACCGAAGCTGACCATCATGCCCAGCGGCTGCAGGCAGTCGAGCGAGCCGATGAAGGTGTCGGCGCCGATCGAATCGTACACCACCGGCACCTTGGCGCCGCCCGTCAATTCCTTGACCCGCTCGACAAAATTTTCCGTGTTGTAGTTGATGACGTGGGTGGCGCCCGCCGCCAGCGCCAATTGCCCCTTGGCGTCGGAGCCCACCGTGCCGATCAGCCTGGCGCCGATGGCGCGCGCCCACTGGCAGGCGATCAGGCCCACGCCACCGGCGGCGGCGTGGAACAGGATGGTCTCGCCCGCCTTGACCTTGTAGGTGCGGTTGAGTAAATACTGCACCGTCAGCCCCTGCAGCATCATCGCCGCGCCCGTCTCGAAATCGATCTCGTCGGGCAAGCGCAACAGCAGCGCCGCCGGCATGTTGCGCGCCTGCGCGTAGGCGCCGTTGGGGCGGCCCGCGTAGGCCACGCGGTCGCCCACGGCCACCTCGGTGACGCCCTCGCCCACCGCCTCGACCACGCCGGCGCCTTCCATGCCGGCGCCGGCCGGCAAGCTCTGCGGGTAAAGGCCCGTGCGGAAATACACATCGATAAAATTGATGCCGATGGCATGCTGGCGCACGCGCGCTTCGCCGGGACCGGGCGCGCCCAGTTCCACGTCGACCAGTTCAAGCACCTCGGGGCCGCCGGTGCGGTTGATGCGGATTGCTTTTACGATGTCTGCCATGGCGATCTCCGTTTATGGTTGTGGTTCGATGACCAGCGCTTGCAACTGTGCTGGTTGAAGCTGCAACTGCGCCAGCACCAGGTGCGCGCTGGCCAGGTTGGTGGCGCAGGCGACGTTGTGGACGTCACAGGCGCGCACCAGGGCGTTGATGTCCGGTTCGTGCGGCTGCGGCGTCATCGGGTCGCGCAGAAAAATCACGGCGTCGATGCGCCCGGCCACCAGTTCGGCGCCGATCTGCAAGTCGCCGCCCCACGGTCCCGACAGCTTGCGCTCGACCTCCAGCCCCACCTCGGCCATCAGGCGCGCGCCCGTGGTGCCGGTGGCGACCAGCCGGCAGCTGCGCAAAAAGGGCGCGTACTCGGTGGCCAGCGCCACCATGTCGTCTTTTTTCATGTCGTGGGCGATCAACGCCAGGCGCGGGGTGGGGAGCATGGTTTCCTTATCGTTTTTTGGACAGCATATAGATCCCGCCAATGACCAGCGCGGTGCCGGCCAGCTGGATCGCGGTGATGGGTTCGCCCAGGATCAGGGCGCCCAGGAACAGGGTCGAGACGGGGCCGATCATGCCCGCCTGCGAGGCGGTGGCCGCGCCGATGCGCTGGACGGCGATCATGGTCATGAACACCGGCAAAATCGTGCACAGCACGCCATTGACCAGCGACAGCCAGTAGACCGGTGCCGGCTGGATCAGCATGCTGGCCGGGCGCAGCAAAAAAAACTGGCCGATGCAGGCGGCGCTGGAGACGCACATGGCGTAAGCGACCAGCCGCAGCGAGCCGATGCGCTGCACCATCTCGCCCGTGAACAACAAGTAAATGGCATAGCTGATGGCCGAGCCCAGCACCAGCAGCGCCCCCGTCACGGTGCTGCCGGCGCCGCCGGCCAGGTCGTGCACGAACACCAGCACGATGCCGCAATAGGACAGGGCCAGCGCGGCCCACTGGGCCGGGCCGATGCGGCGCTTGAACAGCAGCGCCGTCGCCAGCAACACGAAGGTGGGCGTGAGGAACAGGATCAGCCGTTCCAGGCCCACGGAAATGTATTGCAAGCCGAGGAAATCGAGAAAACTCGACAGGTAGTAACCAACCAGCCCCAGTCCCACCAGGCGCCAGCGGTCGGCCACCGACAGGGGCGGCCCCACCCGCATCTTCCACAGCGCCACGGCGGCGAACACGGGCAGCGAAAACAGCATGCGGAAGGCGATCAGGGTGACCGCGTCGATGTGATAGCGGTACAGCAGCTTGGCGACGACGGCCTTGGTGGAAAACAGGATGGCGCCGACGATGGCGATGGCCAGGCCGCCGGCCAGGGCGGCCGGTGGGGCGGCCGTGAAAGGTGTTGCAGATTTGCTCATCGAATAATTGTACGGTGAAATGGCGATTCGCACCGGCCGTGGCCGCCACGCAGCCAGCAGGGGCCGGCGTCGATGACGGTTCGCGGCCCCGCCCCCATGCTAAAATACTGGCCTCATCCGCATACCGCTGAAGGAAGTTTCGACATGGCTGGACACAGCAAATGGGCCAACATCAAGCACAAGAAAGCCGCCACCGATGCCAAGCGCGGCAAAGTGTGGACGCGCCTGATCAAGGAGATCACCGTGGCGTCCCGCATGGGCGGCGCTGACGTCGACGCCAACCCTCGCCTGCGCCTGGCGGTGGACAAGGCGGCCGATGCCAACATGCCGAAAGAGAACGTCACCCGCGCCATCCAGCGCGGCTCCGGCAGCCTCGAGGGCGCCAACTATGAAGAAGTGCGCTACGAAGGCTACGGCATCGGCGGCGCCGCCATCATCGTCGACTGCATGACCGACAACCGGGTGCGCACGGTGGCCGAAGTGCGCCACGCGTTCAACAAGCACGGTGGCAACATGGGCACCGAAGGCTCGGTCGCGTTCATGTTCCAGCATTGCGGCCAGTTGCTGTTCGCGCCCGGCGTCGATGAAGACAAGCTGATGGAAGCGGCGCTCGAAGCCGGCGCCGACGACGTCATCGCCGACGAAGAAGGCGGCTTCGAAGTGCTGTGCGATCCGTTCGCCTTCGCCGCCGTCAAGGAGGCGCTCGACAAGGCGGGCTTCAAGGCCGAAGTGGCCGAGATCATCATGAAGCCGGCCACCGAAACCGTGATTGGCGGCGACGACGGCATCAAGATGCAAAAAATTCTCGATGCGCTCGAAAACCTCGACGACGTCCAGGAAGTCTATACCAACGTTTTGATCGAAGAGTAAATACAGCATGAAAATTCTGGTAGTCGGCTCCGGCGGCCGCGAACACGCCCTGGCATGGAAACTGGCCCAATCGGAACGCATCCAGATGGTCTACGTCGCCCCCGGCAACGGCGGCACGGCGCGCGATAACCGCCTGGTCAATGTCGATCTCACCGACCCGGCCGCGCTGGCCGATTTTGCCCAGCGCGAGCACATCGGCCTGACCGTGGTGGGCCCGGAAGTGCCGCTGGCGGCCGGCATCGTCAACCTGTTCCGCGGGCGCGGCCTGAAAATTTTCGGCCCCACCCGGGAAGCGGCGCAACTGGAGAGCTCGAAGGATTTCGCCAAGGCCTTCATGCAGCGCCACGGCATCCCCACCGCCGCCTACCAGACCTTCACCGACGTCGCCGCCGCCCACGCCTACATCGACCAGCAGGGCGCGCCCATCGTCATCAAGGCCGACGGCCTGGCCGCCGGCAAGGGCGTGGTGGTCGCCATGACGCTGGCCGAGGCGCACGCCGCCGCCGACGAGATGCTGCTCGATAACGTCCATGGCGACGCCGGCGCCCGCATCGTCGTCGAAGAATTCCTCACGGGCGAAGAAGCGAGCTTCATCGTCATGTGCGATGGCAAAAACGTGCTGGCGCTGGCCACCAGCCAGGACCACAAGCGCCTCAAGGACCACGACGAAGGCCCGAACACGGGCGGCATGGGGGCGTATTCGCCCGCCCCCATCGTCACCCCGGCCATGCATGCGCGCGTGATGCGCGAGGTGATCAACCCGACCATCAACGGCATGGCCAAGGACGGCATCGTGTTCACGGGCTTTCTGTATGCGGGCCTGATGATCGACGCGGCCGGCAATCCAAAAACGCTGGAATTTAACTGCCGCATGGGCGACCCGGAAACCCAGCCCATCATGGCGCGCCTGAAGTCGGACCTGGTGACGGTGATGGAACACGCCGTCAACGGCACGCTCGACGCCGTCGAACTCGAATGGGACCGCCGCACCGCGGTCGGCGTCGTCATGGCCGCCGCCGGCTACCCGGACAATCCGCGCAAGGGCGACGTCATCACCGGCATTCCCGCCGAAACGCCCGAATGCGTCACCTTCCATGCGGGCACCACTGCCGTCGGCGCCGGTGCGGGCACCACCTTGCACACCAATGGCGGGCGGGTGCTGTGCGTGGTGGGCTTGGGCGACAGCGTCAAGATGGCGCAGAAGCAGGCCTACGAAAACGTCGACAAGATCCATTTCAATGGCGCCCAGTTCCGCCGCGATATCGGCTGGCGCGGCCTCAAGCACTAAAGCTGAGGGGCCGGCATGCGCGCCGGCCGGCCCCCTTCGAGCGCGTTTGCGGGGCCCCTG
The DNA here is from genome assembly GCF_049898325.1 of Massilia sp. DWR3-1-1. Classification (NCBI taxonomy): domain Bacteria; kingdom Pseudomonadati; phylum Pseudomonadota; class Betaproteobacteria; order Burkholderiales; family Oxalobacteraceae; genus Massilia; species Massilia sp. DWR3-1-1. Next base: position 173,125 of record NZ_JAFCXL010000007.1, on the reverse strand, counting down.
CGGCCATGCTGTACAATGCCTCCTCCGTTTTTGTCTTTACTAAATCTCCCACATGCCCTCAAAGTCGCCTGAAGCCGTCAAGACCTGGCTGCTCGAGCTCCAATCGCGTATCGTTGCCGCCCTCGAGGGTGTCGATGGGAGCGCGTTCGCCAGCGACAGCTGGCAGCGCGCCGAAGGCGGCGGCGGGCTGTCGCGGCTGATCGAAGAAGGCCATGTATTCGAGCGGGGCGGGGTCAATTTTTCGCACGTGATGGGCGCCAGCCTGCCGCCGTCGGCCCTGCATGCGCGGCCCGAACTGGCCGGCCGCGCCTGGGTGGCGATGGGGGTCTCGCTGGTGCTCCACCCGCGCAATCCCTACGCGCCGACGGTGCACATGAACGTGCGCTTTTTCGAGGCCGTGGCCGACGACGAAAACGCCGCGCCCGTGTGGTGGTTCGGCGGCGGCATGGACCTGACGCCGTACTACGGCTTCGAGGAAGACGCCCGCCATTTCCACCACAGCTGCCGCAGCGCGCTGGCGCCGTTCGGCGCCGAGCTGCACCCCCGCTTCAAGACCTGGTGCGACGACTATTTTTACCTGAAACACCGGCAGGAAGCGCGCGGCGTGGGCGGGATTTTCTTCGACGATTTCAATGAACTGCCGTTCGAGCAGGCCTTCGCCATGACGCAGAGCGTGGGCGATAGTTTCATCGACGCCTACCTGCCCATCGTGCAGCGCCGCTGCGCCACCCCGTACGGCGAACGCGAACGCGATTTTCAATGCTACCGGCGCGGGCGCTATGTCGAATTTAACCTGGTGTGGGACCGCGGCACCCTGTTCGGCCTGCAGTCGGGCGGGCGCACCGAGGCGATCCTGATGTCGATGCCGCCGCTGGTGAAGTGGCGCTACGACTGGCAGCCGGAAGCGGGCAGCGCCGAAGCGGCGCTGGCGCGCGATTTTCTGCCGGCGCGGGACTGGCTGGCGCCATCGTGAGCTGCGTGGCACTGCTGGGCGGCAGCTACGACCCGGTGCACGCGGGCCACGTGGCGCTGGCGGCCCTGTTCGCCGACCTGCTGCAGCCGGACCAGTTGCGCATCGTCCCGGCGGGCGACCCGTGGCAGAAAGCGCCCTTGCAGGCGGACGCGGCAGATCGCGTCGCCATGCTCGCGCTGGCCTTCGAGGCGGCCCGCCTGCCGATCGTCATCGACCGCCAGGAAATCGAGCGGCACGGTCCCAGCTACACCATCGACACCCTGAAAAACGTGCGGGCGACGCTGGGACCGGGCGCCTCGCTGGTGTTCCTGATGGGCGCCGACCAGTTGATGCAGCTCGACAGCTGGCGCGACTGGCACGCCTTGTTTGACTACGCCCACCTGGGGGTGGCGGCGCGCCCCGGCTACAGCCTGGCCGCGGCCAGCCTGCCGCCGGCGGTGGCAGCAGAAATAACGGTACGCCAGGGGAGCCTGGAACAGCTTCGTACCACCCCGTCCGGCCGGATTTATCTGGCCGAGACGCTGGCTGTGGATATCTCCGCCACCCAGATTCGCGCGGCATTGCGGGACGACGATCAGGCCAGCCTCGCGGCTTGCTCGCTGATCCCGCCGGTAGTGCTAGACTACATTCAACAACATCACCTATATAAGAACTAATGGATATCAAAAAACTGCAAGCCCTGGTCGTCGACGCACTCGAAGATGTCAAGGGCCAGGACATCACCGTGTTCGATACCGTTCACCTGACCAGCCTGTTCGACCGCATCGCCGTCGTCTCGGGTACCTCGAACCGCCAGACCAAGGCGCTGGCCGCTTCGGTGCGCGACAAAGTCAAAGCCGCCGGCGGCGACGTCATCGGCATGGAAGGCGAGGACACCGGTGAATGGGTGCTGGTCGACTTGGGCGACATGATCGTCCACATCATGCAACCGGCGATTCGCCAGTACTACCGTCTCGAGGAAATCTGGGGCGACAAGCCCGTCAAGCTGGGCGCGGCCAAGCGCAAGACCACCTCCGAAGGGATCGATGCGGCACTGCCGAAAGCGCAGTCGAAGCACTTGACCTCGACCCAGGCGGCGCCGGAAGTCAAGCCGATCAAGGAAAGCAAGTCGAGCAACCCGGCCGCCAAGCCAGCTGCGAAAAAAGCGGCGCCGAAAAAAGACGCCGCGCTCAAGGGCCCGGCCGTCAAGAAGCCGTCCGTGAAAAAAGCGCTGGCCTCGAAAGCGGTGGGCAAGACCGTCAAGGTGGCGCCAGCCAAGTCGGAAATCGCCGCCGTCGAAGCGCTCAAGCAGTTGCCGCCGAAACGCGTGCGCGCCAAGGCCGCACCGGCCGACGCCCTGCCGGAAAAGAAAGTCATCAAGCGCGTGGCCAAGAAGGCTGTCGACGAGTAAGCGGGAGTTGCAATGCAGTTGTTGATCGTCGCCGTCGGCCACAAGATGCCGGCCTGGATCGAGACGGGCTTTCAGGAGTACACCAAGCGCATGCCCCCCGAGCTGCGCATCGTGCTCAAGGAAGTCAAACCGGTCGAGCGCTCGGGCAGCAAGACGGCGGCCACGGCGATGGCGCAGGAACGCGAGCGCATCGAAGCGGTGCTGCCCAAGAACGTGCGCATCATCGCCCTCGATGAGCGCGGCAAGGATCTCACCAGCGTCGGCCTGTCGCAGCAGTTGCTGGGCTGGCAGCAGGACGGTGGCGACACGGCGCTGCTGATCGGCGGCGCCGATGGCCTCGATCCGGGCCTGAAAGCGCGCGCCGAAACCCTCATTCGCATCTCCAGCATGACGCTGCCCCACGGCATCGTGCGGGTCATGCTGGCCGAACAGCTCTACCGGGCCTGGTCGATCACCCACAATCACCCGTATCACCGGGTGTGAGGCGGCCCCCGCCCTACCCATAATCATTATTCGCTAGTATTAATGGGTAATACCAGGAACTTTATTGCTATATTGTTCCCTGTTGATCCCACCGGCTACCGCGATGAAACTGCTCGACCATAAAATCTACCTGGCCTCCCAGAGTCCCCGGCGCCGCGAATTGTTGCGCCAGGTGGGGATCGACTTCGAGTTGCTGCTGCTGCGCAACGACAGTGCGCGCGGTGTCGACGTCAGCGAAATCGTGCTGCCGGGCGAAGCGCCGGCCGTGTACGTGGCGCGGGTGGCGGGCGAGAAGGCGGCGTTCGCGTTCAAGGCCGTGCAGATGCGCCGCATGATCCCCCGTCCCGTGCTGGCGGCCGACACCACCGTCACCATCGACGGCTTAATCCTCGGCAAGCCGGCCGACACGGACGAGGCGGTGGCGATGCTCGAGCGCCTGTCCGGCCGCACCCACCAGGTGCTCACCAGCGTGGCGGTGCACCATGCCGGCGTGGCCGAGCAGTTCACCCAGGTCTCGCACGTGCGTTTCGCGCCCCTGTCGGCGGCCACCATCAAGGCCTACTGCGCCACCAGCGAACCGTACGACAAGGCGGGCGGCTACGGCATCCAGGGCCTGGCGGCGCTGTTTGTCGAGCATATCGACGGCAGTCACTCGGGGATCATGGGGTTGCCTTTGTTTGAGACAGCGAAATTAATACGGGATCATACAAAAGTGAACCCCTACTTTTGTATGGGATTGAAGTGACAGAACCTTTTGAACACCGGCTTACAAGCGCACACCCGATCTGATCAAACAAAAGTGAATCCCTACTTTTGTTTGGCTTGAAGTGACAGAACCTTTTGACAACCAGCTTACAAGCGCACACCCGGTCAGGTAAAAATCACTGGCGGAGCCAGATGTTTTTTAGAGGGGTACGCAACCCCGATGCGGATTGGCGGTCGCCTCGGGGAATGGCGCATGGGGTGATGCAGCCTGCCACGGCGAGGGTTTGAACTTCGCGCCGTGCTGCAATTTCTCTACGAGGCGACAGACGATTCGCATCGGGTTTGCGTTCCCTCTGAAATGCCCGGCTTCGCCGGGCGTTTCTGCCTGACCAGCTCCAAACAAAAGTAGGGGTTCACTTTTGTTTGCTCCTCAGCATCGGGTTTGCGTTCCCTCTGAAATGCCCGGCTTCGCCGGGCGTTTCTGCCTGACCAGCTCCAAACAAAAGTAGGGGTTCACTTTTGTTTGCTCCTCAGCGCCGTGTATGATCTCGCCATGAACGAAGACATCCTTATCAATATCACGCCGCAGGAAACCCGGGTCGCCCTGGTACTGCAAGGCGCCGTGCAGGAATTGCACATCGAACGCACCCTCACGCGGGGGCTCGCCGGTAACGTCTATCTGGGCAAGGTGGTGCGGGTGCTGCCCGGCATGCAGTCGGCGTTTATCGACATCGGCCTCGAACGCGCGGCCTTTCTCCACGTGGCCGACATCTGGGAGGCGCGCCCGCACGACGGCCAGAACGTCGCCCCGACCGCCATCGAAAAACTGCTGTTCGACGGCCAGGCCATCACCGTGCAGGTGATCAAGGACCCGATCGGCACCAAGGGCGCGCGCCTGTCGACGCAGATTTCCATCGCCGGGCGCATGCTGGTGTATCTGCCGCAGGACAATCACATCGGCATCTCGCAGAAAATCGAAAAGGAATCGGACCGCGACATCCTGCGCAGCCGATTGCAATCGCTGCTGCCGCCGGAAGAAAAAGGCGGCTACATCGTGCGCACGATGGCCGAGGAAGCCAGCGACGTCGACCTCAAGGCCGACGTCGACTACCTGCGCAAGACCTGGGGCGCCATTTGCGTGGGCGCGCGCACCAAGCCCGCCACCAGCCTGCTGTACCAGGATCTGAACCTGGCCCAGCGCGTGCTGCGCGATTTCGTCCACGACGAGACCGCCACCATCCAGGTCGACTCGCGCGAGAACTATCTGAACCTGGTCGATTTCGCCAAGGCCTACACGCCCACCGAACTGCCGCGCCTGCAGCACTACACGGGCGAGCGCCCCCTGTTCGACCTGTACGGCGTCGAGGAAGAAATCCTGCGGGCGCTGGGCCGCCGGGTCGACCTGAAATCGGGCGGCTACCTGATCGTCGACCAGACCGAGGCGATGACGACGATCGACGTCAACACGGGCGGCTTCGTGGGCGGCCGCAATTTTGCCGACACCATCTTCAAGACCAACCTGGAAGCGGCGCACGCCATCGCCCGCCAGTTGCGCCTGCGCAACTTGGGCGGCATCATCATCCTCGACTTCATCGACATGGACAACGCCGAGCACCGGGGCGCCGTGCTGGCCGAGCTGAAAAAAACCCTCTCGCGCGACCGCACCAAGGTGTCCGTGAGCGGCTTTTCCGCGCTGGGCCTGGTGGAAATGACGCGCAAGCGCACCCGCGAGTCGCTCGCCCATATCCTGTGCGAGCCCTGCCCCGCCTGCGCCGGCAAGGGCCAGGTCAAGACCAGCCGCACCATCTGCTACGAAATCCTGCGCGAACTGCTGCGCGAAGCGAAGCAGTTCAACCCCCGCGAGTTCCGCATCCTGGCGTCGCAGGAAGTAATCGACCTGTTCCTGGAAGAAGAATCGCAGCACTTGGCAATGCTGGGCGATTTCATCGGCAAGCGCATTTCGCTGCAGGTCGAGACCAGCTATCACCAGGAGCAGTACGACGTAATTCTGAATTGATGCCTGGCGTCCGAGCCGCACGATTGGCGCGGTACGACAGCCCGTGACGTTTTCTTTACCGCAAGGGAAAAGAAAGAAATGGGAAATGCATCGATCCCGCTGACAATGCCGATGTGTTTTCCGTCATCGAATCATCCCCGCACGCGCAAATTGATTCTGCTTGCACGCGCGTCCTTCACGGTCACGGCTGGCTTGACGCCGGACGCGTCGGCTGGCAACAGATCACCCATCGTTTGCCCCACCGAACTACCGGCTTCTTCAATCCTCGTACGCTCCGTACCGGCGGGCTGGACGGCGCAGCGGCGGCCGGTCCCGATACGGGCGCTGCGCCAGTCCCCGTCCCGTCGTGGCCCCGCCGGCCAGGTCCATCACTACAAGTTCGCTGCCCCTTTCGTCAATGGCAAATGGATCGAGTGCCACTACGGTGCCTTGAACGAGCTCACACTGTCGCCCCGACTGCCTGACAATACCGCCCAGTGGCAATGCTGCGAGGGGACAATTTTTGCCATTGTAAGATGTTTGACATCTGACATCTTGCATGCTACGATGCAGCCATACAGTCCAACAAACGTACAAGCCGAATAATCACGCTTTGTCGTCACATTCAACGGTATGACAGTGGAAACTTATCATTGCAAGTCAGTTAAGCAAAGCGACCAGGCGCTCGAATTGGCCTGGCCTCATTTTCCACTAGCCTTGACACAGGCAGTCGGTGTTCGTCTTGGTAACACGCTGTTTGCCGGCCTGGGATCGGCAAGTCAGGCCTGGTTTGCGCTCGATATCACCGCGGCGCCCAAGGCCTGGCATCCTCGCGCAGAGTTCCCGTTTGCTGTGCGCAAGGACGCCGTGGCCGCCGCTGCCGATGGCAAAATCTATGTCTTTGGTGGCAGCGGTCGTTCGACGGGAACGCAGAGCCTTCATCAATTCGATAGCATCGCCTGCTACGACCCACAGACCGACTGCTGGACAGAATTGGCAGCCCGTTTGCCAGTTGGCATGTTAGGCGCTTCTGCTGCAGCGATCGGCTCCTGCATCTACATTTTTGGCGGCTACAACAAGCCGCAATTCGATCAGTTTTTTCAAGCTTACGAGACGGCGGCGCGGGAGCAGCAGGCGGCGATTTTGTACGCATTCATGGATCGCGATGCAAAAGAATTTGCCTGGAACGACCATGTCTGGGAATTTGATACGAGCGACCACCGTTGGCGCGATATCGGTCAAGTACCGCATGCACCCAATTGCGGCAGCGGCGTTATCGTCGACGGCGGTGAAGTCTTCCTGGCCAATGGCGAGATCAAGCCCGGTTTGCGAACGGCCAGCGTCAAGCATGGCTCAATTCAAAACGGCGAGTTGATGTGGCTGGCAGATAAAGATCTGCCGCCATCGGATCAGCCGCAAGAAGGAATTGCAGCGGCATTTTCCGGAAAATGCGGTATGGTCAAGATACTCGCGGGTGGTAGCAATTTCATCGGCGCGCGCCAGAACTACCAGTCAGGAAAAAAATACGCACATCGTGGCTTGAACAAACTGTGGCGCGATGAAATTTACGTGATGAGAAATGAAATGTGGGAATTCGCCGGGCGCTTGCCGCATGGCCGTGCAAACGGACTGAGTTTTGAAGTTGAGCAGGGGTTGTTGCTGGTGGGGGGTGATACACAAAATGGACAGCCCTGCCTTGAAACCTGGTTGCTTTCTTATCAAAAATGCACAGGAATAACCATTAGTAGTCACAAATTATGATAGGAAAAGCAACATCATGTCGAAAAAAATTCCTGCTTATCGCCTGGCACAATCACAGATCAAGCAATTCATCGTAAGCAGACGGCTCAAATCAGGCGACGGTCTGCCGCCTGAAGGTGTACTCGCTGAAGATCTTGGCATCAGCCGCCCGTCGCTTCGTGAAGCTGTGAAGTCGTTGGAATCGCTCGGCATCCTGGAATCCCGACACGGCGAAGGGATCTATGTCAAGGCGTTTTCATTCGATTCCATTATTGAGAACCTGCCGTATTCCATGGTGGAGGACGACGCTCAGGTAACCAATCTGCTGTACGTTCGCACCTATCTGGAACTCGGTGCGATTCCCTCGGTCGTCAGAAATATACAACCCGAAAATATCGAAAAACTGCGATCGCTCGCTGAATCCATGTTGAGCAAAGCGTTGGCACATCAGACCTTCTTCGATGAAGATCGGGCCTTCCACGCCGAGATGTATCGCTGCATGGACAACACCTTCCTGCTGTCGCTGATCGATTTGTTCTGGCGGATCTTCAACAACTTGATTCACTATTCGGGCGGACTGGTTGTCGATCCCGGGGAGCTGGAAACGACGGCGCGCGACCATATGGCAATTGTCGAAATGCTGGAAAAGAAAGACAAGGCCGGATTGATGTGGGCGCATTCCAAGCATTTCGAATCAATTTCCAAGCGCTATCCAAAGGCTGCCGAGCAGCTGTAAGAGTTCAGCACCTCAGTGGCACACTCGTTACCTGCGCGTGCTGTCATGAATGAGGCGACCTCGAATTTATAGAAAAATCTGATGGAGCAGTCAGGGTGGAAACGCTCGTCCAAATATTTGATCGCACCACAATAAACAGCCAGCCCGTAACGCCATCGTCCTCTGTCAATTGAACAGGCCCGGAGACCCCATGAATATCAAAAAAAATATCAGCACAACCATCCTGTCGATTGCCTTGGCCGCAATGATGGGGAGCGCGGCCGGCGTGCGTGCCGCCGACCAGATATTTACGGGCGCCTTCGATGTGGGCTCTGCCGGCAATGCGCAAAAATTCAATCCGCTGACGGCCCCCGCAGGTTTTGGTTTTTATAACAAATATTTCAGTACCCTGACTTTATACGACGTCGGTCTTCAGAAAATTTCCGGCGATCTGGCGGAAAGCTGGACGTATGCCAAGGATGGCAAGAGCCTGACCATCAAATTGCGCAAAGGCGTGCAATGGCATGACGGCCAATCGTTCACCGCGGCGGATGTCAAGTTCACCCTGGAACTGGTGAAAAATCCAGCGATGGCCAGCGTATTTTCCTCCCGTCTGAAGGATGTGAGCTCGATCAGGGTACTCGATCCGAATACCGTGGTCATCGATCTGGTGCAGATGGATGCCTCACTGCCAGACGCGTTCACCAACATCATGATGGTGCCAGCGCATTTGTTGGGAAAAATTCCTGCCCGAGAGTTGCGCACATCTAATTGGTGGAAATCGCCGGTCGGCACCGGTCCTTTCAAATGGGCCAAATACACCCCGGATCAATTCGTCGAACTGGTCGCCAATCCAGATTTTTACCGCGGCAAACCCCTGCTTGCCAAAATGGTCAATCGTTACTTCAAGGACGGCAGTGCTGCGACAATCGCCCTGCAAGCCGGTGAAATCCAGTTCAGCGCCATGACGCTCGATGAAGTCAAGGAAAACCAGGGTAGCAAGGCGGTTGACGTGATCGCCGGTCCTTCGCATGTCTTGAACTATATCGGTTTCAATAACAACGATGCGCGTTTCAAGGATGTGCGCGTACGCCAGGCAATCCTGCTGGCGGTGGACCGCAATGCCATCGTGAAGCATATTTACAAGAATACCGCCACCGTCGCCAACTGCGTCTTGACGCTGGCTGATTATGTCCCGGCGGATATCAACAAGTACGACACCAACGTTCAGAAAGCCAGGGCCTTGCTTGCGGCGGCCGGCTGGAATCAATCTGAACCTCTGGAATTGCTGACTTATTACAACGATCAGGCAAGCAAGGACGTGATGGCGGTCTTGCAATCCATGCTGGCGCAGGCGGGTGTCAACGTCAATCCGCGTTTCGTCGACGGGCCGACATTTGGGACCATTGTCGATTCGAATAAGTTCAGCCTGGTGTATGCAGGCGGCGGCAATGGCCCTGACCCAGGCACGCTGGTCCCGTTGATGAAGTCGTCGTACGCACCGCCAAATGGCGTCAACCGCATGCGCGTGAACCTTGCTGAACTCGATGCGCTGTTCGACGCTGCCCAGCAAGAAACCGATAGCGCCAGGCGCACCCTCATCTACCAGCAAATGTGCCGTGTGACCAATGCCCGTTTGCCGTGGATTCCTCTGTGGGTGGGCAATCGTTTCGGCGGGTTTGCGAAGAACGTTCAGAACGTTATATGGACGCCAGCGCCGGGCGGTGGTCGCTATCAGGATTACCCGGAACGCTGGTCCATCAAATAATCGGGCTGGTGGAACCATCGCGCGTTCATTGTGCTAATTATTTTCAAATTGGTTGTTACACCGAGAGGCAGTGCGGCGCAAGCCTGGCTGGATAGAGCATGCTGAAATATATCTTCAATCGTCTGCTGGTCACACTTCCTACGCTGCTGGCGATTTTGGTCACCGTCTTTGCGCTGATCAACATGGCGCCCGGCGATCCGGTCGATGCCTTCGTCCCGCCCAACACCGCCTTGACGCTGGAGCAAAAGGAGGCCTTGCGTCATGAGCTCGGCCTGGACGCATCCGCGCCAGTGCGCTTCATCATGTGGGTCAGGCAAGTCGCTGGCGGCGACCTTGGCTATCGGTACAAGGACGGCTCCAGGGTGCTCGATGAAATCAAGAGTCGGATTGTGCCGACGTTGATGCTGGCCTTCGCCGGACTGACCGGCGGCTCGCTTCTAGGCATCATGCTCGGTATCTTTTCCGCGCGTCGCTACAACAGCAAGACCGACCACGCCTTGTCCGTTCTCGCGTATCTGGCCATTTCAACCCCGACGTTCCTGCTCGGCATCTTGGGCATGTATCTATTTTCCCTGAAGCTGGGCTGGTTTCCAACCGGCGGCTATTCCGCACCAGGCAAAGACGGTCTGCTTCATACCCTGTATTACCTGGCCTTGCCGGCGACGGTATTGTCAATCCAGTTCATTGCCATTCTGATGCGCTACACCCGCGCCGGTTTGCTCGACGTGATGACCCAGGAATACATCCGCACTGCGAAGGCCAAGGGCTTGTCCGCGCGCGCCGTCACCCTGCGCCATGCGTTCCCCAATGCGCTTATTCCCATCGTGACGGTCATCGGCGCCAATTTCGGCGCGCTCATTGGCGGCGCGGTGTTTGTCGAGACGGTGTTTTCCTGGCCTGGCATGGGCATGCTGTTTTTGGACGGCATCGAGAGCCGTGATTATCCACTGATCATGGGCATCGCCCTGTTTATGGCAATTGCAATCCTGCTGTTGAATATGCTGACCGACGTTATTTATTCGTGGATAGATCCGCGCATCACCCTGAAATAATTTACCTGTCAATCGTCATACGGACCTATCGTGATAAATCATACGAGTATCGGCGCAGCACGCTGGAAGAAATACAAATCCAACAAGATGGCGGTCGTTGGTCTCCTGATGTTCTTGTTGATTACCTTGCTGTGCATGTTTTCGCGCGTCCTGTTCCAGTTCGATCCGAATGCGATCGATCTGAATGCGACGCTTTTGCCACCCTCTGCGACGCACTGGCTGGGCACCGACCAGATCGGGCGCGACATGCTGGCGCGGACATTCGCCGCCGGCCGCATTTCCTTGCTGGTCGGTGTCGCCAGTGTGACGCTGGCGGTGCTGATCGGTGCCACGTTGGGCGCACTGTCCGGCTATTTCGGCGGCTGGGTAGACAGCCTGATCATGCGCCTGGTCGACATGGTGATGACTTTTCCGCCAATTATTGTGCTGATGACGCTGGCCGCTGTGATGGGCTCCGGCACGGGCAAGACCGTGATTGTGATCGGCCTTTTATCCTGGCCGCTGGTATGCCGCCTGGTTCGGGCGCGGATACTGAGCTTGCGTGAAATGGAATTCGTGGCTGCTGCCAAAACAATGGGCGCAGGCCATGCCTACATTATGTGCAAGCACTGCCTGCCTAACACCATTGATGTGCTCGTGGTTTTTTCTTCGCTCGGTTTCGTCTCGGCCATCATGGCCGAAGCAGGGCTGAGTTTTCTCGGCTTGGGAGTGCAGTTTCCCGATGCAAGCTGGGGTAGCCTGATCAGTATTGCCCGTGAGGCCTCCGTCCTCAAGCAATATCCGTGGATCTGGCTGCCTTCCGGTATTTTCATCGTGGTGACTGCGCTTTCAGCCAATTTTATCGGCGACGGTTTGCGCCAAATTTTTGACTCCAAAACAACAAAGGAATAATCAGCATGTCCACTTTGAAATTGCATGGCATTGTGCCCCCGGTCGTGACTCCTTTGAACAAGGATTTCGGTGTTGACGAAAAAAGTCTGCGTAGAGTTATTCGCCATCTGATCGACGGCGGTGTGCATGGCCTGTTTCTGCTCGGTTCGACGTCCGAATGCGTGTTTCTGAACGCTAAGCAACGTGCCGAAGTCATCACCATCGCGCTCGATGAGGCCGCTGGCAAAGTCCCTTGCGTGTGCGGCACCATGGATCCCACCACCGACCGCGTTATCGAGAACGCCAGGCAAGCCCAGTCGCTCGGGGTTGACGGCCTGGTTGTCACGTCGCAGTTCTACACCCGCTCCAGCCAGGGCGAAACCATCGACCATTTCAGCATGATCAAGGATGCAGTCGATCTGCCCATCCTGGCCTACGATATTCCAGTTTGCACCAATCTGAAACTGTCGCGCGAAACCATTCGGGAGATGTACCAACGCGGATTGATTTGCGCAGTGAAGGACAGCAGCGGCGATATCGAAAACATGCGCATGCTGGGACTGGATTTTGCCGACGAGCCTGATTTCTCGATTCTCAGCGGCTCTGAAACGGTGGTCGATTACGCTTTGCTTGGCGGTGCGCACGGCAACGTGCCCGGCTTGGGCAACGTCGATCCAGCCGGCTACGTCCGCCTGTATAACGCTGCCAAGGCCGGCGACTGGGTCGCTGCGCGCAAGGAGCAAGAGCGTTTGATCAAATTGTTCCAGATCGTGTTCCAGGGGGTGCCGGACACCAGCCCGAACGCCTCCGGTGTCGGTGGCTTCAAGACGGCGATGCACTTGATGGGCATCATCGAAAACCGCCACATGAGCCGCCCTAACCGGGTGTTGCCCGATGCCGCCGTGGCCAAGGTCAGGGAAATTCTAATCGCCACCGGCCTGCTGTAATTGCGTTGTATAGAAAAGAGGTAATCGCAATGTATAACTCCGCAGTGATTCTCGACGTCAAAGGGCTGACGACATCGTTTCAAACTCCGGGCGGCACCGTCAAGGCGGTGAACGATCTCAGTTTTTCGCTGAAAGGCGGCGAAACGCTCGCCATCGTCGGGGAATCGGGATGCGGCAAATCGGTTACCTCATTTTCTCTCATGCGTCTGCTGTCGCGCCAGGCGGCTATTGAGGGTGAAGTCTGGTTGACAGCGCGCGACGGCAAGCGCCTGAACTTGCTGGCGCTGTCAGAGAAGGAAATGGAAGGCGTGCGCGGCAACCAGCTCGGCATGGTCTTCCAGGAACCGATGACCTCGCTCAATCCCTTGCAGCATGTCGGCGACCAGATCGCCGAAGCGATGATCGCGCATGGCATCTGCAAAACGGCCGCGGCGCAGGCGCGCGCACTCGAGCTGCTCACGCTGGTCGGCATCTCGGCGCCGGAAGTGCGCGCCAGGCAATATCCGCATCAAATGTCGGGAGGGATGCGCCAGCGCGTGATGATTGCGATGGCGCTATCGTGCAATCCGCAAGTACTGATCGCCGACGAGCCGACCACCGCGCTCGACGTCACCATCCAGGCGCAGATCCTGCGGTTGATGCGCAAGCTGCAACGCGAAGTGGGCATGGGCATGGTGTTCATCACGCACGACATGGGCGTCGTCGCTCAAATCGCCGACCGGGTCGCCGTAATGTATGGCGGGCAACTGGTGGAAACCGCCGATACCAAGACCCTGTTCAAGAATCCGCTGCATCCCTACACCCGCGGCCTGCTGGCATCGGTGCCAAGACCGGGGCACAGCGGGCGGCTGGTGGGCATTCCAGGGCAAGTGGAAACCATCTACGGAGAACATGTGGGTTGCCGGTTCGTCAATCGCTGCGCTCAGGCCACCGACCTGTGCCGCGCCGACAGGCCGGCCTTGATCGCGCATGCCGAAGGTCAACTCGTGCGTTGCCATTTCGCCGTTGTATAACGGATTAATAGGGGGAGCCATGTACCCAATGACAGAAAAAACCTCCGTTGCCGGTGAGAGAGGCGACGCCATTTTGAGTTTCGCCAACATTGGCCTGACTTTTCAGACCCGGATTGGCATGTTCGGCAAGCCGCAACCCTTGCATGCGGTGCAGGACGTGTCGTTCGACTTGCTGCGTGGTGAAGTGCTCGGCATCGTCGGCGAATCCGGTAGTGGCAAATCGACGCTGGCCAAGCTCACGATGCGTTTGCTGGAGCCGACGTCGGGCCACATCCTGTATGAAGGCAAGCCGATCGCCTCGTACAAAGGGGCCGCGCAAAAAAAATTGCGCAGCGATATGCAAATGGTGTTCCAGGATCCCAACGCAAGCCTCAATCCGCGTATGACGATAGAACAAAGCCTGCAAGAGCCCTTTGTCTTGCATGGCCGCGGCAGCAAGCGCGAACGGCATGCGGAAATCGTCCGCCTGCTCGGCGTAGTTGGCTTGCCGATAACGGTTTTGCAGCGCTATCCTCAAGAATTGTCGGGTGGACAAAAACAGCGTGTCGTGATTGCGCGCGCCCTGGCGCTGAAGCCGAAAGTGCTGATTGCCGATGAGGCCGTGGCCGCGCTCGACGCATCGGTCAAGGCGCAGATCATTAACCTGCTGCTCGATCTGCAACAACAATTTCAGCTGTCAATCATCTTCATCTCGCACGACTTGCCCATGGTGCAGGCGATGTGCGACCGCGTGCTGGTGCTGTACCTGGGTCGCCTGATGGAATACGCGCCACGCTCCGTGATCGCCGAGGGCGGCGCGCATCCGTACACGCGTGCATTGTGGAAAAGTTCGCCGACCGCCGATCCGGACCAAGGCATGGCGGAACAAGATACGCTGGGCGGAGAGATCGCCAGCCCGCTGAATCCGCCGAGCGGTTGCGTATTTCACACCCGTTGCCCTGAGGCCATGGAACGCTGCAGGCAAGAGCTGCCCAAGCTGACCAGGTTGGCGCCGGCGCATGGCGTAACTTGTATCTTGTTCGAGAAGTCTTAGCGCCGATACGCGCTGCCATGCGCCGGCTTTGTCATTTTTCATCTGCGCCGCCAAGGTTTATTGCGTGAAGCCTCTTACGATGACTCGCAGAACCAGGCCGTGCTGATTACGACCATTCCAAAGACCCCATAAAATGAATCTCTCCCAACTGAAAAACTCGCTCGTCGTTTCCTGTCAACCGGTCCCAGGCAGCCCGATGGACAAGCGCGACATCATCGTCGCCATGGCCGGCGCCGCGGTTGCCGCCGGCGCCGGCGGCTTGCGCATCGAAGGCGCGGACAATGTACGTGCGGTGACTGCGCTGATCAAAAATGTGCCGGTCATCGGCATCGTCAAGCGCGACCTGGATGACAGTCCCGTGCGCATCACGCCGTATTTGCACGACGTGCACGCGCTGATCGAGGCCGGAGCTGCCGTGATCGCCTTCGACGGCACCAATCGTCAGCGTCCGGTTGCAGTGGCTGAACTGCTGGCCGCGACCCATGCCGCGGGGCGCCTGGCGATGGCCGATTGCTCAACCCTGGAAGACGGTCTGGCTTGCATGGCGCTCGGTTGCGATCTGATCGGTTCCACCTTGTCCGGCTACACCGAGCAAACAGCCGGCTTGCCCGATGACGGACCGGACCTGGAATTGGTCAGACAGTTGTCTGCTGCCGGCGCGCTGGTGGTGGCCGAGGGCCGCATCCGCACCGCCGCTGACGCTGCCGCTGCGCTCAGCGCCGGCGCGCATTGTGTGACCGTGGGCTCGGCAATCACGCGCATCGAGCACATCACCGAATGGTTTATCAGCGCCATGAACCATGCAGTCAAGCCAGACTGAAATGCTGCTGGCACTCGATATCGGCGGCACCAAGGTTGCCGCGGCGCGCGTGGAAAACGGCGTCATCCTCGAACGCCGCCAGCAGCCGATGGCGTACGATGCACAAGGTTTTGCGCGCGTTATCGACATCCTGACAGCGGGCTGGTCGGCGCCAGAACGGGTCAGCGTGTGCACCACCGGCTACATCGACGGCGGCAGGGTGCATTCGGTCAATCTCGACATCATCAAATTCTGGGATGGCTTCGCGCTGGCCGATCTGCTGCAGGCGCGTTTCGCTTGCCCGGTCACCCTGATCAATGATGGCCAGGCGGCAGCATGGGGCGAATACCTCGTCCGGCAAACCGACTACGCGCAGGCGGCCAACCTCTTGTTTATCACGCTGTCGACCGGGGTCGGTGGCGGCCTGGTGCTCGATGATCGATTGCGCGTCGGCCCGCACGGCCTGGCCGCGCACGTCGGCCATGCAGGCGTACGGCTGGCGGCGCTGGATGGCGCGACGAGGTGCGGCTGCGGCCGCCTCGGTTGCCTGGAAATGATTGCTTCTGGTACCTCGTTGGCGCGGCAGGCGACAGCGCTGTTCGGCAAGCCCATGAACAGCGCGGAACTGTTTGCGCTCGCCGCCCACGATGACCAGGCCGAAGCCATCATCGCCAATGCCGCGCAAGCGGTGGCGGAAGCGATAGGTGGCTTCCACATGATCGTCGACCTGCAGGAAGTGGTGATCGGCGGCAGCGTGGGCCTGGCCAACGGCATGCTTGATCGCATCCGCACTGCATTAAAGGGCCTTGCGCTGCGCGCCGCGCCCATTCTGAGCGCCGCGCGCCGGGGCGGCGATGCCGGTTTGGCCGGCGTGATCGCGTTGGATAACGCATTTACGGAGAGTTATAAATGATTGAGGAGGAACCAGTCAGCCGGTGGTACGTGCTGGTAATTGCGGGCCAGTCCAATGCGCAGGGTTTCGGTGAAGCCATGCCCGAACTGGACGATTTGCGGAGATCACCCCGCATCCAGCAGTTGGGCCGCTACCGCGGCATGCGCCCCGATGGCGTGTACGAAGACCGTTGGAACAAGATCGTCGACGCCAGCCACGCCCTCGATGATGTCAAGGACATGCGCTTCTGCAATTTGACGGGCAATACCGACCTGCGCCGTTCAGGCACGGTCGGTTCCGGCGTTTTCATTGCCCGTCGCTTGCTGACCTTGTTGCCAGGCGATGCCGGCATACTGCTGCTGCCGCAAGCGCATGGCGGTGCCGGCATGCGCTTCGGCGAACCCGGCTCCTACCGATCCGAACCGGAATGCGCGCCGCAACAGCAACCGGGCGCCAGCGTCGGGCGCAGCGTGTGCAATTATCCTGGCCTGGACGACAGCAACACCCAAGGGGCGATGGCCTGGGCGGGAGCGGATGGCGCTGCGTCGCCGCTGTACCGCGACTTGCGCGACCGTGTGCGCTACGCGCTGGAGTTCAATCGCGCCAATCGTCTGCTCGGTGTCGTCTGGGTCCAGGGCGAAACTGACGCCCACGCGGGCGGTCCTCATGCCGAACACCATTGCGCCGATTTCAGCATGATGGTCGATCGCCTGGGCGCAGACTTGGCCGACCTCGAGTCGCAATTTCCCACAGGCGACTGGACGCAGGTCCCGTGGATCAATGTGCTGGCCACGCACTGGTGGGACGAAGCGATCGAGGGGCATAAAAAAGTCATCGACGGTTACCGCATGCTGGCGCGGCAGCGTCCACAGCAAATGTGCCTGCTCGATGTTCGCCGCACGGAAAGCGGCGAAATCATGGAAACCAACAAGACGCATTGTATCGATCCCGCTAGCGCAGCGTATCCGTCCGCATTGAACAGCGTTGTGACGGACGGACGTTCATGCGAACCCGAAATGATCCACATCCATCTGTCATCGGGCGCCTATCGCGGTGAAGTCTCGCGCCGGATTGCGCAAGCACTGGCACAACGCTGTCTGATCGAATAAGCCACGCGCTGTTTGCGCACGCCGGCAATGCACCTGCGGCCGGCGGATTGCCGGCCATCCGCCGGCATCCCAGCGTGGATATCGCCGGACATCAACGAACGATATCGACGCTCTTGCCGTTCCACTTTATCATGAACACATCATTGCTGCCGGCGCCGCCTTGCAATTCGCCGCCCACCACCAGCACGCCGTCATCGAGCTGGACATAAGAGCCATAGCCCATCGGCGCTGGCAATTTACCGACGGCCATCCATTTCCCCTTGATTTCGGCGTAAATATCGGCGCGCCAGGTCTTGCTGAGCCCTTTGTGGGCAAATAATCGACCACCGTTGAATTGCTTCCAGGCGCCCGGGAAATTGGCACCACCGGCAGCGAGCAAGACGCCGCCGCTGTAACCCGCAAAGGCGCCGGCGATACCTTCTTGCGCGGCTTCACCGGGAGCCGCCGCCATGGGCGACAGCCTGGCCCAGTGCAGTGTTTCGCCGCTCACGGTCAACCGCTTCACATTGGGCGAACGCAGGCCGGGCTTGATCTCTCCGCCGATCAGGGTCACCTGCTTGCCCTTGACCGCAACGGCGCTGGCCACGGTGGCAGGGTTTGGATCGATACCGAGATTGCGCCATTGATTCCTGGCCGGGTTGTAACTCAATACGTGGGCGGTGAACAGATAGTCCTGGGGACGCTGGTCGAAATAACGTTCGTCGACGTCGTCTTGCCTGGCCTTGCTGGTCGCTGTCGCGATAGCGCCGTCTTGCACCCCGGCGCTGGCCGCATCGAAGTAATCGACGAAATACCCTTCAAAGATCGCCTTGCTGGCGCCACCGAAGAACAATATATTCTGGCGATCGGATGTCGTCGCAGCGGAGGCCAGACCGCCCAGCGGTGAACGTGTCGGCACCTTGCTCCAGCTGTTGGCGGCGGTATCGTATTTCCAGACGGTGTCGAAAATGATGAGTCGCTGATCGGCCGGATGCGCTTTTCCCTGGCCGTTGAACACGTACACATTGGCGCCTATCGCGACCGCATTGGCGTTGTTACGCTGCTGGTCGGGGAAAGGCGCGAGCGCTTCCCATTGCGCGCCGGGTTTGGCCATGTCGAGCGCATACCAGGCCTGGCCAGCGCTGCCCAGACCGGCGTAGACGGTATCGCCCACTTTCGCCGCTGCCGTCATTTTTACAGCGAGCGGAAATTTCGGGAGGCGGTCACCGGCCACGGCCGGCGCCGCCACCAACAGGGCGGGAACCAGGACGCAGGCAAAAACAATTTTTTTCATAGTCGGACAAAACCTCAGGATAAGGCATACGCATCGGCGCCGGGCAGATCGGTTCTAGATATATGATATCTGAACTTACGCCATCTGTTCTATACAGGCGGGTAAGAAAGTGCCTCACGCCGGGCGCGTCGCTGTGCTGAAAGTAGGGATTCGGCTGTGATGTCTGTTTTCGACAACAATTCTGTTGGCATTTTAATTGCGTATGGCGCGAGATTAAACTACGATTTGAAAGTCAGATATCTGATATCAAACAAAGGGAGATGTTGTGAAATATTTAACTGCAAAGAAATCGAAGACATGCAAGACCCAGCAGCGCTGGTCGTATGCGGCCCTGATTGCGTGCCCTGCACTCCTGCTGGCTGTCCCGGCGACCAGCTACGCCAACGGGGATCAGGAGGTCGCAGTTTCGACTGAGAAAGATCGCGACAGCACAATACAGGTTGTCACGGTTACCGGGTCGAACATCCGGCAAGCACAAAATTCGGTTTCATCGTCGCCCATCACCGAGGTGGGAGAAAATCTCATCAAGGGTACGGCATCGATCTCCATTGGAGATGTATTAAATAGCATCCCTTCAATCACTTCCGGTATCTCCTCGTCATCGAACAATACCTCTGTCGGCGGCGACGCCGCCAACGTTGGCGTGGCGACGACCTCGCTGCGCAATCTGGGGTCGGCACGAACACTGGTTCTCGTCAACGGTCGCCGCTACGTCTCGGGCGTATCGGCCAACACCGGCTATGGCGTCGACCTCAACAGCATTCCTACTTCACTGATTCAACGTGTCGATGTGCTTACGGGCGGACAGTCGGCAATTTATGGTTCCGATGCCGTTGCTGGTGTCATTAACATTATCACGAAGAAAAATTTCAGCGGCTTTGAATTCAACGCTTTCGGCGCCGGAGCAGAAGCGGGTGGCGCAGGACGAAAAAACGTCGACATGACCTTCGGACGAAACTTCGAATCGGGCAATGCGTGGATCTCCGCCGGCCAGTCCAGGGAAAACGCATTGCGCTCGTCGGAACGGGCTTTCGCAGCCTATGAGCAAGCCTATATCGATGCCGACAAAGATGGCATTCGCGAATCGATCGCGCGGCGCAACGGGCCTGCCCACGTGCCTGGTGCGGCGCTGATTGCGCCGAATGGCTTGTCGATCTTCGGTAACGGCGCCAAATTCAATACGAATCAACCGTTGCTTGATTCTAACTATACCCCTCAGGGAGCGGCCGACTGGGACAACCAGAACGCGCGCCGATTCCTGGTGGCGCCGTATCAGCGCAACTATGTCGCCTCTGGCCTGAACTTCGACCTGAGTCCCACTTCCCGTATCGATGTCGAACTGAACTACAGTGGCACTTCCTCTTCGGTGGCCCTGGAGCCGGCGCCGGTATCGGTCGTCAGCGATGTGTTTCGTGTCGCAACGGGCGGCAAGACCGGCATCAATGTTGCCACCAGCCCGTACTTTGTCGGCAGCAGCGCCGGCGCGCAGCTGGTCAATGCCCTGGGCGCCGACACCTCGCTCGACCGTGTTCAGACGTTCAAGCGACTGACCGAATTCGGCGACCGGACGGTGGCGAACAAGCGAAACACGTTCAGGATCGCGACCGGTCTGACGAACGACCTGAGCAGCGGAATGTCGCTCAAATCGACCGCGGTGTATGGCGTGACCTTGCAAACCCAGACCAACACGGGTGACTTTAGTATCCCCAATTTCCGCAACGCCGTCACGATCGTACCTGACGGCAAGGGTGGCTATCAGTGCGCTGATGCGGTAGCGCGCATTGAAGGCTGTAAGCCGGTCAACCCGTTTGGCACCAGCGACAGTCTGGCAGGCAAAGCCGGCATTACCGGATTTTCACCGGAAGCCATCAAGTATCTGACCATCGCTACCGGTCAGACGGCCGAAATCAAGCAAACCGTTCTGAACAGCGTTCTGTCCGGCGCGCTGCCATTCTCGATTTCCGACAAACAGCCGATCAACTTCGCAGCCGGCGTGGAATACAGAAAAGAGCAAGCCCAGGAAACACCGGATGCTTATCGGCAGCAGGGTCTTTCCCGGGACCTGCAGGTGTCAGCGATATCCGGTCAGTTCGATGTCAAGGAAGCCTTTGCCGAAATCGACGTGCCGGTTGCTCGCTGGCTGAGCGTGGATCTGGCGGCTCGCCTGGGTTCGTACTCGACCATTGGCACTGCGCCCACCTATCGCCTGGGCATCAACGCGCCCGTCATGGACAGCCTTCGCTTCCGGGGCAGCTGGTCCAAGTCGGTACGGGCGCCGAATATCAATGACCTGTTTTCCAACGGCACCACTAGCACTGCCGGGTCGAACACCGATGTATGCAATGGCGTGACTGCAAGCACTGCCGGCAATGTTGCCCAGAATTGCCGTTCGATCCCTGCGGTTGCGCGCCGTATCGCCAGCCTCGGTTCGTACACGCTGGTTGGGTCGGAAGCGAACAACACGCGCCTGTTGCAGGCCGGTTCATCGAGTCTGCGCGAGGAGACCGCCAATTCCGTGACGCTTGGCGCGGTGTTTACGCCGGTACGCGGCCTGTCGTTCTCGGCCGATTACTTCGACATCTCGATCAAGAATGGTATCACCCGTGACACTGCGGATGTGTATGTGCGGCGTTGCTATGGCGCCGCCGCCACTTCGTTCGATCCGACCTGCGGTGGTAACCTGGTGCGCGATATCAATGATGGTCCGATCCTCAATTTGCGCTCACCGCTGATCAACGCCGCCAATATCACCACGCGTGGCGTCGATCTGGAGCTGGACTATTCGCGGCCGAATTTCAACTTTGCCGCATACGCCAACTACTTGAATCGCTACGATGTGACCAACTCGACCGGCGCTGTCGAGAAATTCGTGGACCGTCCCCTCTTTCCGAAGTGGCGACTGTCGTTCAACGGCACCTACAAGGTAACGAAACAGTTCGAAGTATTCTCGCAAGTTCGCTATCGTAGTTCGACCAAGGCGTTTCTGGAGGCGAACAACTTGTCCGAGGATTTGAACAAGCTCAATTCAGCGACCTATGTCGACCTGCGCTTCAATTATCGAATCACCGATAACCTGGATGCCTATGTGGGCGTCAATAATCTCGCTGACGCTCAGCCGGACATCAACCCACGCGATGCGGCTACCGGCACCAATACGGAGCCACGGGCCTACGATGTGATCGGGCGACAGTACTTTGTTGGTCTGAGGGCCAAGTTCAAGTAACCGGGCCAGAACTGGCGGGGCTGCTTTTTGGCCCCGCGCGCGGCCGCCGCCTGGCGCCCGCAGCTAACCCACTGTTTGCGCAGCGGCCGTTCTGCGGCTGCCACCACTGAACCTTGTTGCTGTCGGGGTCGATGCCGGCGGCAAGGGCCAGGCGCTGGTGGTCAACGCATGTGGCGGCGCTCCTGTATCTGCGTGCCGCCGGCGCAGCGCCGGCCGCACCCGACAAGGGCGCGGCGCTGCGCGAGGCCTCGTCCCGTCGTGGCCCCGCCGGCCAGGTCGATCACTACAAGTTCGATGGTCCTTTCGTCGATGGCTAATGGATCGCGTGCAGCCACGCTGCCTTGAACGAGGTCACACTGTCGCGCCGCCTGCCTGACAACACCGCGCAGTGCCTTGTCACCACGTGCAAGGGCGACAAGGCCGGGCAGAGCGCGGTGCACATCGACTGCGACTAGAACGCCCGGGCACAACGCTTATCGCCGTTTGCCACCACTGATGCATACAAGACGACCACTCGTCCTTTCAGCCCGGCAGTCGGGGCGGCCCTGCCGCTACAGTCATCGCCTCTCCACTTACTGCCCCGCACGGCGGGGCGACGACGATGAAAACGACGATCACGACCATGCTGCTCGCCAGCGCCCTGCTGGCCCCCCTCACCCACGCCGCCGGCCCCAAGGCGGGCTGGGAAGCCGAGGTGCGCAGCTTCGACGCGGCCTATTGGGCCGCCTACAACCAGTGCGACCTCAAGGCCCTGCGCGCGATGCACAGCGACGACCTGGAGTTTTATCACGACGCCGGCGGACTGCGGCGCGGCAAGAGCGCGTTCGAGGCGGCGATGGCGAGCAATATCTGCGCCAATCCCGCGCGCAAGGTGCGCCGCGAAGCCATCGCCGGCACCGTGCAGGTGTTTCCCATGATGGAAAACGGCGCCCTGTATGGCGCCGTCGTCGAGGGCAATCACCGCTTCTACAATGCCGCCCCCGGCAACGCCGAGGTGCTCACCGAGCGCGGCCGCTTTACTTCGCTGCTGCTGCTCAAGGACGGGCACTGGACGGTGGCGCGGGCGATGAGCTACGCGCATGCGCCGGCGCCAGCGGCGGCCACGCTGGCCGAAGTGGCAGCGGCGCCGGGTGCCCTCGCGCTGCTGGCCGGCACCTACACGGCCACGGACAAGATGGTGCTGACCGTCAAACCGGCCGGCAATGGCCTGCTGGTGCTGGCCGGCGGCAGCACCTTCGCCCTCTATCCCACCAGCGTCAACAACTTCGCCATGAAAGAGCGCGACATCCAGGTCAGTTTCACGGTCGATGCCGGCGGCAAGGGCCAGGCGCTGGTGGTGCGCGAACGGGGGGCGATCGTGGCGCAGGCGGCGGCGAACCGGTAATCAGGACGGTGGCACGGGCGCTCAGGGCGCGGCCAGCACCACCATGTTGCGCCCGCCCGCCTTGGCCGCGTACAGCGCCGCGTCGGCCGCGTGCAGCAGGCCATCGGCAGCGGCGGTGGAGGTGGGCAGGACCACCGCCACGCCCACGCTGATGCTGACGACGGCATTCGGCACGGCCGCATGGGCCAGCGCCAGGGTGGCGATGGCGGCGCGCAGGTGCTCGCCCACCTGGACGGCGTCGGCCGCCGCGGTGTCGGGCAGCACCACGCAGAATTCCTCGCCACCGTAGCGCGCCACCAGGTCGCCCGGGCGGCGCAGCACGCCCTGCAGGGCCGCCGCCACCTGGGCCAGGCAGGTGTCGCCCGCCTGGTGGCCGTAATGATCGTTGTATTTCTTGAAGTGGTCGATGTCGAGCATGATCACGCCGATGCTGGCGCCGGCCCGCTGGCAGCGCGACCATTCGCGGCGCAGCACGTCGTCGAAGTGGCGCCGGTTGGCCAGGCCGGTGAGCGAGTCCGTCACCGACAGGGTGGCCAGCTGGCGGTTGGCCTCTTCCAGCTGGGCGGTGCGTTCGGCCACCCGCGCCTCGAGACGGTCGTGCATGCGCGCGTGGGCGATCGAGATCATCGCCTGCGCCCCCAGCATGCCCAGGAACTCCACCCGCTCCTGCGTGAAACAGCCTTCGACCAGGCTGTTTTCGAGGTACAGCAGGCCATCGATGCGGCCGCCCTGGCGGATCGGCAGGCACATCACGGAGCGGGCGCCGTGCGCACGCACGTGCGGATCGTTGGCGAACAGGGGCGCGTCGGCGATGCGCTCTTCGATGACGGCGGCGCCGCTGCGCAGTACGTAGCGCAGCACCGACAGCGGCAGCGGCAAGGTGTCGGTGACGACGCCGCCGAACAGATCCACGGGCCGCCCCAGCAGGACGCGCGCGCCATCGCCGTCGATGTCCGCTTCCAGCCGCCACACCGCGCTCTCGCCGTCGCCCTCGCGCAGCAGCAGGCGCGCCACCTGGGCGCCGGCATTCTCGCGCACGATGTCGATCAGGCGGCCCAGCACCGCGCCCAGGCCGATCTCGTTGCCCAGCGCCTGCGCCGCCTTGAGCAGCGAGGCCAGGTCGAGCGCCTCGTTGCCGGCCACGCGCGCGGCGGTGCCGGTCCCGACGCCGCCGGACGCGCTCAGCGTGGACGGCGCCCCCGCATAGGGCGCGCGCCCCAGCCGCGCCAGCGGCGACGCCTGCAGCAGGGCGACCTTGGCGTGGGCGCCCCACTGGCGATAGCGGCCGATGGCGTCGCGCAGGAACACCGCCGCCACTTTCGGCTGGCCCTGCTCGACCCAGAACTGGGCGCACAGCTCATGGGCCAGCGCCTGGATGTTGACGTAGCCGGCCTCGCCGGCGCCGTCGGCCGCCGCCCGGTAGGCATCCACGGCGGTGGCGACATCGCCGGCGTTCCTGGCCCGCTCGGCCAGCACCAGCGCGTATTTCGGTCCCACGTTGGCGGGAGCGTGCCGCGCCCAGCCGGCCAGCTGCCCCACCAGCGGCGCCAGCCGCGCTGCGATGGCGGCGCGCGCTTCGTCGTCGAGTGCGCCGGCCGGCGCGCGCAGGGCGCGCAGCCAGATCAGGGCCGCATGGAAGGTCGCCTCGGGCACCTTTGCCTGGCCACGCATCGATTGCGCCACCAGCGGCAAGCGCAAGGCCAGCGCCTCGGCGTCGGCGCTGGCGAACAGGCAGGCGTTGCGGATCTGGCCCTGCAGGTAATACGCCTGGTACAGATTCGAATTGCCGTAGCGGGCCAGGAAATCGGCTTCGTCGAAGTACAGGTCGGCGGCGGGCGCGGCCACTCCCATCAGCGCCAGGATCGGCTGCACGGCGGCAGCAACGCAGCAGTCGGCCATCGATTGCTGGCCGTTGGCGCGCATCAGCGCCAGGTCGCGCCTTACGCTCTCGAGCAGGTCGGGCAGATAGGCGCCCAGGGCGATGCGATCGGTGGCGCGCACCGCCGCCACCACCCCGACCTGCACGTAGTCGCCGATTTCCAGCGCCCAGCCGAACGCCTCGTCGTACAGCACATCGGAGTCGCGCAGGGGCCGCGTCCAGTGGCTGGTGGCAGCGCCGAACATCAGGCTCGACAAGGTGCGGGTCTGCAGATTGTCGCGGCTGCGGGCCAGCCGCACGGCCATCGCGCCGAAGCGGTAGGCGATCGCCGGATCGAAACCGCGCACCACCTGCATCATGGCGAAGCCGGTGTAGCCGACCGCCGTGAAGTCGCTGTTGCCCTTGTCGATCGACAGCCGCGTCATCGCCATGATCATCATCGTGCACAGCGCCTGCTGGCCGGCGTAATAGCCGGCCATCCACAGCCCCTGCATCATCTGCATGGCCGCCACGGCGGCCGCATCGACCATCTCGGGGGCGCCCAGCAAGGCGTCGATGACGGCATCGACGGCGGCGCCGCCGCCGGCGGTCTGCGCGGCGCGCAATTGCTCGAACTGGCGCTCCGCTTCCTGCACCAGTTCGGCGGCGTCCTCGGGCAGCCCGAAGCCCAGCAGCGCCAGTCCTTCACGCTGGACCGCGATGGCATCGAGCAGGCGGCCCTGCAGCTGGTACTGGTGGGCCTGCACGATGATGCAGCGGGCATGCTCGAGGCGGTCGACGCTGCACGCGCGCACGCGCGGGTAGATCGCTTCGGCCTGGGCGAAATCGCCGCACAGGTAAGCCGCTTCGGCCGCCCCCAGCGCCAGCTCGAACCACAGCCCGTGATGGGGCCCGCTGGGGCGCGCCGCCTGCCAGCCGGGCTGCAGGCCGGCCGTCGGCAGCAGCGACAGGCCGATGTCGTGGTGCGACAGCGCCGCGCCGAAGGCCGCCGAGCGGCGCGCCTTGACCGCCGCCAGGTGGTTCAGGCGCGCCAGCTCGAAGCGCTCGTCGGCGTCGTCGATCAGCTCGCGGCCGGCGTTGATCTGCTCGACGATGCCGAACAGGTTGGCCTCGCGCTGGGCCGGGGTGGCGTGGGCCAGCAGCAGGCGGCCGATGCCCAGGTGGCGCGCGGCGCGCTCGGCCGGATCGGCCATCAGGTAGGCGGCCTGCTGCACGCGGTCGTGCAGGAAGCGGTAGCCGATGCCGCCCTGGGCGTCGGCGTCGGCATCGGGCGGCTCGCCGCCCGCTTCGGCAGCGCTGTGGGCGCCATCGCGCGCCAGGTATTTGTAGCGGCCGTCGAGCGGCTGCACCAGCCCCGCCTCTAGCGCCGGCCACAGCGCCGCCTGCGCCGCCGCCGGCGCCAGCTGGGCCACCACGGCCAGCGTGTCCAGGTCGAAGCGGCTGCCGATCGAGGCGCCCAGTTGCAGCAGCGAGCGCGCCGTGTCGGGCAGGCGGCCGATCTTGGTGGCGAGCAGGTCGCCGACGTTGTCGGTGGTGTGATGAAAGTCGATGGCGGCCAGGTCCCAGTTCCAGCAATCGCCGGCGGCGTCGTAGCGCAGGTGGCCCTGCTCGGCCATCGCCTGCAAGAACTGGTTGAGAAAGAACGGGTTGCCGCCGGTCTTGCGGTGGCATAGCCGCGCCAGCTCGAGCAGCGCGGCGGCGGCGCTGTCGGCGCGCAGGGCGTCGCCCAGCAGCGCGGCCACCTGCTGCACCGTCAGCGCCGCCAGGTCGATGACGGCGACCGGCAGGGCGTCCCGTTCAAGGCGCGCGCGCATCGCCGACAGCGGGTGGCCGGGACCGGTCTCGTTGTCGCGGTAGGCGCCGATCAGCAGCAGATTACCGCCGCCCTGGCGCCGCACCAGCAGCTCGATCATGCGCAAGGTCGGCGCGTCGGCCCACTGCAGGTCGTCGAGAAACACCACCAGCGGCTGGCCGGGCGCCTTGAAGACGTCGATAAACTGCGGCAGCACGCGCGCCAGCCGGGCCTGGGCCTGCCCCGGCGAGAGGGGCGCGGCGGCCACCACCGGCCCCACCACCAGCGCCAGCTCCGGCAGCAGTTCGACCATCACGCCCAGCCCGGCGCCCAGCGCCGCATGCAACTGGCGGCGGCGCGCCGCCAGTTGCGCTTCCGGTTCGCCCAGCAGCTGATGGACCAGCGTGCGCAGCGCTTCGATCAGGCTGGCATACGGCACGTCGCGCCGGAACTGGTCGAATTTGCCGGCCAGGAAGGCGCCGCGGCGCGCCACGATGGGCTTGTGGACTTCATTGACGACGGCCGACTTGCCGATGCCGGAATAGCCGGCCACCAGCAGCAGTTCGGTGCCGCCCAGCGCGGCGCGCTCGAACGCCGCCATCAGGGCGGCCACTTCGCGCTCGCGCCCGTACAGGGTCTGCGGCATCACGAAGCGCGCGCTGCGATCGGCCAGCCGCGCCGGCTGCGGCGCCCGGGCATCGCGGCAGGCTTCCAGGTCGGCCTTGAGCGCGCCCAGGCTCTGATAGCGCCGTTCGGCGTCCTTCTCGAGCAGGCGCTGCAAGATCACCAGCAGGCCGTCGGGCAGCGTGCGCAGGGCCGGCAGGTCCCAGGCCGGCGCGCGCGCAATGTGGCAGTGGATCAGCTCCATGGCGTCGGCGGCGACAAACGGTGGGTGCCCCGCCAGCAGCGTGTACAGGGTGGCGCCGATGGCGTACAAATCGGCGCGGTAGTCGAGCAGGCGGTTCATGCGGCCGGTCTGCTCGGGCGCCATGTACGCCAACGTGCCTTCGAGCGCGTGCGGATGGACCATCCCTTGCGCTTCCTGCGGCAGCTCGCTGGCGATGCCGAAGTCGATCAGTTGCAGGCGCGCCGCCTCGGCGTTCCACACCAGGTTGGACGGATTGATGTCCTTGTGGATGATGCCCTGGGCGTGCACCGCCTCGACGGCGTCGCACAACTGCACGGCGATGGCAAAAAATTCGCTGGGCGCCAGCACACGCCGGCGCAGCAGCTTGTCGAGGGCGATGCCGCCGATATCGGCCAGCACCATGGTCCAGCGCCCGCCCGCCTGGGTCAGCGACAGCGGCGCCACCACGCCCGCGTGGGCGCAGCGGCGGGCGATCTCGAATTCGCGGCGGAAGCGGGCACTGTCCTGGAACGAGGGGAATTCCTGGTTCGGCTGCTTGACGATGAGCGCGGCGCCATCCCTGCCGCGCGCACGCAGCACGCGTGAACGCGCACTGGTGTGTAGCTGGTCAAGTAGGTCGAAGTCTGGCGCCGCGCTCATGGTGTGGCTGGCGCCGTGTGGCGCCGCCTTTGTTGCGATTTTACAAGTATAGCCGATCACTGCCCTGCCATAGGGCGTTCCCGTAACAGTGACCGGCGCAGGACAGGGGCTTATTTCGCCGTCGGGAAGAACAACTGCTGGCCGGCCGGTTTGAAGGCGGCGATGCGGGCCTGGCCTTCGGCGGAGGTAATCCAGTCGATCAGCAGCCTGGCGCCCTTGTAGTTCACGCCGGGGTGCCTGGCCGGGTTGACGGCGATGATGCCGTACGGGTTGTACATCGACTTGTCGCCCTCGACCACCACCTCCAGCCCCGTCTTGGCCTTGTAGGCGCCGTAGGTGGCGCGGTCGGTCAGGGTGTAGGCCTGCAGTTCGGCGGCCATATTGAGCACTTCGCCCATGCCCAGGCCGGCGGAGAGGTAGTTGGTGCCGGCCGGGATCACGCCGGCCGCCTTCCAGTAGGCCTTCTCCATGATGTCGGTGCCGGAATTGTCGCCCCGCGAGATGAACTTGGCGCCGCTGCCGGCGATCTTGCGAAACGCCGCCAGCACGTCCTTGCCGCCCTTGATACGGGCCGGGTCGGCGCTGGGGCCGGCGACGATGAAATCGTTGTACATGACGTCGCGGCGGTCGATCCCCCAGCCGTCAGCGACGAACTTGTCTTCGGCGGCGCGGGCGTGCACCAGGGTGACGTCGACGTCGCCGTTCTTGCCCAGTTCGAGGGCCTTGCCGGTGCCGACCGAGATGACGTTGACCTTGGTGTTGGTCTTCGCCTCGAACACGGGCAGCAGCCAGCCCAGCAGGCCGGAATTGTCGGTGCTGGTGGTGGTCGACAGGCGGATCACCATCGGTTCGGCGGCGCCGGCCAGGTTCGAGACGAACGAGGCGGCGATCAGGAGGGCTAACAGGCTGCGGCGTTTCATGGGGGACTCCTTGGGTGACAGTGGATGGATCAGGGGGTCTGGCGGTATTCAATATGGCCGTCGCGCAGCTTGATGCGCTGCACGCCGGGCAGGCCGATCAGGTCGGGATCGTGGCACGCCATGATGACGCTGCTGCCGGCCTTGATCAGGGTGGGAATGAGCGCGATGACCTGCTCGCGGGCGGCGCCGTCGAGATTGGAGGTGGGCTCGTCGAGCAGCAGCAGGCGTGGCCGCAGCACTTTGGCGCGCGCCAGCGCCACCCGCTGTTTCTCGCCGCCCGACAGGCTCACCGGATCGCTGTGCCGCAAGTGGTCGACGCCGGCCCACGCCATCGCCTCGTCCACCGCCGATTGTACGAGCTTCTGGTCGACCCCGCGCGCACGCAGGCCGTAGCCGATGTTGCGCGCGACGCTGGTGGAGAACATGATGGGATGCTGGTGCACGTAGGCCACCGCCGCGCGCAGGGCCGCCGGATAGGGCGACAGCGCCAGCGGACGGCCGTCGAACCAGACCGTGCCCGCCTCGGCCGGCTCGAGCCCGGCCAGGATGCGCAGCAAGGTGCTCTTGCCGGCGCCGTTCACCCCCGTCAGGGCGTAGGCGCTGGCGGCGTCGATGGTCAGGCGCTCGATGGCGAACAGCGTGCGCGCTTCGCGCCCGCTGCCAAACTGCTTGCGCAACTGCTCGATGACCAGCAGCGCGCTCACAGGCGGCCCCGCGCGGCGTGGGCGTCGCCCTGCAGCAGCATCAGGGCGCCGTTCATCAGCAGGGCGATCGCCACCAGCACCATGCCCAGCGCAATGCCCTGGGCGAATTCGCCCTTGCTCGTCTCGAGCGCGATGGCGGTGGTGATGGTGCGCGTCTCGCCGGCGATATTGCCGCCCACCATCAGCGCGCAGCCCACTTCCGAAATCACCCGGCCAAAGCCGCTGATGATGGCGGCCATCACGCCGAAGCGCGCTTCGTGCAGCACCGTCGTCATCACCCGCCAGCGCGAGGCGCCGTGGGCGATCGCCGTTTCGGCGTAGCGGGGATCGGCCGCCTGCACCGCCGCCAGCGTGAACGCCACCAGCACCGGCACGGCGATGACGAACTGGCCGGCGATCACGCCGGGCTGCGAAAACAGCCACTGCAGGCCGCCCAGCGGGCCGTGGCGCGACAGCAGCAGGTACAGCAGCAGGCCAATGAGCACGGTGGGCAGCGACAGCGCCGCCTGCGCCAGCCAGATCAGCACGCGGCGCCCGCGAAAACGGTGCGCGGCGATGGCGTAACCGGCCACCACCGCCACCGGCGTGGCCAGCAGCAGACCGACGACGGCGGTTTTCAGCGAGATCCAGATGATTCGCCACAGCGCGGCGTCGCCGGCCAGGAACAGGGCGAACGCGCCGCGAATGGCGTCGAGCAGATTCATGGGCGCTGCAGTTACAGGGGGCGCAGGGCCGCATCGAGCAGGCCCGGCTCGAACACGATGCGCTGCTGGCCCGACAGCACCAGGAAGTGCTTGCCCGAGCAGCGCGAGAGCAGCGACATGCCGACCCGCTCGGCCACCATGTGGCCCATCTGGGTGGTGCCCGAGCGCGACAGCAGGAACGGAATGCCCATTTGCGCGCCCTTCATGACCATCTCGGAGGTCAGGCGCCCGGTGGTATAGAACACCTTGTCGCCGCCGCCCATATCGTCGAGCCACATGCGCCCGGCGATGGCGTCGACGGCGTTGTGGCGGCCGACGTCCTCGAAAAAATGCAGCAGCTCGCCGTCGCTGGAAAACAGGGCGCAGCCGTGCACCGAGCCGGCCTGCTTGTAGATCGAGTTCTGGGTGCGGATGGTATCGACGATTTTATAAATGACCGACTGCGCCAGGCGGGCCGCGGGCGGCAGCGATATCTGCTCGATTTCGTCCATCAGGCCGCCGAACACCGAGCCCTGACCACAGCCGGTGGTGACGACTTTTTTTGCCGTTCTCGCCTCGACGTCGGCGATGCCGTTGCGGGTGACCACGGCCACCGCGTCGACCGACCAGTCGACCTGCACCGATTCGATCTCGTCGATCGATCGCACCAGGCGCTGGTTGCGCAGGTAGCCCAGGGTGAGCGCCTCGGGCGCCCCGCCCAGCGTCATCAGGGTCACCAGTTCGCGCTTGTCGACATACACGGTGAGGGGGCGCTCGGCCGGGATGGCGATGGTGGAACGGCGGCCACGTTCGTCGACCACCTCGACATCATGGGTGAGCGCGGCGCTCGCCTGCGACAGGATCGGGCGAGGTGGGAGGGCAAGCGGGAAGGATGGGGGCGGCATGCCGTGATTGTGCCATAGCGTGAAAAAGCCGGGGCCACGCTGCATGCGCGGCCCCGGCTTTTTCGGGGGGATCGGACGGTTAATTTTGAAAAACCTGACCGCGGTCAGGTCTGCCGAAACCGCTATCAGTGGAACAGCACGACCGCCTTTTGCAGGGTGATCCAGATGCCGATCGCCAGCGGGATGCCCACCACCGCCCAGGCCAGCGCGATCGCCACCGGCGAGGTGACACTGGTGCTGACGGCGCCACCGGTGCCGGACGAGCCGTTGATGTCGCGGTCGTGCGCCAGCCGCTTCTCTTCGGCCAGTTCGGCCTCGCTCATGAAGTGCTTGTCGGCGACCGGGCGCACCAGTGCATTGCACAGCAGGCCCAGGGCGACGATGCCGGCCAGGATGTACATGGTGACGTCGTAGACCTGCGCCTTCGGCACGCCGTGGGCGAGCTGGTATTCGCGGATGTAGGTCACCAGCACGGGACCGAACACCCCGGCCACCGACCAGGCGGTGAGCAGGCGGCCGTGGATGGCGCCCACCATCTGGGTGCCGAACAGGTCGGCCAGGTAGGCCGGCACGGTGGCGAAGCCGCCGCCGTACATCGACAGGATGATGCAGAAGAAGGCGACGAACAGGGGCAGGTTGCCCGCATGGGCCATCGACGGGATGAAGGCGTACAGGAGCAGGCCCAGGCCCAGGAAAATGAAATACGTGTTCTTGCGGCCCAGGTAATCGGAGATCGACGCCCAGAAGAAGCGCCCGCCGATATTAAACAGCGACAGCAATCCCGTGAAGCCGGCGGCGATGGCCGCGGTCTGGCCCAATTGCGCGGGAGTGAGCGAGGCGAAGCCGCCGTCGACGCCGATCAGGCGGCCGCCGAACACTTCCTGGATCAGCGGCGAGGACATGCCGAGAATGCCGATGCCGGCGGTGACGTTCAGGCACAGCACGCCCCACAGCAGCCAGAACTGGGGAATCCCCCACACTTTACTGACGTGCACATGGCGCCGGGTGATCATGGCATTGGCCGCCTGGTTGACGGGCGGGGTCCAGCCGGCCGGTTTCCAGCCGCTGGCCGGCACCCGGTACGACAGCGCGCCGCCCATCATGAAAATAAAATAGATCACGGCCATGGTGAGGAAGGTTTCGTACACGCCCACCGAGGTGGGGGTGGCGAAGTACTTCATCAGCTTGTCGGCCAGCGGCGCGCCAATCATGGCGCCGCCGCCGAAGCCCATGATGGCCATGCCGGTGGCCATGCCGCGGCGGTCGGGGAACCACTTGATCAGGGTCGAGACGGGGGAAATATAGCCGAGCCCCAGGCCGATGCCGCCGATCACGCCGGACCCCAGCCACATCAGCCAGATCTGGTGGGTCTTGATGCCGATCGCCGAAATGACCATGCCGCCGCACCAGCAGATGGCGGCGACGACGCCGGCCTTGCGCGGACCGGCGTGTTCGAGCCAGCCGCCGAAGACGGCGGCGGACGAACCGAGCAGGACGAAGAACAGGGTGTACATCCAGCCCAGCATCGAGATTTTCCAGTCGCAGTCGCTGGCGAAGACCTGGGCCAGGAAACCCATCTCCGGCGCGCAGGCCAGCGATTTGCTGATGCCGATGGCTTTCGACAGGGGCAGCCAGAACACGGAAAAGCCGTAGGCCATGCCGATGCAAAGGTGAATGGCCAGCGCGGCCGGGGGTACCAGCCAGCGGCTAAAGCCTGGGCCGGCGATGGTGCGGTCTTTATCGAGAAATGACATGTGTCTCCACTCCAGTGTGATCCTGGCCGCCGCCCGTCCGCCATCGGCCGGACGCGACTGGATTGTTTTTATCTGGAAAGCATACCATGGTGCAATAGCAACATCACGTGGCAATAACGTGACAAGCGCGGTGCAGAGAAATTTTCCAACAGGAATTTATGTGTTCCGCTGTGCGAACTGACGTTTTGAAATTCGATTGACGGGCGCCCAAAGCCGGTTCACACTGCCACGCAATGCAAGCAGCGAGGCGACCATGGCAGCACAGATCGATGTAATGCGGGACTACGCCGCCTTCGAGGGCGAGGATGGCGACGGCGGCGGTGACGGTGACGGCAAGGACCGCCAGTTCGTCAATGCGCTCGCGCGCGGGCTCGAAGTGCTGCGCTGCTTCCGTCCCGGCGAACAGTTCCTGGCCAACGCCGAACTGGCCCGGCGCTGCGGCATCCCCAAACCCACCATATCACGGTTGACTTACACGCTGACCAGGCTGGGCTACCTCAATTACTCGGAACACCTGGGCAAATACCAGCTGGGCGCCGGCGTGCTGGCGCTGGGCTACCGCATGCTCTCGAGCTTCGACGTGCGCACGCTGGCGCGCGGCCCGATGGCCGAACTGGCCGAGTATGCGCAGGCCTCGGTGTCGCTGGGCACGCGCGACCGCCTGAGCATGGTCTACATCGAAACCTGCCGCAGCAGCGCCAACGTCACCTTGCGCCTGGACGTCGGTTCGCGCATCCCCATCGCCACCACCGCGATGGGCAAGGCGCTGCTGTGCGTGCTACCGCAGGCCGAGCGCGATTACCTGCTCGATCACGTGCGCCAGCACGAGCCGGAACGCTGGCCGCGCATCAAGGCCGGCATCGAGCAGGCCTACAAGGATTACCAGGACCTGGGCTTTTGCGTCTCCGCCGGCGAGTGGCAGAGCGACGTCCACGCGGTCGGCGTGCCCACCTTCGGCGCCGACGGCGAGCAACTGCTGGCGTTTAACTGCGGCGGCCCGGCCTTCCTGTTCTCGCGCGACAAACTGGTGGGCGAGCTGGGCCCGCGCCTGGTCAGCCTGGTCAAACAACTCGAAACCCAATTAGGGCGCGGCTGAACCCGCGCACACCACCATGATCCGTGACGAAGAAACCCTGTCGATCCTGTTAGATAGCATTGCCCGCTTCGTGCGCGAAGTGCTGGTGCCGGCCGAGCATGGGGTCGCCGAGAGCGACACCATCCCGCCCGCCATCGTCGCCCAGATGCGCGAACTGGGCCTGTTCGGCCTGTCGATCCCGGAAGCCTACGGCGGCTTCGAGCTGACCATGGAAGAAGAAGTCCGGGTGGCCTTCGAGATCGCCCGCACCTCGCCCGCCTTCCGCTCGCTGATCGGCACCAACAACGGCATCGGCTCGCAAGGCATCGTCATCGACGGCACCGCCGAACAGAAAGCCCATTACCTGCCCAAGCTGGCGGCCGGCGACATCATCGGCTCGTTCGCCCTGACCGAGGCGGGCTCCGGTTCGGATGCGGCTTCGCTGCGCACCAGCGCCGTGCTCGAGCCAGCGGGTACCCATTACCTGATCAACGGCGCCAAGCGCTACATCACCAATGCGCCGGAAGCGGCCATCTTCACGGTGATGGCGCGCACCGACCCCACCCTGCGCGGGGCCGGCGCCATTTCCGCCTTCATCGTCGAGCGCGACACGCCAGGCCTGTCGCTGGGCAAAATCGACCGCAAGATGGGCCAGCAGGGCGCGCACACCTGCGACGTCATCTTCGAGAACTGCCGGGTGCCGGTGGCCAACCTGATCGGCGGCAAGGAGGGGGTGGGCTTCAAGACCGCCATGAAAGTGCTCGACAAGGGCCGCCTGCACATCGCCGCCGTCTGCGTGGGCGCGGCCGAACGGATGCTCGACGACGCCCTGCGCTACGCGCTCGAGCGCCAGCAGTTCGGCCAGCCGATCGCCGAGTTCCAGCTGATCCAGGCCATGCTGGCCGACTCCAAGGCGGAGATCTACGCGGCCAGGTCGATGGTGATCGACGCCGCCCGCAAGCGCGACAACGGCGACGACGTCTCCACCGAGGCTTCGTGCTGCAAGCTGTTCGCCTCCGAGATGTGCGGCCGCGTGGCCGACCGCTCGGTGCAGATCCACGGCGGCGCCGGCTATATTTCCGAGTACGCGGCCGAGCGCTTCTACCGCGACGTGCGCCTGTTTCGCATCTACGAAGGCACCTCGCAGATCCAGCAGATCGTCATCGCCCGCAACATGATCCGGGCGGCGCGCAAATAATGGACACCGCGGCCCTGCTCGCTGCCCTGCCCGCGCGCATCGACGCCATCGTGCGCGCGCGGGCAGCGGCCAGCCCCGCCGCCGTCGCCCTGAGCGAAGCGGGCCACGCCGTCAGCTACGCCGCCCTGGCGCAGCAGATCGACGCCCGCGCCGAATTGCTGCGCGCACTGGGCGTGCGCGGCGGCGACCGCGTGATGGTGGTGGGCGAGAACTGCGTCGACCAGGTGGCCTTGATCTTCGCCTGCGCCACCATCGACGCCTGGAGCGTTGCCGTCAATGCGCGCCTGTCCGGCGCCGAGATCAACAACCTGCGCGCGCACAGCGGTGCGCGCCGGGTGCTGTACCTGGCCGCCGTGTCGCCCGAGGCGCGCGCCCATGCCGTGCGCGCTGGCGCCAGCGCGCACGGCGAACTGCTGGTCGGCGCCCTCAACGCCGATTGCACGCCGGAGCCGGTCAACACTGGCAACGACCAGGTGGCCGCGCTGATCTACACCACCGGCACCACCGGCCACCCGAAAGGGGTGATGCTGACCCACCGCAACCTGCTGTTCATCGCCGCCGTCTCGAGCACGCTGCGCGGGCTGACGCCGGCCGACCGCGCCTATGGCGTGCTGCCCATTTCGCACGTCTACGGGCTGGCCTCGGTGATGCTGGGCACCCTGTACGCGGGCGCCTGCGTGTGCCTGGCGCCCCGCTTTTCCGCCACCGCCATGCTGCGCGCCATCGTCCACGAGCGCCTCACCATCCTGCAGGGCGTGCCGGCGATGTATGCGCGCCTGCTCGAACTGGCGGGCGGCCCCGTCACCTCGCGCCTGCGCTTTCTGTACGCGGGCGGCTCGCCGCTCGATCCCCTGCTCAAGCAACAGGTCGAAAAGGTGTTCGGCATCGCGCTGCACAACGGCTACGGCATGACCGAGTCCTCGCCCACCATCAGCCAGACGCGCCTGGACGCACCGCGCAACGACACCTCGGTGGGCCAGGTGATCGACGGCGTGGCCGTGCGCATCGTCGACGCCGGTGGCGCCGATGTCGCGCCGGGCGAGGCGGGCGAATTGTGGGTGCGCGGACCGAACGTCATGGCCGGCTACTACCGCGAGGCGGCCATGACGGCGGCCACCATGCGCGACGGCGACTGGCTCAACACGGGCGACATGGCGCGCCAGGGGCCTGACGGCGCCCTGTTCATCGTCGGCCGCACCAAGGAACTGATCATCCGCTCGGGCTTCAATGTCTACCCGCTGGAAGTGGAAACGGTCCTGAACGCGCACCCGGGCGTGGCCCAATCGGCGGTGGTGGGACGCCCGGCCGCGGACGGCAACGAGGAAGTGGTGGCGTTTATCGAGGCCGATCCGGCCCGGCGGCCCGACGAGGCGCAACTGCGCGCCTTCCTGGCCACGCGCCTGTCGCCCTACAAATGCCCGAGCCGGATCGTCATCATGGACACGCTGCCGGCGGCGGCCACCGGCAAGATTTTGAAGGGCCGCCTGAAAACGATGGCGGCAGAACTACCAGGCAGCAGCGGGGATGCGCGTCCCTGAGGCATGCTTGACACCAGCAGCATCCTAAAAAAAACCATCAGCAAGGAGACAGCAAGATGAACACATCGATGAAAAAAATCGGCCTGGCGGCACTGGTCGCATCGGCCTGCAGCTTCGGCGCCAGCGCCGAGGAAATCAAGGTCGGCGCGGAACTGCCGCTGACCGGTTCGCTGGCGCGGGTCGGCGCCGGCATGCAGGAAGGAATCATGGTCGCGGCCGAGGTTTTCAATAAAACCAACGGCAAGCACACCATCAAGATCGTCACCATCGACGACGAATCGGCGCCCGCCAAGGCCATCGCCGCGGTCGAAAAACTCGCCAGCGACGGCGTGGTGGCGATCACCGGCGGCTACGGCAGCAACAACATTTCGCCCGCCTCGGACGCCGCCAACAAGCTCGGCCTGGTCTACATCACCTCCGGCGGCGTCGACGACGCCCTGGTGGCGGCCGGCCGCAAGAACTTTTTCCGCATCAATAACTCGGCCGGCTACGAAAAAGCCATGGTCGGCATGCTCGCCGACGTGGGCGCCAAGTCGGTGTCGATCATCTATTCGACCAAGGACGCCACCTCGGGCCTGGCCAAGGATGTCGAGAAGACGCTGGCGGCGAAGGGCGTGAAAGTGTCGATGCACAGCTTCGATCCCGCCATCACCGATTTCAAGCCGATCATCAACAAGGTCAAGCTGCAGGACAAATCGGAAGTGATCGCCATGGTCGGCTACGAGAACGACTACGTTGGCATTTTGCGCGCGGCGCGCGTGCTCAAGCCGGCCGTCAAGGCGATGGTGGGGGTCTGGTCGCTGGCCACGCCGAAGATGGCGGCCGACTTTCCCGACCTGATGCCGAACGTGTACGGCACCGCCCTGCTGCCGTTCCCGGCCGAATTCAAGACCGCCGACGGCAAGGCTTTCGCCGATACCTACAAGGCGCTCTACAAGAAAGAGCCTGACTACCTGGGCCAGTTCGGCTACGTGCAATCGATGCTGCTGTTCGAAGCGATCGCGCGCGCCGCCGACAAGGGCACCCTGAAAAAAGGCGGCGTCGCCGAGGAAATGCGCAAGACCGACCGCGAGACCCTGATCGGCCGCGTGCAGTTCGGCGCCAACGGCGACAACCCGAACTTCGTCCACCGCATGGGCCAGCACCAGGACAAGAAGATCGTCATCGTCTGGCCGAAGGAAACCGCGACCGGCAAGATGGCCTATCCGGCCACGCCCTGGTAAGGCGCCTGTTCCCATCACAGAGACGACGACATGACTGAACTGATATTGCAGGCCCTGTATTCGGGCCTGCTGCAGGGTGGCTCCTACGCCCTGATCGCGCTCGGCCTGGCACTGGTGTTCGGCACCATGAAGGTGATCAACCTGGCGCACGGCGAACTGGTGCTGCTGGCCGCCTACATCGCCTACGCGGTCGAATCGGGACTGGGGCTCGGGCCCATGTTCGCCATCCCGATCGCGCTGGTGGTGGTGTGCATCGCCGCCGTGCTGGTCTATTCGGTCGTCAGCCGCATCAAGCAGGACCGCGAGA
Organism: Massilia sp. DWR3-1-1; assembly: GCF_049898325.1. Lineage (NCBI taxonomy): Bacteria > Pseudomonadati > Pseudomonadota > Betaproteobacteria > Burkholderiales > Oxalobacteraceae > Massilia > Massilia sp. DWR3-1-1. Next base: position 134,275 of record NZ_JAFCXL010000007.1, on the reverse strand, counting down.
TCAACTCGCTGATCCTGACCTACGGCATCGGCGTCATCCTCACCAACCTGATCCTGCTGATCTGGCACGCCGACGTGCGCTCGACCTCGTCGACCTGGCTGCAGGAAGCGTTCGTGGTGGGTCCCCTGTACAGCATGCGCAGCGAGCTGATTTTCTTCGGCGTGTCGATCGTGCTGATGGTGGCGCTGTGGTGGTGGCTGTCGCGCTCGTGGTACGGGCGCGCCGTGCGGGCCGTCTCGAGCAACCGCGACGCCGCCAAGCTGATGGGCATCGATCCGGGCCGCACCGAACTGGTCTCGTTCATCGTCGCCGGCGTGCTGGCGGCGTTTGCCGGGGTCGCCCTGTTCAGTTACGGCGTGATCCAGCCGGCCTACGGCGGCGCCCTCACCGTCAAGGCCTTCATCATCACCGTGCTGGCCGGCGTCGGCTCGATTCCCGGCGTGCTGCTGGGCGCCATCCTGCTGGGCGTGGCCGAAGCGCTCACCGTCACCCTGGCCAGTTCGGCGCTGCAGGAACTGGCCGGCATGGGCTTGTTCCTGCTGGTGTTGTTCGTCATGCCCAACGGCCTGTTCGGCGCGGCCCGGAGGCGCGGATGAAACACCGCCTCGCCATCACCGCCCTGCTCGTCGTCGCCTACCTGGTGGTGCCGTTCGCACTGGGCGCGAACAACTACATCATGAGCATGATCGTCGCCGCCCTCATCATCGGCGGGGTCGCCATGTCGTGGGCCCTGCTGGGCAACCTGGGCGGCATGGTCAGCTTCGGCCACGCCGCCTTCTTCGGCGTGGGCGCCTATGTCTCGGCCATCGTCACCGTCAAGCTGGGCGTGCCGGTGCTGCTGGGGGTGCTGCTGGGCGGCGTGGGCGCCGTGCTGGCCTCGGTCGTCATGCTGCCCGTGCTGCGCCTGCGCGGGCCGTATTTTGCCCTGGCCATCCTCGCCTACGCCCATATCTTCCGCATCCTCGCCACCGAATGGACGTCGGTGACGGGCGGCTCGGGCGGGGTGTCCGGCATCCCCGGTTTCCCGGTGCTGTTCGGCTTCGACTTCGGCAACAAGCTGGGCGCCTACCTGATCGCGCTGACGCTGGTGGTGCTGTTCGCGGTGATGTACCAGCGCATCCGCGCCAGCTACTACGGCATCGCCCTGCGCGCCATGCACGACAGCGAAGACGCCACCCGCGTGGTGGGCGTGAACAGCACCCTGCTCAAGGGGGCCATGCTGATGGTGTCGGCCTTCATCGCCGGCGTGTTCGGCGCCGTCAATTCGCACTACATCAATTTTCTCGAGCCCGACTACGCCTTCAGCGCCCTGTGGGTCACCCTGCCCATCGTCGCGGCGATCTTCGGCGGCTACCGCACCATCCTCGGCCCCGTCATCGGCGCGCTGGTGGTGTACCTGGCCGACCAGCTGATCTTCAAGAGCTACCTGCCGACCGGCCACCAGCTGGTGCTGGGCGTGCTGCTGGTGGCGATGATCGTGTTCCGGCCCGCGGGTCTGATGTCGCTGTTCAAGAAGAAGGGCGGCGCCCATGCTTGAACTGAAAAACGTCTCGGTGCGCTTCGGCGGCCTGACCGCCGTCAATGACGTCTCCCTCACCATCGCCAGCAACGACGTGATCGGCCTGGTCGGCTCGAACGGCGCCGGCAAGACCACCCTGTTCAACGCCATCTCCGGTCTGGTGCAGCCGACCTCGGGCAGCATCGTCTTCGGCGGGCGCGACATGCTCGGCGCGCCCATGTACCAGCGCGCGCGCATGGGCATCGGCCGCACCTTCCAGGTACCGCAGCCCATGCACGAGCTGACGGTGCGCGAAAACCTGCTGGTGGCGCAGCGCTTCGGCACCGGCCGCGTCGACGCCAGGCGGCTCGACGAGATCCTCGAATTTACCTCGCTCACGGCCAAGGCGGGACGCGACGCCGCCACCGAACTGGCGCTGACGGAACTGAAGGCGCTGGAAGTGGCCAAGGCGCTCGCCACCGACCCGCAGCTGCTGCTGCTCGACGAAGTGCTGGCGGGGCTCGAGACCACCGGCAAGCGCCGCTTCATGGGCATGCTGCGCGATCTGCACACGCATTTCAACGTGGGCATCGTGATGATCGAACACGATATCGAAACCATCAGCAGCCTGTGCCCGCGGGTGGCGGTGCTCAACTTCGGCCAGCTGATCGCCGACGGCACCCCCGACGCGGTGTTCCGCGATCCGGCGGTGATTCAAAGTTATACGGGAGCGGCGTGATGGCACCATCGATGCTGGAATTGACGAACGTACGGGCCGGCTACGGCGCCATCAATGTGCTGTGGGATGTCAGCCTGTCGGCCGCGCGCGGGCAGCTCACCACCATCATCGGCCCCAACGGCGCCGGCAAGACCACCCTGCTGCGCGCCATCATGGGCCTGGTGCCGGTCAGCCACGGCGCCATCAGCCTGGCCGGCCAGCCGCTGGCGGGCAAGCGCACCTGGGACATGGCCGATCTGTCGGTGGCGATGATCCCCGAGGGCCGCATGGTGTTTCGCGACATGAGCGTGGAAGAAAACCTGACCATGGGGGCGTTTCCGAAGGCGCAGCGGGGCCACCTGGCGGCGCGGCTGGAGGAAGCTTATGTGATGTTTCCCCGCCTGCGCGAACGGCGCCGCCAGCTGGCCGGCTCGCTCTCGGGCGGGGAGGCGCAGATGCTGGCGATGGCGCGCGGCCTGATGTCGGACCCGTCGCTGCTGATCATCGACGAGCCCTCGCTGGGCCTGGCGCCGCTGGTGGTCAACGAGCTGTTCGAGATCCTGGCCCGCCTCAAGGACGGCAAGCGCACGCTGATCCTGGTCGAGCAGAACACCGAGCGGGCGGTGGCAGTGGCCGATCACGTGTACCTGATGCAAAGCGGGAAGGTGGCGCTGTCGCAGCCGGCGGCCGCCGTGGACCTCGAGCACCTGCACGCGCTGTATTTCGCGCGCTGAGCCGCTTATTTCACCAGCATGGGCCGCAAGGCCTGCCACACCAGCGCCGGCGCCAGCTGCTTCATGCAGTCGTGGTGCCCCAGCGGGCAGGTGCGCTGTTTGCACGGCGCGCACGCCAGCCGCAGTGAAATCGACGCCGCCAGGTCCGAGAACGGCGGCGCGTGATCAGGGTCGGTGGGACCGTACAGGGCCACCACCGGCCGATTGAGCGCCGAGGCGATGTGCAGCAGGCCCGAATCGTTGGCAATGACGGCGTCGGCGCGCGCGATCAGGGCGATCGCCACCTCGAGCCGGGTGGCGCCGGCCAGGTTGACCACGCTGGCGCTGTCGGCCAGCAGGCGCACTTCCTCGCCTGCCGCCTGGTCCTTGGGCGAACCGAGCATGACGATCTTCACGCCCGGGTGGGCGTCGAGGATGGCGTGCGCCAGCGCGGCGAAGTGGGCGGCCGGCCAGCGCTTGGCGGCGCCGAACTCGGCGCCGGGGGCGAACACCACCAGCGCCTGGCCGGGAGCGAGCCCGGCACCGGCGGCGGCGGCGTCCTGCGCCGCCGCGCCCACCTGCATGCGCGGCTTCAGGCCACCCTGCAGGGGCGCCGACGGCGGCGCCGCCAGCGCCCCGTAAAACGCCACCATCGGCCGCGCCGGCACCTCGTCGTGGTGCATGACGTTGATCAGCCCATAGCGCGATTCGCCCTTGTAGCCGACCCGGGTGGCAATCCCCGCCAGCCACGGGATCAGCGCATATTTGAGCGTGTTGGGCAAAATGTACGCGGCCGCGTAGCCGCGCCGGCGCAGCGCGCGGGCGTACTGCCAGCGTTGCTTCAGTTGCAGCGCGCCGTGGCGAAACGGCGTCTCGAGCACGCTGTCGACTTCGGCCATCGCCCGCCACACGGGCGCCACCGACGGCGCCGCCAGCACGTCGATGGGGCGATCGGGCTGCGCCTGCTTCAGGCGCCGCAGCAAGGGCTGGGCCATCACGGCGTCGCCGATCCAGTTGGGAGAAATGACCAGGGTGCGCATCGGTGCGTCCATCTACGCGGCCTCGGAAAACTGCAGGCGGTACAGGTTGGCGTAGGTGCCGCCCTTGGCCAGCAATTCGTCGTGGCGACCCGTTTCGACGATGCGGCCCTGGTCGAGCACGACGATGCGGTCGGCCCGTTCGATGGTCGACAGGCGGTGCGCGATGACGACCGTGGTGCGCCCCGTCATCAGCGCGTCCAGCGCCGCCTGCACGGCGCGCTCGGACTCGTTGTCGAGCGCCGAGGTGGCCTCGTCGAGGATCAGGATGGGCGCGTCCTTGTAGATGGCGCGGGCGATCGCCACGCGCTGGCGCTGGCCGCCCGACAGGCGCAGACCGTTTTCGCCGATCGGCGTGTCGACGCCCTGCGGCAGGCCCGCCACCACCTCGTTCAGGTGCGCCGCCGTGATGGCCGCCTGCAGGCGCGCCTCGTCGACCTGCTCGGCGCCGTAGGCGATGTTTGCCTTGAGGGTGTCGTCGAACAGCACCACGTTCTGGCTGACCATGGCCAGCTGGGCGCGCAGGCTGGTGAGCGTGATGTCCTGGTAGGCCACGCCGTCGAGCACAATGCGACCCGACTGCGGCGCGAAAAAGCGCGTGAGCAGGTTGACGAAGGTCGATTTGCCACCGCCCGAGACGCCCACCAGCGCCACCGTCTGCCCCGGCAGCACGTCGAGCGAGACGCCGTCGAGCGCCAGGCTGCTCGCCTGCGGGTACTGGAACGACACGTTTTCGAAGCGCACATGGCCGCGCGCGCGTTGCAGGACGGTGCTGCCGTGGTCGTCCTCGGCGGGGGCGTCGATGATGTCGAACACGGTTTCGGCGGCGATCATGCCGCGCTGCATGGGGCCGTTCACTTCGACCAGCGCCTTCAGGGGCTGCAACAGCATCAGCATGAGGGTAATAAAGTTGGTGAATTCGCCCACGCTCATGTTCGAGCGGATCGCCAGCACGATCACCACCGACACCGCCAGCGCGGTGGCGATCTGGGTGATCGGTACGGTGGCGGCGTGGGCCACCGTCATGCGCTGCGAAAAACCGCGCAGGGCGGCGCTGCGCGCTGCGAAGCGCTTGCGCTCGTAGCGCTCGCCGGAAAACACGCGGATCACCTGGTGCCCGCGCGCCGCCTCTTCCACCACCTGGGTCATCTCGATGGTGATGCGCTGGTTGTCGCGGTTCAGGCGGCGCAGGCGGCCGGTGGTGGTGCGCACGATGACGGCGGTGGCCGGCACCACCACCAGCGCCACCAGGGTGAGCTTCCAGTTCAGCAGCATCAGGCCGATCAGCAGGCCCGCCACCACCATCGAGTCGCGCACGAAGGCGAGGAACACGGAGTTGATCATGTCGACCACCTGGCGCACGTCGCCGATGACGGTGTTGATGATCTTGCCCGTCGACTCGTGGGCGAAGCGCGCCACCGGCAGGCGCAGCACGCTCTCGAACACCATGGCGCGAATGTCGTTGAGGACGCGGCTCATGACCCAGTTGTTCAGATAGGCGGTGGAAAACGTGAAGACCCCGCGCAGCACGAAAATGGTCAGCAGCACCGCCGGCACCAGCCACAGGCTGAACGGCTCCCGGTGGGGGCCGAAACCGCGGTCGAGCAGCAATTCGAGCGCCTTGCCCAGCAGGGGCTGGGTGGCGGCCGTACCGGCCATCGCCAGCAGCGACAGCAGCGCGCGGCCACGGTAGGGCCAGACCACGGCGGCCAGGCGTTTGGCGATGTTCTTGTTTTCCGTCGATTCCACGTTGTCACTTTCACGATGCGCGGCGGCAAGCCGCCTTCAAGCCGGTATTCTCGCACGAGCGGTCGCGCCCTTGCCAGTTGACAGTGCGGGGCCATGTGGGCGCCCGCCAGGCACCGCCTTTGGTAGAATGATGAACAAGTTTGAGTGCCCCCCGGCCCCCCTCCATGACCAGCACAACCCCGACCGCCCTGACGAAGATTGAAAAAATCGTTTGCCAGCTGTTCTTGCTCGCCCTGTTCTTCGTCTCATTCTCGACGGCGCTGACGAATGTCTTCGTCGGCCTGAGCTATCTCGGATTTATCGTCGCCGTCTGCACCAGTGCGCCCCTGCGCGCGGTGCTGGCGTCGCCGCGGCTATTGCTGCCGGGCCTGCTGGCGCTCGGTTTGCTGGCCCTCTATGTGCTGGGCACCACCTGGACGATTGCCTCGCCGGACGACATCGCCACCGCCCTGCGCAAGTATTCGCGCCTGATGATTTTACCGATCGGCATTGCGCTGGCCTGGCGCGATCCCACGCTGGCAGCGCGCGCGCTGGCCGCCTGCCTGGCCGGCACCGCCGTGCTGGTGGTGTCAATCTACCTGACGAGCATGGGCTTGATGCCCTCGTCGAGCCTGGGCTGGTGGCGTGTCAGCGCCGACCGCCAGGACGCGTTTGTATTTCGCAATCACATCACCATCGGCTTCCTGCTGGGCTTTGCCGCCAGCGCCTGCCTGCTGCGGGCCACCTACGCGCGCACCACGCGCCTGCGCATGGCGGCAGCGGGCACGGCGTTGACGGCGGCCCTGCCCATCATGTTTCTCAGCCAGGGCCGCACCGGCTACGTGGTGCTGCTGGTGGGCCTGGTGGGCGTGTTCGTGCTGCGGGTGCGCCTCACCGCCGTGCGCGTGGCCGCTGGGCTGGCGCTGCTGGCGCTGCTGTTCGGCGGCATGTATGCGACCTCGACCAACGTCAAGATGCGCACCGACGCCATGGTCCATGAAATCGCGACCGACGAGGTGCAGTCGCCCAATGGCTTGCGCGTGAGCTTCATCGAAGTGGGCCTGGCCGTGATCCGGCAGCACCCCCTGATCGGCATTGGCACGGGTGGCTTCGCCCAGGCTTACGCACCCACGGCGCAGCGCAACTGGCCGGCCAGCCACGAGATGGCGACCGCCCGCCACCAGCCCCACAGCGAATTCATGCTCACGGCCGTGCAACTGGGCCTGCTCGGCTGCATCGTCTATTTCGGCATGTTTGTCGCCATGGGCCGCGCCGCGCTGGGCCCGCGCACCTTCGAGCGCGACATGCTGGCGCTGATGTTGCTGATCTACGTGGTCACCTCGTCCTTCAACAGCCTGCTGTGGGACACCACCGAGGCGCACTGGTTCCTGCTGCTGTCGGGCTGCCTGTATGTGGGTGCCCGGCGCGCCCAGGCCGTCGCCGCCACCCCCGCCGTGCTGCACGACAGCATGCGGGCGGGAGCGCGCGCGTGAAGGGCGAGCGCCACTTCGGCGGCCTCATTTCGCTCATCATCACCACCTACAACCGCCCCGACGCCCTGGCGGCGGTGGTTGACGCCTGCTTCACCCAGAGCGACCGCAACTTTGAAATCATCATCGCCGACGACGGCTCGGGCGAGGCCACCGGCGCCACCGTCGCCACCCTGGCGGCGCGCGCCCCGCTGCCCCTGCGCCACCTCTGGCAGAGCGACCAGGGCTTCCGGCTGGCGATGGCGCGCAACCGTGGCATCGCCAGCGCCGCCGGCGACTACCTGATCATGCTCGACGGCGACTGTGTTCCCCAGCAGGATTTCATCGCCCGCCACCGCGCGCTGGCCCAGCCCGGCTTCATGGTCACGGGCAGCCGCATCCTGGTCGACCAGGCGACCACGGCGCAGGTGCTGTCGGGCCAGCTGGTCTTGCAGGCCCTGGGCCTGGCGCAACTATTGCGCCTGCGCCGGAGCGGCGCCATCAACAAGGCGGCACAGTTGCTCATCAAGCTGCCCGATGTGGGCCGTGCCCGGCGGCGCTTCAGCTATCGCCGCATCAAGGGCTGCAATATGGCCATGTGGCGCGCCGACCTGGAGCAGGTCAATGGCTTCGACGAAAGTTTCAAGGGCTGGGGCCACGAGGACGCCGACATCGTCCTGCGCCTGTTTAACGCGGGCATCCTGCGCAAGGACGGCGCCTTCGCCACCGAGGTGTTTCACCTGTGGCACCGCGAAGCGCAGCGCGATTTCGCCGCGTCCAACAAGACGCTGGTGCTGGAACGGCAACGCAACGGCACCACCCAGGCAGCGCTGGGACTGAAAAACGGCGCGCGCTGATCAGGACGAGGTCAGTACTCCACCGCCACCTGGCTCGCCCCCAGCACCTGTTCGAGCGCCAGTTGCAGCGCGTCCGACGGCGCCACCCGCCACTCGTCGCCCAACTGCAATACGCACTCCACCCCTTGTGGCTTGATGCGCATCGCCACCGGCAAGCCGTCGTTGTTGCGAAATGGCTGCAACACCTCGGCCACCTTGGCCGGGCTGATGGTGCACGCCATGTCCATCGCCAGCCGGTGCCCGTACTGGATGCGCGAGGTGGCGATATCGAACACTTTTTCGGCCGTGATGCGCAGGCCGCCATTGAAGCGGTCTTCCGACACCTTGCCGACGACGAGCAAAAATTCGTCTTCCTTGAACATGTTCTTGTGAGCATCGAACAGTTCGTTGTAGATCGTCACTTCCACCACCGCCGTCTTGTCGTCGAGCGAGACGATGAGGATGCGCCCGCGCTGCGTCATCTGGCTGCGCACGCCCGTGATGACGCCGCACAGCATGCGCGACTCGCGCGAGGGATCGAGGTCCTTGAGCTTGGTGCGGGCGAAGCGGCGCACTTCGGCCGCGTAGGTGTCGAACATATGGCCCGACAAATAAAAGCCCAGCGCGATTTTTTCTTCGGACAGTTTCTGCTTCTCGCTCCAGGGCGCCACCTTCAGGTACTCGGGCGGCGCCACCAGGTCGGCGTCATCGCCGCCGAACAGGCTGACCTGGTTGATCGAGGCCTGCGCCTGGTCGGCGCATTCGACGGCGAACGCCACCGAGGCGAGCAGGATGGCGCGGTCGACGCCGAAGCAGTCCATGGCGCCGGCGCGGATCAGCGATTCGACCGTGCGGCGGTTGATCTGCTTGCGGTCGACCCGCTGGCAGAAATCGAACAGGTCGACGAACTTGCCCCCCTTGAGGCGGGCGGCGATGATCGCTTCGATGGCGCCCTGCCCCGAGCCCTTGACGGCGCCCAGGCCGTAGCGGATGTTGGTGACGCGCTTGCCCGTGACGGACGGCGCTTCGCCTTCGGGCGTGAAGCGGTAGTCGGAATGGTTGATGTCGGGCGGCAGCAGGGTCAGATTGCAGACGTCGATGGCGTCTTCGACCAGGATCTTGATCTTGTCCGTGTCGTCCATCGCCAGCGACAAGTTGGCGGCCATGAAGGCGGCCGTGTGGTGCGCTTTTAGATAGGCCGTGTGGTACGACAGCAGGGCGTAGGCGGCGGCGTGCGATTTATTGAAGCCGTAGCCGGCGAACTTTTCCATCAAGTCGAAGATCTCGTCGGCCTTGGCCGCCGACAAGCCATCCTTGGCGGCGCCGGCGCGGAAAATTTCGCGGTGCTCGGCCATTTCCTCGGCCTTCTTTTTACCCATCGCCCGGCGCAGCATGTCGGCCCCGCCCAGCGAGTAGCCGCCGACGATCTGCGCCATCTGCATCACTTGCTCCTGGTAGACCATGATGCCGTAGGTCTCGGACAGGATCGCCTCGGTGCGGGGATCGGGGTAGTCGAATTTTTCGCCGTGCTTGCGCTTGCAAAAGTCGGGGATCAGGTCCATCGGGCCCGGACGGTACAGGGCCACCAGCGCGATGATGTCCTCGAAGCGGTCGGGCCGGGCGTCCTTGAGCATGCCCTGCATGCCGCGCGACTCGAGCTGGAAGATGGCGACGGTTTTCGCCTTGGTCAGCAGGTCGTAGGAGGCGCGGTCGTTGAGCGGCAACTTGGCCAGATCGAAATCGGCGTGGGCCGGGTCGAGCTGCTTGATATAGCGCACCGCGCGGTCGAGGATGGTCAGCGTGGTCAGGCCCAAAAAGTCGAACTTGACCAGGCCGACCGCTTCCACGTCGTCCTTGTCGTACTGCGACACCACGCCGGAATCGCCGCCCTGCGTGTACAAGGGACAGAAATCGGTGAGTTTACCGGGGGCGATCAGCACGCCCCCCGCGTGCATGCCGATGTTGCGGGCGATGCCTTCGACCTGCTGGGCCAGGTCGAGCAGCTGCTTGACCTCGTCCTCGTTTTCCAGCCGCTCGGCCAGTTGCGGTTCCTCGGCGATGGCGTCGGCGATGGTCACCGGCTTGCCCGGCTTGAACGGGATCAGCTTGGAGATGCCGTCGCAAAAGTTGTAGCCGAAGTCGAGCACGCGGCCCACGTCGCGGATGGCGCCCTTGGCGGCCATGGTGCCGAAGGTGGCGATCTGCGAGACCGCCTCCTTGCCGTACAAATCCTTGACGTGCTGGATGACGCGGTCGCGCCCTTCCTGGCAAAAGTCGATGTCGAAGTCGGGCATCGACACCCGTTCAGGGTTGAGAAAGCGCTCGAACAGCAGGTTGTACTGGAGCGGATCGAGGTCGGTGATGAGCAGCGAATACGCCACCAGCGAGCCGGCGCCCGAACCGCGGCCAGGGCCGACGGGGACGCCGTTTTCCTTGGCCCACTTGATGAACTCGGCAACGATCAGGAAGTAGCCGGGGAACTTCATGTTGCAGATGGTGTCGGTCTCGAATTTCAGGCGCGCATCGTAGCGGGGCCGCTCGGCCTCGCGCCTGGCCGCGTCGGGATACAGTTGCAGCAGGCGCAGTTCGAGGCCCGCCTGCGACTCGGCCACGAGGAACTCGTCGATGGTCATGCCGGGCGGGGTGGGGAAATTCGGCAGTTGCGGCTTGCCCAGGGTCAGCACGACGTTGCAGCGCTTGGCGATTTCCACCGAGTTGGCCAGCGCCGCCGGCATGTCGGCAAACAACTCCGCCATTTCCGCCTGCTTTTTAAAGCGCATTTCTTCGTTGAAGCGCTTGACGCGCTTGCCGTTGGCCAGCATTTCGCCTTCGGCAATACAGGTGCGCGCTTCGTGGGCGATGAATTCGTTCTGTTCGAGGAACTGGATGGGATGGGTGGCCACCACGGGCAAACCGAGCTTGGCCGCCAGCGCCACCGCGTTGCGCAGGCTGGGCTCCTGGTTGGCCTGGCCGGCCCGTTGCACCTCGATATAGAAGTGATTGGGGAAGATCGCCGCCCAGCGCCGCGCGCAACGCTCGGCCAGCTCGGTGTTGCCGTTTTCGAGCGCCATGCCGATGTCGCCAAAGTGCGCGCCGGACAACACGATCAGGCCGTCGGCCTGGCTTTGGCCCGGGTGCAGCGATGATTGGCTGGTGGCGAGCGCTTCGAGCCACTCGGGGCGGATTTCGGCGCGGCCCTTGTGCTGGTTCGACAGCCACGCTTGCGAGAGCAGTTCGCACAGTTGCAGGTAGCCCGCATGGTTCTTCGCCAACAACAACAGGCGCGAGGGCCGGTCGCGGTTGTCGTCGTTGCTGATCCAGGCGTCCACGCCGATGATGGGCTTGACGCCCTTGCCGCGCGCGGCCTTGTAGAACTTGACCATGCCAAACAGATTGGCCAGGTCGGTGATGGCCAGCGCTGCCTGCTTGTCCTTGGCGGCGGCGCCGACGATGTCGTCGATGCGCACCAGGCCGTCGACAATCGAATACTCGGAATGCAGGCGCAGGTGCACGAAGGCGGGGGCCTGCGGGGCGGGCGACGAGGGTGCGGCCAGGGCCGCCTGTTCCAGAACTTCCATACTCATTTTTGGCAATCTGCTGCGCTGCGAAGAAGTCCTATTTTACTCCCTGACCGTCAAATCGCGGCACAGCCCGCCGTGGCAGGGACGCCACTGTAAGCAAATGTAATCGTGTCAACGGGCATGATTTGCCCGGCGTTAATGAAGGGCAACTCAACCACAACAACCCAGGGACTTCCATGAAAAACCTTTTCGCCGCACTGTTTGTCACCCTCGCCGCCACCAGCGCCTTTGCCCAGACCGCCACGCCGGCGGCCGTGAAAGCCGATGCCAAAGTGGCAAAAGCGGAAGTCAAGGCGGACGCCAAGGTGGCCGTCGCTGAAACCAAGGCTGCCGGCACCGTCGCCAAGGCCGATGCCAAGGCGGCCACGGCCGAAGTGAAAGCGGACGCCAAGGTTGCCAAAGCAAAAACCAAGGCCAAGGCGAAAAAAGCCAAGGCTGCCGTCGCGGCCGACGCCAGCGCCATGACCAGCGCCACCAAGGGCGAGACGAAGTAAGCTGTTGTAATCAAAAAGGGGCAAGATCGTCGATCTTGCCTTTTTTTCGTTTTGGGGGGCGGTTTATAATGCACGCTACTCCGCTTACTTTTATCGCCACCATGCCAGCCAGTACCGAACGCTTCGTCAACATCGCCGCCTACAAATTCATCACCTTCGAGGATCTCGAGGCGATCCGCCCCTGCTACCAGGAAACGTGCCTGGCGCTGGGCCTGAAGGGCACCATCCTGCTGACCCCGGAAGGGATCAACCTGTTCCTGTCGGGCACCCGCGCCCACATCGACAGCTTCCTGCTGTGGGTGCGCAGCGACGCCCGTTTCGCCGATCTGGAAGTGAAAGAAAGTTATTCGGACGAGCAATCGCACAAGCGCATGCTGGTGAAGATCAAGAAAGAGATCATCACCATGCGCATGCCCCTGATCCAGCCGGAACTGGGGCGCGCGCCCGCGGTCAAGGCCGCCACCCTCAAGCGCTGGCTCGATCAGGGCCACGACGACGACGGCAAGCCGGTGGTGATGGTCGATACCCGCAACGCCTTCGAAGTCGATGTGGGCACGTTTGACAACACCATCGACTACCGCATCGAAAAATTCACGGAGTTTCCGGAAGTCATAGCCGCGAACCGGGCGGCGCTGGCCGACAAGACCGTCGTCACCTTTTGCACGGGCGGCATCCGCTGCGAAAAAGCCGCCATCCACATGCAAAACATTGGTTACGACAGTGTCTACCAGCTCGAAGGGGGCATCCTCAAGTATTTCGAGGAGGTGGGCGGCGCCCACTACACCGGCGACTGCTTCGTGTTCGACTACCGCACCGCCCTCACCCCGCAATTGCAGCCCAGCGTGACGGTGCAGTGTTTTGCCTGCCGCGCGGTGGTCACGCCCCGCCAGCAACTCGATCCCCGCTACGTGTACGAAGTGTCGTGTCCCCAGTGCGCGCAATGAGGTAACGATCTGCGTCAGCAGTGCGCGCGGTACCGGTGGCGGCGCGCCACACCTTGCCTTGCCGTCAACGCCTACCATAGCGGTAAATAAAGTGCGCCCGGTTGCGGCGACGTGAGCATTTCGTCATCGTTGATAGTGATACACTGCCGGACGGTATCTGGCGCGTCGTTTTCTGGCGCGTCGTTTTCTTAAAGGCCCTGAATGCTTGGAATGTTGCTCGGCGCCTGGCGCTACCGTTTTTTCATTTTTTCGTCCATCAAGACGGAATTGCGCAGCAAGTTCGTGCGCAGCCGGCTGGGCGGGCTATGGATGATCCTCAACCCCCTGTCGCACGTGCTGATCTTCGCCTTCGTGCTGTCGGCGGTGCTGTCGGCAAAGCTTCCGGGCATCAATAACCCCTATGCCTACGCGATTTACCTGATGGCGGGCACGCTGAGCTGGTCGTTGTTCGCGGAAATCGTCAACCGCTGCCTGACCCTGTTCATCGACAACGGCAACATCCTCAAAAAACTGGTGTTTCCCCGCATTGCCCTGCCCCTGATCGTCACGGGCAGCGCGCTGGTCAACAATGTGCTCTTGTTCGCCGCGATCCTCGTCATTTTTGGCGTGCTGGGCCACGCCCCCGGTTTGAGCTTGCTGTATCTGCCCCTGCTTCTGCTGGTCAATATTGCGCTGGCGCTCGGCATCGGCCTGGGCCTGGGCGTGCTCAATGTCTTCATGCGCGATGTGGGCCAGGTGGTGCCCGTGCTGATGCAATTGCTGTACTGGTTCACCCCCATCGTCTACATGCCCACCATCATTCCCGCGCAATACCACAGCGCCATCGCCCTCAATCCCCTGCTGCCCATCGTCACCGGCTACCAGGAGGTGTTGCTCTACAACCGGCCGCCGGACTGGTCGGCGCTGGCCATCGCGGCGCTGGTGGCCACGCTCCTGCTGGGGTTCTCCATGGTGCTGTTCCGGCGCGCCAGCCCGGAAATGGTGGACCAGTTATGAGCGGCGAACTGCAGGTACACAAGCTGGGCAAAGCCTACCGCCAGTGGGGCAGCGAGCTGCGCCGCGTCGCCAGCTGGTTCATTGCCTCGGTCAAGCCACGCAGCGAACACTGGGTCTTGCGCGACGTCAGTTTTGCCATCGGCCCTGGCGAAGCGGTCGGCATCGTCGGCCAGAACGGCGCCGGCAAGAGCACCCTGCTCAAGCTGATCACGGGCACCACCCAGCCCAGTGAGGGCGCCGCCCACGTGCGCGGCAAGGTCGCCGCCATCCTCGAACTGGGCATGGGCTTCAATCCCGACCTGACGGGGCGCCAGAACGCCTACCACTCGGCCGGCCTGATGGGCTACTCGCTGCCCCAAATCAACGCCGCCATGGCCGACATCGAAGCGTTCGCGGAAATCGGCGCCTATTTCGACCAGGCCGTGCGCACCTATTCGAGCGGCATGCAGATGCGCGTGGCCTTCAGCGTGGCCACCGCGTTTCGTCCCGACCTGCTCATCGTCGACGAGGCGCTGTCGGTGGGCGACAGTTATTTTCAGCATAAAAGTTTCGACCGCATCCGCCAGTTCCGTGCCGACGGCGTCTCCATCATGCTGGTGACCCACAGCATGAGCGACGTGCGCGCCCTGTGCGACCGCGTGATCCTGCTCGACAAGGGCCGGGTACTGAAGGACGGTCCGCCCGACGAGGTGGTCGATTTTTATAATGCGATGGTGGCGGAGAAAGAAAACGCCGGCATGACGGTCGAGCAGAAGCGCGCCCACAACGGCTGGCTGCTCACCCGGAGCGGCAGCGGCGAGGCGCGCGTGCACAGCCTGCGGCTGGTCGACGCCGCCAGCGGCGACGAGGTGGCGGCGGCGCGCGTGGGCCAGGCCCTCGAACTGGTGCTGGAGGCGTCGATCCACGCCGCCATCCCCCGCCTGGTGCTCGGTTACATGATCCGCGACAAGCAAGGCCACGTGGTGTGGGGCACCAACACCTGGCACACGCGCCAGGTCGAGCATGCGCTGGGCGCGGGCGAGCTGGTCACCTTCCGCCTGCCCTTCACCTGCTCGCTGGGGCCCGGTTCCTACTCGGTCTCGCCGGCGCTGGTGAGCACCGACAATCACCTGACCGACAATTATCAGTGGGTCGACAATCTGCTGGTGTTCGACGTGCTCAACGTCGACCACGACTATTTTATTGGCAGCAACTGGCTCGATGCCGGCTTTGCCATCACACGTCGCACCGACGGCGGACAAGCATGAGTATCATTTCATACGCACAAAATTTTGAAGACGTCATGCTGTGGCGCGCGCTGGGCCACGTGAGCGGGGGCTTGTATGTCGATATCGGCGCCCAGCATCCCGTCGTCGACTCCGTCAGCATGGCCTTTCACGAAGCGGGCTGGCACGGCGTGCACGTCGAGCCCGTGCCCGCCTACGCGCAATTGTTGCGCCAGGCGCGCCCGAACGACACCGTCCTGCAAGTGGCGCTCGGCGCCACCGACGGCACGCTCGAATTGCACGTGATCGACGATTCGGGCCTGAGCACGGCGGTGGACGCGTACGCCGACCAGCACCGCAACGACAGCGGCATGCCGGCGCGCAGCGTGCAAGTGCCGATGCTGACAATGCGCTCGGCCCTGGCCCACCTGGCCGGGCGCACCGTGCACTGGCTGAAAATCGATGTCGAGGGTTTTGAAGAGCAGGTCTTGCGGGGCTGGGACAGCAGCACCCTGCGGCCGTGGGTGCTGGTGGTCGAAGCGACCAGGCCCGGCTCGCCCGAGGCCGATTTCGCCGGCTGGGACCCGCTGGTGACGGCGGCCGGCTACCTGTTCGTGTATTTCGACGGCTTGAACCGGTTTTATGTGGCCGCCGAGCACGCCGAACTGGCCGCCGCCTTCACCGCGCCGCCGAATGTCTTCGACGGCGCCCAGCTGAGCGGGCTGGCCAGCGCGCCCTGGTGCCATCGCCTCCTCACCGAGGCGGCCGAGAACGCCCGCCGCGCCGAGGAACACGCGCTATGGTTGCGCAATGAATGGAACGCCGCCAGTGCCCACGGGCAAGGGGCCGAGCAGGCGCTGGCCCGGCAGCGCGAAGCGTACGAGGGCCTGGAAAGCGCGCTGGCCCGGCAGCGCGAAGCGTATGAGGGCCTGGAAAGCGCGCTGGCCCGACAGTGCGAGGCCTGCGCCGCGCTCGAGCGCGTGGTGGCGATCGAGCAGGCGCGCGACGCCGCCGCCACCGAGGACTGGCTGGCTGCGCAGGCACGCGCCGCCGCCGCCGAGCAGGCGCTGGCGGCCGAGCGACTGCGCACCGATGCCGCCGAGCGCGAGCTGGCATTGATCGACGACGCCCGGCACGACAGCCTGGCCCTGGTCGAGCTTTTGCGCCAGTTGCGCGACGAACAAGCGGCGCAGATGGCGACGCTGAGCGAGCAGCAGGCATCGACCGAGGCGGCGCTGGAAGCGAAAATCGCCGACCTCCAGCATTGGTCGCACCACTGGTACACCATTGCCGAGCAAAGAGAACAAACCCGCCTGGCGCTGCTGCGCAGCAGCTCCTGGCGCCTGAGCGCGCCCTTGCGCGGCGCCGCCAGCCTGGCGCGGCGCAGCGCCCGGCTGGCCCGGCGCGTGCCGCCCGCCCTGCGCCGGCGCACGCTGGCGCTGGCGCGCCGGGCGGTGCGCTGGGCAGTGCGCGCGGTGCTGGCCAATGGACGCCTGAGCCAGCTGGCCAGGGGCGTGCTCGGTTCCCATCCGGCACTCAAGGCGCGGCTGCGCCATGCCACCGTCAGCGCCGACGCCGACGAGCGCAGCCGCATCAACGGCGCCGACGGCGCGCTGCATCCCGCGCAGCTGAGCGAGCGTGCGGGACGTTTATATCTGGGCCTGCGCAAAGCCGCCCCTACCAAGGACCATTGATGCGTATCGTGATCGACATGCAGGGCGCCCAGGCGAGCAACCGCCAGCGCGGTATCGGCCGCTACGTGATGGCGCTCACGCACGCGCTGGTGCGCCAGCGCGGCCCCCATGAGATCGTGCTGGCGCTCAATGGCGCCTTCGCCGACACCATCGAGCCCCTGCGCGCCGCCTTCGACGCCAGCCTGGGCCAGGACGCCATCCGCGTCTGGGACGGCGCCGAGGGCGTGGCCGGCGGCGCCGACGATGCCCGCTGGCGCCGTGGCGCCGCCGAGCTGGTGCGGGAAACCTTCCTGGCCGGCCTGGCGCCCGACGTGGTGCTGGTGTCGAGCCTGTTCGAAGGGCTGGGCGACGACGCCGTCACCAGCATCGGCGCGCTGGGAGCGCACCTGCCCACCGCGGTCATCCTGTACGACCTGATTCCCCTGATCCGGCGCCAGCCCTACCTGGACAACCCGGTGGTCGAGGCCTGGTACGAAAACAAGCTCGACCATCTGCGCCGGGCCGACTTGTTGCTGGCCATCTCCGCGTCCTCGCGCGGCGAGGCGCTCGAGCACCTGGGCGTGCCGGCGGCGGCCTGCACCACCATCTCGACGGCGGCGGACGGCCATTTCGTCGCCGGCACGCCCGCGCCCGCCGCCGCCGCCGCCCTGCGCCAGCGCTACGGCCTGGCCCGGCCCTACCTGATGTACACCGGTGGCATCGACCACCGCAAGAATGTCGAGGGCCTGATCGGCGCATATGCGCTGTTGCCGCCGTCGCTGCGCCAGGGCCACCAGCTGGCGATCGTCTGTTCGGTCGAGCCGGCGGCGCGCCAGCGGCTCACCGCGCTGGCCCGTTCGGCCGGCTTGCACAGCGACGAACTGGTGCTGACGGGCTACGTGCCGGAAGCGGACCTGGTCGCCCTGTACCAGCTGTGCGCCGCGTTTGTCTTTCCCTCGCTGCATGAAGGCTTCGGCCTGCCCGCGCTGGAAGCGATGTCCTGCGGCCGCGCCGTGATTGCCGCCAACACCTCGAGCCTGCCGGAAGTGGTCAAGCGCGCCGACGCCCTGTTCGACCCCCACAGCGCGGCGCAGATGGCGCAAAAAATCGCCCAGGTGCTGGGCGACGCCGATTTCCGCGCCGAACTCGAACGCCATGGCCTTGAACGGGCGCAGGCATTTTCCTGGGACACCAGCGCACAGACCGCCCTGGCCGCCCTGCTCGCCTGGCACGAACGTGTGGGCGCGCCCGCGCCCGCGGCGCTGCCGGCGCGGCGGCTGCGGCTGGCCTTCGTGTCGCCGCTGCCGCCGGCGCGCAGCGGCATCGCCGATTACAGTGCCGAACTGTTGCCGGAACTGGCGCGCCATTACAACATCGACGTCATCGTCGATCAGCCCGGCGTGGCCACGCCATGGATCCGCGCCAACTGCGGCGTGCGCAACAGCGACTGGCTGCGCCAGCACGGGGCCGACTACGACCGCGTGCTCTACCACTTCGGCAATTCCGACCACCACCAGCACATGTTCGGCCTGCTCGACGACGTGCCCGGCGTGGTGGTGCTGCACGATTTCTTCCTCTCCGGGATCAGCGCGCACATGGAAGTGACGGGCTACCGGCCCGGCTATTGGGCGCGCGCCCTGTACGACGGCCACGGCTACGGCGCCCTGCAGGCGCGCTTTCACGCCGCCGACACGGCCGACGTGGTGTGGGCCTATCCGTGCAACCTCGCCGTGCTGCAACGGGCGCGCCAGCTGATCGTGCATTCCGACAGCTCGCGCCGGCTGGCGGCGCAGTGGTATGGCGAAGACGCCGCGCGCGACTGGGCCGTCATTGCCCTGCTGCGGGCGCCGCACGTGCCGGCCGAGCGCACGGCGGCGCGCCGCGCGCTGGACCTGGCGGACGACGCGTTTGTCGTATGCAGCTTCGGCATGCTGGGCCCGAGCAAGCTCAACCGGCGATTGCTGGACGCCTGGCTGGCCTCCCCGCTGGCCGCCGACAGCGGCTGCGTGCTTGTGTTCGTGGGCGACAACCCGGTCGGCGAATACGGCGCCGCGCTGCAGGCGGCGATCGACGCCACCGGCGCCGGCGATCGCATCCGCATCACCGGCTGGACCGACATGACGGTATTTCGCCAATGGCTCAGCGTTGCCGATATGGCCGTGCAACTGCGCACGCGCTCGCGCGGCGAGACCTCGGCCGCCGTACTCGACTGCATGAACTACGGCTTGCCCACCATCGTCAACGCCAACGGCAGCATGGCCGATCTGCCCGATGACGGGGTATGCAAGCTGGCCGACGACTTCGACGACGCCGCGCTGGTCGACGCGCTGACCCGCTTGTGGCGCGCGCCGGCGCAGCGCGCAGCGCTGGGCGAACGGGCGCGCGCCATCATCGGCCAGGCGCACGCGCCGCGCCACTGCGCCGACCAGTACGCGCACGTCATCGAGGCGGCGTACGCCGCGCGCGCCGGCAGCGAGGCCACCCTGAAGGTGGCGCTGGCCCAACTTGAGCACGCGCCCGCGCAAGAGGCCCCGTGGATCGCCGTGGCCGCCGCCGCCGCCGCCGCGCTGGCACCGCGGCCGGCACGGCGCCAGTTGCTGGTCGATATCTCCGAACTGGTGCAGCGCGACGCCCGCAGCGGCATCCAGCGGGTGGTGCGCAGCATCCTGCGCGAATTGCTGGCCAGGCCGCCGCACGGCTTCCAGGTCGAGCCCGTCTACGCCACCGCCCAGCACGGCTATCGCTACGCGCGCCGCTACACGCAAGGGGTGCTCGATTGCCCGCCGCTGCTCGACGATGCCGTCATCGACCCCCTGCCCGGCGACATCTTTCTGGGCCTCGACCTGCAGCCGCACGTGGTGGCGGCCCACCGCGACTACTACCAGCGCCTGCGCGCGCGCGGCGTGCAGGTGCACTTCGTCATCTATGACCTGCTGCCCGTCATCTTGCCGGACGCCTTCGGCCGCCATGCGGCCAAGCACCATGGCCAATGGCTCGAGGTCGTCACCGCCGGCGACGGTGCGCTGTGCATTTCCGCCGCCGTGGCCGATGAAGTGCGCCAGTGGATGGGCGCGCACGGCGTGGCGCCGCAACGCCCCTTCCACATCGGCGTGTTCCACCTGGGCGCCGACATTGCCGCCTCGGCGCCCAGCGCGGGCCTGCCGGACGATGCCGACACGGTGCTGGCGGCGCTGGCGGCGCGTCCCACCTTCCTGATGGTGGGCACGCTCGAGCCGCGCAAATCGCACGCGCAGGCACTGGCCGCGTTCGAGCTCCTGTGGAAAGCCGGCCAGCAGGTCAACCTCGTCATCGTTGGCAAGCAGGGCTGGCTGGTCGACGCCCTGGTGCGCCGCCTGCGCGGCCACAAGGAAAGCGGGCGCCGCCTGTTCTGGCTCGAAGCGATCAGCGACGAGTACCTGCAGCGCGTGTACGCGGCCAGCGCCTGCCTGCTGGCGGCCAGCCTGGGCGAAGGCTTTGGCCTGCCCCTGATCGAAGCGGCCCAGCAGGGCCTGCCCATCATCGCCCGCGACATCCCCGTGTTTGTCGAGGTCGCCGGGGAGCACGCCTTCTATTTTTCCGGCACCAGCGCCGCCGACCTGGCCGACAGCATCAGCGCCTGGCTCGCCCTCCACGCGCGGGCGGCAGCGCCGCCGTCGACCGGCATGCCGTGGCTGACCTGGGCCGACAGCGCGCGCCAACTGCTTGCCGCGATCGACCGGGCGCACGCACAAGCGGGAGCGGCGGCGCGCGGCCCCGCCCCCACCCTCCGCGCACCACACTGAACGGGACACGCCCATGCACGATTCTCCGCCAATGGACCTAGCCGCGGCGCTGCGACCGGGCGCCCTGGCGCCGCGCGCCGCCATCGCCACGATGGCGACGCCGCTGGTCGCCGTGGTCATTCCCAGTTACCGGGTCACCCGCCACATCCTGGGCGTGATCGACGCCATCGGCGCCGAGGTCAGCCGCATTTACGTCGTCGATGATCTGTGCCCCGATCGCTCCGGCGATTACGTCGAGCAGCATTGCACCGACCCGCGCGTGCGGGTGCTGCGCCATGCCGTCAATGAGGGCGTCGGCGGCGCCGTCATGACCGGTTACCAGGCCGCCATCGCCGACGGCATGGCCATCATCGTCAAGGTCGATGGCGATGGCCAGATGAATCCGGCCCTGATGGGTGATTTTATCGGCCCCATCTTGCGCGGCGAAGCCGATTACACCAAGGGCAATCGCTTCTTCGACCTGGAAAAAATCGGCGCCATGCCGCCCATGCGCCTGTTCGGCAATGCCGTCCTGTCCTTGATGACCAAGCTGTCCTCCGGTTACTGGGATTTGTTCGATCCCACCAACGGCTACACGGCGATCCATGCGGACGCGGCGCGCTACCTGCCGTTCGACAAGATCAGCCGCCGCTATTTCTTCGAGTCGGACATGCTGTTCCGCCTCAATATCGTCAACGCCGTCGTCGTCGATGTGCCGATGGACGCCAGCTATGGCGACGAAGTGAGCAATCTGAAAATCTCGCAAGTGGTGACGGAATTTTTTGCCAAGCACGTCCGCAATTTCTGGAAACGCCTGTTTTATAATTATTATTTGCGCAACATGTCGCTGGCCTCGATCGAGTTGCCGCTCGGTGTCAGCATGGTGCTGTTCGGCGTGATCTTCGGCGCCTCGCACTGGTTGATGTCGGCGCGCTCGGCCATGGCGACCCCGGCCGGCACCGTCATGCTGTCGGCAATGCCGATCCTGATGGGCATTCAGCTGATCCTGGCGTTTCTCGCGTACGACATTGCCGCCGTTCCCAAACGGCCCATCCACCGCCGCCGTCAACGACTGCCCGTGCATGATTAAATGGTCGCCGCACAGCGTGCAGTTCCTCGTGTATGTGTCCGGTGGCGTGCTGTGCGCGCTGATCGACGTCGGCGTCATGACGGTATTGCTGGGCAAGGGCGCCAGCATCGTGCTGGCCACCTCCGTGGGCTTTCTTGCGGGCCTGTGCGTGAACTACCTGTTTCATGCCAAGATCACGTTCAAGAAAATGGTGGGACTGGCGCCGCTCGCACGCTACCTGGCGGTGGTGGCGATGAACTATCTGCTCACGCTCGCTTGCGTCTATGCCGCCGTATGGCTGGGCGCGGGCGCGCTGGCGGGCAAACTGTTCGCGCTGCCGCTGGTGGCCGTCAGTGGCTTCGTCCTGGGAAAGCGCTGGATCTTCCGATGACGTGTTCTCCCTCGGCCATCCGTGCGCCATCGCGCCTGTCCCGACACGAGGGCCCGCACCGACCGCCGCCCCCGTCGGCATCCCTGTTTCCTCACTTTGATCGGCACGAGCGCCCATGAACCTCCCCCCCCTGACCAGCCGACTCAAAACCACCTGGTGTATTGCAGCCATGCTGCTGTTTGCCTGCATGGTGTGGCGCAACGCCGGCCTGCACGCGGTGGTGATGGCCGATGAATGGTATTACAGCAGCTTCGCGCGGCTGGTGCCGCTGGCCGACGCCACCCTTCCCTCGTACCTGTATCTGCTGGCGGCGAAGTCGACCACCGCCTGCGGCACCGGCTTTCTCGAATGCGCGCGCCTGCTCAATGTGATGGTCTTTCTCGGCGCCGCCCCCCTGATCTACGGCGTGGCCCGGCGCTTTGCCGCGCCCCGCTTCGCTTCGCTGATCGCACTGTGCGCGGTGGCGGGGCCGGTCAACAGTTACACGGCGTATTTCATGCCGGAAGCGCTGTATTTCACGGGATTTTGGGCACTGACACTGGCCCTGTTCCGGTTTCGCGATGCGCCGACGGGCGGCCGCGCCGCCGTGCTTGGATGCCTGCTGGGCGGCATGACCCTGATCAAGCTGCACGGCTTTTTCCTGCTTCCCGCCGTCGTGCTGTTCATGCTCCATGCGACGCTGAGCCGGGCCGATGGCGCGCCCGCCCCCTCCGTGGCCAGGGTGCTGGGCCTGCTCGCGCTGGCCGTGGGCCTGACCCTGGGCGTGCGTTTTGCGGGCGGCTACCTGGTCGCCGGCAGCAACGGCCTGAGTCTGTCGGGCCGCTTGTACGCCCAGGCAAGCAATGCGGGCGCCCACGCCCCCCTGTTGCAGTTGCTCAAACTGGCAGTATTCAATCTGCGCGGCCATGGCTACGGCATGGCCCTGCTGTTCGGCATGCCGCTTGCCGCCCTGCTCGCGTCCCTGGCCACCTTCAAGCGCCGCAGCCAATGGCGCACGCCGGCCGGCGCGCTGGCCCTGTACACCTTGCTCGTGTTGGGCAGCCTGGTCGCCGTCACGGTGTTGTTTACCGCGTCTGTCGCCGGCGCGGGCCAGGAAAGCAATTTCCGCCTGCATATGCGCTACTACAATTTCTGCCTGCCTTTGCTGCTGATCATCGCCGCGGTGGCGTGGGGCGAGCAATCGCCAGGCCCCTCGCGTACCGTCAGAATGGTGCTGGCGCTGCCCATTGCAGCGACCATCCTGTTCGCCGCACTGACCTTGTGGCAGCCCTACACCCCCAGTTTTGTCGACAGCCCCGAGTTGCAGGGAATGACCGCCTGGCGCCAGGGGTTTTACCTGTTGAGCAGCTTGTCGCTGCTGAGCGTGCTGGCATGGGCGTACCAGCCGCGCTGGGGTGTCCGGCTGTTTTTTGCCGGCTTCATGCCCCTGTTCCTGGTCATTGCCGGCTACGCGATCAACCATGAAGTTGCCAGGGGCGGCGCCTCCAACCAATACGACCAGGCAGGCACCTTTGCGCGCAATTTTTTAAGCGCCGACGAGCGCGCGCACCTGGCCATCGTCACCGACGACGGCAGCGGCATGTTCAGGACGCAGTTCTATACGGACGATGCGCGGGTGTTCCAGCACATGGCGCCGCAAGGCAGCCTGATCGCCCCGAACGCCCTGCCAGCGCACATCGAGTGGGTCCTGTTTGTGGGCAAATATGCGCTGCCGAAGGGCGCCGTGCTGCGCGGGCAGGCGCGCACTTTCAGCCTGGTCGAACTGTCGCCGCAGTCGGCCGACCATTTCAGCGTCGCGTTCGCCAAACCCGATGGTGGCATGCTGGCATCGAGCCGCGGCCTGTCCGGGCTCGAGCCGTGGGGGCGCTGGTCCGATGGGGCGACGGTGCAACTGCTGCTCGGCCAGCCGCTCCCCAAAAAATTCAAGCTGGGCATGCTGGTGGAAGCCTACGGACCGAACGACGGGCAGCAGGCGACGGTGCGGGTGGGCGAACAGCGCCAGCAGGTACGGATTGGCAAAGCGAAGCAGTGGGTCGAGCTGGAATTTAGCACCACCGAGGCGGTTCGCGCCATCGAGATCACGGTGCCGCAACCGACCTCGCCGCACGATCTGAACGGCAGCGAAGACCGCCGCCAGCTGGGCATCGGTTTTAGCACGCTGCGGATCGACGAATTGCCCTGACGGCGGACGGACGCCTCAAGGGCGGCGCGCCGCCCGCGCCGCCTGCTCAGCGGCGAACTTCGATCCGAGCAACAAGTCGCCGTCATAGGTGAGGTGATTGACGTCGCGGTACATCAGTTTGCCGTCGATCATGCCATGGCAACGGCTGGCGTCGCACAGGTAGGGCGCCGTCGAGAACACCTCAACGGTGGGAAACTGTTTGAGCACCGACTGCACAATGGCATTGTGCGCGCGCGTGGCGTCGTCGAACGTGGCGCGTGCCATTGAACAGTCGGTCCTCGTCGTCGAGCTTGGGATGGCGCCCCGCTTGATACACGAGCGGGGCTCGAAATCGAGGTTCGGCACATCGTAGATGTAGATCACGTGCTTGCCCGCCGCCACATAGCGGCGCAAGGTCTCGCGAAACTGCGCGATCAGCAGCGTGCCGTCGGGCGTATCGGCGCTGAACTTCTGAATCGTCGACAAGATCACCTTGTGGACCGTTGGCGTGTTGAGGGCAAGATCGAGCATCTGCCTGGTCGCTTGCTGGTACTTGTCGCTGCCCGGTCCGTCGGCCCCCCCCCAGAACGGAATCCGGGTCCCCAGAAACCACAGGTTTTCACCTTGGGCCGTATAGTATTTGGTGAAGCCCGCCGACAGGTGGTAAGCGTGGCTGTCGCCCACCATGGCCACCGTCGGCGCAGCGTCAGGTTTCGCAAGCAGGCAATACTCCCACAAGGTGGCAAAGCCGTAGCGCAGCTTGCATGCGGTCGCGCTGGCACGGTCTTCGACCGTCAGCAAGGCCTTCTGCTGGGCGGCCGTCGCGACGACACTGGCGCGCTCGGGCAAGCCCTGGGCCCGATAGATCAGGCCGGCAACGCCGGCCACCACCAGCATCAGTGACACCAGCAGGATGGTCGCCCCCTTGCGCCCGCGCCGCCGCAAGGGCAGCTCGACCAGGCGATACGTCAGCCAGGCAAGCAGTACCGCCGCGACCACCGCGCCCAGGCGAATCTGCCACGATGGCATGCCCGATTCGATGATGCGGGCGAACGACAGCAAGGGCCAATGCCATAAATACAGCGGATAGCTGATCATCCCCAGCCATACCATCACGCGATTGCCCAGGATGTGGCGATTGACCCAGGCGGTCGGGCCGGCGGCGATCAGCAGCGCCGCACCCAGTACGGGCAACAGGGCCCACCAGCCGGGAAAGGCCTGGTCGGAGCGCACCACGGCGCAGGCGATGACGATGCACAGCAAGCCGGCAGCCGACATGAGAGCACGCCCGCTGGCGCTGGCGCTGTCGAACAGGGCGCCGGAGACGGTCGCGCCGTGGTCCGCCGAGGCGTATTGCCAATGTCCGAAACGCAGCGCGAACTGTCGGAGCGACAAGCAGGCGAGCAGGGCGCCGAACAGCAGTTCCCAGGCCCGGCTGGCGATCGAATAGAACGTCGCGCTGGGAAACCGGTGGACGCCGGCCACGTTGACCAGCAAGGAAACGAGCAGGCACAGCAGGATCAACTGGACGACGCCCGACTTGAAACGAAACACCAGCGCCAGCAGAATCGGCCACACCAGGTAGAACTGCTCTTCGATGCCCAGCGACCACAAATGCAGCAGGGGCTTGGTCTCGGCGGCAACGTCGAAATAGCCCACTTCGTACCACAGCATCAGGTTGGCGATAAACCCCGCCCCGCCCATCACGTGTTTTGCCAGGAGCATGAATTCGTCAGGAAACATGGCGACATAGCCAAACGCCAGGGACGATCCCATGACCACGATCAGCGCGGGGAAAATGCGCCGTATGCGGCGCGCGTAAAAATCACGGAATGCAAACGAGCCCCGCTGCAAACCGCCGATCAGTATTTTTGAAATCAGAAAACCGGAGATGACAAAAAAGATATCGACGCCCACGAAGCCGCCCTTGATGGCGGCCGGAAATGCATGGAACAGTACGACGAAGCCCACGGCAATGGCGCGCAGGCCATCGATGTCGGCACGGTAGGTCAAATGCGATGGCGCCGGGCTCACTGTCGCTTGCCGATGCATGGGACTGACGTTCCAATGGGAGTTGGAAAACGACGGATGCGCCGATGCGGGCATCGACGATCCCGATGTGACGACTTCGGTCTAATTATAGGAAGACGCTGGCGATGCCGGCGCACTGTACGCGCAATACAAAAGGCGCTTTCACCGTTAGCTGTTGAGTTTCTTTCGAGCTCAAGCGCCGAAGTGACCGAGCGCCGACATGAAACAGCAGACGGCCAGCCTCTGGTGGGTATTAAAGGCGCGCAGCCGGGAGAACAGGCGGGTGAAATTCGGACGGACCTGCTTGCCTTGTGCCATGCTGCTCTCCCATCACGTTGGTGGAGCAGGTTTGACCTCAGCAATTCAAATCGGTTCGGGGTCGACCCACAGCAAACGGTGAAAGCGCCATACAAAACGGCGCCTGCGGCGCCGTTGTTACAGGTCAGGACTTGGGCCCGCCGCCCAGCAGCACGGCCAGCTTCTGGCGGCCCGGCTTGATCGACGGGTTGATCACCGGCCTGGCGGCATCGGTGGGCGCTGGCGTGGCCGGCTCGTAGGGCTTCGAGAACCACGGATCGGCCTTGTCGCGGCGCGGCAGCGGGCCACCCGGCCGCGCGGGGCGCTCGGCACGCTCGCCGGGACGGGCGATCGCCTCGCCTTCGGGACGGCGCGGACGGGCTTCGGTGGCCCGTTCGACGGCCCGTTCCGGCCGGGGCGCGCGCTCGCTGCCCGGCTCGGCGCTGCGTTCGCGCCCGCGCGGGGCGGCGCGCTCGCCGTAGGCTGGCGCCGGCGCCGGGTTGAAGCCGACCAGCTCGCCACGGGTGATGGTTTGCTTGATCAGCTTTTCAATATCGACCAGCAAGCGCTCGTCCTTGTCCGAGTACACGGAGACGGCGTCGCCCGAGGCGCCCGCGCGGCCCGTGCGGCCGATGCGGTGGACGTAATCTTCCGCGTTGTAAGGCAGGTCGTAGTTGATCACGCACGGCAGGTCGGTGATGTCGAGGCCGCGGGCGGCGACGTCGGTGGCGACCAGCACTTCGATTTCACCGCGCTTGAACGCGTCGAGCGCGGCCATGCGTTCCTGCTGGGTCTTGTCGCCGTGGATGGCGGAGGCCTTGATGCCGGCCAGTTCCAGGTGGCGCGCCAGGCGGGAGGCGCCGATCTTGGTGTTGGAAAACACGATGACCTGTTTCAGCTGGCGCTGGCGAATGATGAATTCGACCACCTCGACCTTCTGCGCTTCGGCCACTTTATAGACGACCTGGGTCACCTTGTCGGCGGTGGCGTTGCTGCGCGCGACTTCAATGGTGACGGGGTCGTTGAGGAAGCTGGCCGCCAGCTTCTTGATTTCCGGCGAAAACGTGGCCGAGAACATCAGGTTCTGGCGCTGCTTGGGCAGCATGTTGATGATGCGTTGCAAGTCCGGCAGGAAACCCATGTCGAGCATGCGGTCCGCTTCGTCCATCACCAGCATCTGCACCTGGCCCAGGCTGACGTTTTTCTGCTCGACGTGATCGAGCAGGCGGCCCGGCGTGGCGATGACGATCTCGACGCCGCCGCGCAGAATCACGGTCTGCGGCTTCATGTCCATGCCGCCGAACACCACCGTCGAGCGCAGCGGCGTGTGCTTGGCATAGGCCTTGACGTTTTCCGCCACCTGCACCGCCAGTTCGCGGGTGGGGGTGAGGATCAGCGCGCGCACGGGGTGGCGGGCGGGCGACATGCTGGGGCTGGCGTGGGCCAGCAGCAACTGGATGATGGGCAAGGAGAACCCGGCCGTCTTGCCGGTGCCCGTTTGCGCCGCACCCATCACGTCGCGCCCTTGCAGGACAATGGGAATGGCCTGGGCCTGGATCGGCGTGGGCACGGTGTAACCCTGGTCGCTCAGGGCGCGCTGGATGCGGGCGTCCAGGCCGAACTGATCGAACCGGACCGGGTCGCCGGCACGCTCAGCGTCAGCGGCAAGTTCGGCGGCAGGGGCTGCAGCAAATTCCGCAGCAGGGGTTGCGGCAAGTTCAGCGCGCACTTCGGCCGGGGCCGGCGTGGCGGCGGCTGCCGTGGCGCCGGGGTCCGGCAGAATAGTCGATTCGGGGGCGTGGCTTGCGTCGTTGTCGGGCATCAGGTCGGTCGGCGCGGCAGGCGCCTGCTTTCATCTATCAATATTCGATCGGGGTGGTGGACTGGCGCACGGGTGCGGCAAAAGCGGGCAGGCGGCGTTCACGCTGTGCAGCGGCAGCCACCGGTTGTAACGTCGCGTAACGCTGAGGCCGCGCAACCGGGCGCGCTGGCGACAGCCGGAACAGCGCCTTTTTACAGACCCATCACGATACCCTAATTTGCCCATACTGTATATGGGAGCGCGCCCGTGCACTGGCCGGCGCAGTGCCCGAACGCGGTTTTTTTCAGCGTAGTCGGTATGCAACATGGCTGGCGCGGCAATGCCGATTCGATTGACACGAAACATGGCGGGGCGCACAGTACCGTTGTTACGGTTGCAACGTCGCTACCACGGTTGCCGCCTGCCTTGCCTGGATACCGATGCCTCCCCTGCTCTTTCCACACCTGACGTCCGTGCTGCGCCTGATCGCCGCTGTCTGCCTGTTTGCCATGGCGGCGCTGGCGATGGCGACACCCACCTCCGACCTGCGCTTCAAGCGCCTGGGCTCGCTCGACGCGGACGATCTGTCGATCCTGTCGATGCTGCAAGACCGCCAGGGCTTTGTCTGGATCGGCACCCACAGCGGCGGCCTGTACCGGTATAACGGCTACCAGGCCGTCAAGTACACCCATGACACCCGCGGCCCCGGCAGCTTGCCCAACGACCGCGTCTCGGCCCTGTTCGAAGACCACCTGGGGCGGATCTGGGCCGGCACCCAGGACGGCCTGGCCCGCTTCGATCCCGCCAGCGGCACCTTCACCGCGCTGGCCCTGCCGCCCGGACCGTCGAACCAGCGCATCGTCAAGGCCATCGTCGGCGATGGCGCCAGCGGCATGTGGGTGGCCACCTGGGGCGGCCTGCAACACGTCGACAGCGCCAGCGGCGCGGTGCGCCGCTACCTGCATGACAAGAACGACCCGGACAGCCTGGGCGCCAACGACATCAATGCGCTGGCCCGCGATGCCGACGGCGGCCTGTGGGTGGCCACCTGGCCGGGCGGGCTCGATTACCTGGCCAAGGGCGCGACCGGCTTCCGCCACTACCGCATCGACACGGCGCAGGCGCCCGACGACAAGCTCAACATCGTGCGCGCGCTCCATGTCGGCGCCGACGGCACCTTGTGGATCGGCACGGAAGCGGGCGTGGTGACCTGGAACAGCCGCAGCCCGTGGAGCACGCGCACGCGCATCGCCTCGCCGCGGGTGCGCATCAACGCCCTGCACGCCGACGCCGCCGGCGCGATGTGGGCCGGTACCCTGGCGGCCGGATTGTGGCGCTGGGACCCGGGCGCTGCCGTCCCGGTCCACTACGCGCACCGCGCCAACGACCCGCACAGCCTGCAGTCGGACCACATCCGCGCCGTCATGACGGACCGCAGCGGCATGCTGTGGGTGGCCTCGTTCACCGACGGCATCAGCCTGGTCAACCTGAACAGCCATGGCTTCCAGCGTTTTATTCCATTCGACGCCGCGCTCGACAACACGCTGCCGAACAATTCCGTGCAAAACATGGAGACGGCGCCGGGCGGCCGACTATGGCTGGGCAGCAATACGGGCTTTTCCCTGTTCGACCCCGCCAACGGCGCCGTCATCAAGACCTGGCGCGCCGAGCCGGGACGTCCGGGCGGCTTGTCGAGCGACGTGATCTACAGCCTGCACCAGCAGGACCAGGGCCCCCTGTGGATCGGCACTGCGTCCGGCCTGAACCGCCTCGACCAGCCCGGCGGCGCCTTTCAAACTGTGCGTTTTGGCAAGTACGCCAAGGGCGCCAGCACGGCGATGGATTTTATTAACACCATCGCCCCGGGCGCCGGTGGCATGTTGTGGCTGGGCACCGGTCAACACCTGGTGCGCTACCACCCGGCCAGCGGCGCCGTCACCGTCTATCCCACCGATGCCGACAACCCGGCCGCGCGCAGCGTCACCGGCACCACCTGCATCGTCGAAGACCGGCGCGGACGCGTGTGGATGGGCTCGGACTGGAGCGGCGGCGGCCTCGACATGCTCGACCCCGCCACCGGCACGTTCCGCCATTTCCGCAGCGACCATGACACGCCGGGCAAGCCGGCCACGCTGGCCGACGACAACGTCGCCACCGTCTACCAGGACCCGCGCGGGCGCATCTGGGCCGGCACCGCCAAGGGACTGAGCGAAGTGATCACGGGCGCCGACGGCGCCATCAGCTTTCGCAACTTCGGCGGCGCCGACAGCGTGGGCGCCGTCAAGATCCTGGCCATCCGCAGCGACCAGGCGGGCATGCTGTGGCTGAGCACGGCAAGCGGCCTGGTGCGGATGGACCCCGTCAGCGGCAAGGTCACCCGCTTCAGCACCGCCGACGGCCTCACCGAAGGCTTCGCCGCCAACTCGGCCACGGCAGGCGCCGACGGCGTGCTGTACTTTGGCGGCGTCAAGGGCATGACGGGCGTGCACGCGCAGCAGGTGCGGCGCATGTCGGTGGCGCCCCAGGTGGCCCTGACCGATGTGAGCGTGTTCAACCGTTCACTGGCCACCGGCGCCGCCGCCGCCGGCGCCGGCATCAAGCTGGCCGGCACGGTGACGGCGCCCACCGCGATCACCTTGTCGGTGCAGGAATCGGTGTTCGCGCTGGAGTTTTCGTCGCTGCATTACACCGATCCGGCGCGCAACACCTATGCGCACCGCCTGATCGGCTTCGACCGCGACTGGGTCATCACCGACGCCAACCACCGCACCGCCACCTACACCAACCTCGACCCCGGCAGCTACCGCTTCGAAGTCAAGGCGGCCAACGAGCAAGGCATCTGGAGCGCGCAAGCGGCCACCGTGACGATCCGGATCTTGCCGCCGTGGTGGCAGACCTGGTGGGCGCGCCTGCTGGGCGCCGTGCTGGCCACGGGCCTGCTGGTGATGCTGTACCGGGCCCGCGTGCGCAGCCTGACGCGGCGCCAGAAAGACCTGCAGGCACTGGTGGCGGCGCGCACGGGCGAACTGGAAGAGAGCAACGCCAAGCTGGCCACGCTGTCCTCCACCGACGGCCTGACCGGCATCACCAACCGGCGCGGCTTTGATGCCGCCCTCGACACTGAATGGCGGCGCGCCCGCCGCAACGGCAGCACGCTGGCGCTGGCGATGCTCGACGTCGACCACTTTAAAAGTTACAACGATTGCTATGGCCACCAGGCAGGCGACCATTGCCTGCGCATGGTGGCGGACGTCATCGAATCGTTCGGCCGCCGTCCCGGCGACCTGGTGGCGCGCTATGGCGGTGAAGAATTTACCGTGCTGGCGCCGGCCACCGACGCCGCCGAGGCGCTGGCAATCGCCAACGCCATCTGCGTCGAACTGGCGCGCCTGGCCCTGCCCCACGCGGCCTCGCCGTACGCGGTGGTGACGGTGAGTATCGGCGTGGCCGCCCTGAACCCGGGCGAACTGGGCGAGGCGACCGAATCGGCCCTGCTGGTGGGCCTGGCCGACCAGGCCCTGTACCGCGCCAAGCAAGCCGGGCGCAACCGCGCGGCACTGGCCACGCCGATGGCGCCAGGCAAACGCACGCTGGCCTCCAAGGCCTGACCGCGCTAGCGCGACCAGTTGCGCGCCGCCGCCGCTTTTTCGGCGCGCGCGTCGAGCGCAGGGCCGACGGCGCGGGCGTCGATGGCCGCCTGCACGGGCGCCGGCAGCGCCTTGCCCGGCGCCCGGTAGCCACCGCCAGCGTCCTGCCCTTCGACGTAGACGGGCACATTCCAGCCGGCGCCGGCGCGGCAGGCCAGGCCGGCCGCCACGCCCAGTTCGAAGGCGCGGCAATACTGGCCGTCGCGACCGACGAAGCTGACGCCAATGCGCAAGCTGCCACCCGGCACAGGCGCGCCCGTCAGCTGGCCGTCGAGGGCCGCTTCGAGCGTGCCGTGGGCACGCAGCAGACCATTGCCGTTGACAACGGCAAACCGGGTCTCGCCGTGATACGCACCGACGGCCACGATACCGCCGACCAGGCCGGCCAGCAGCGCGGCCGCCAGCGCCGCCCATGCCCGCCCCCGGCGCCACCCGGGCGCCAGCGCGGCGCCCGGGTGGCGCGCCATCCCCAGGTTGCGCGCACTGCGCACGCTGTCGAGTTGGACCACCTTCGGCCGCGGCGGCGGCGCCCGCCCGCCGCTGTCGTGGCGCGCATTGCCGCCCGCGGCAACGACGGCGCACAGGCGCGCTGGCAGCGGCGCCTCGAGGACATGGGCATAGGCGCGCTGCACCTGCTGGCGCAACACCTGGTGCTGGCGCACCCGCGCCGCCACCCCGGGATCGGCCTGCATCGCCTGTTCGACCTGCTTGCGCACGCTATCGTCGAGTTCGCCGTCGGCGTAGGCCATCAGGGTGTCGTCGCCTGGCCTCATGGAACGGTCCTGGCGTGGTCGGACAGGTGCGCGGCCAGCGCGGCGCGGGCCAGCGCCAGTTCAGTCGTCAGCGCAGCCGGCGCGAGCCCGGCGATGGCCGCGGCCTGCCGGTATCCCATGCCATCGACCAGCACCAGCGCCACCAGCAGTTGCTGCTGGCCAGGCAGCGCGGCGAGCGCCTGCTCGATGGCGGCGGTGGCGCCGGCGGCGTGCGCACGGTTGTCGGCCACCGCCACGGTGGTCGCGGCGCCCTGCGCGCGCCAGCGCTGGGCGACGGCGCCGAACAGCCAGCGCTCGAGCGCGGCGCCGGCGCAGCGCTCGTGGGGGCTGGCGAGCGCCCGTTCCAGCGCCGTGATGAGCAGGGCGTCGGCATGCTCGGGCGCGGGCACGAGGGCGCGCACGAAGCGGCGCAGGCGCGGCAGCAAAGTGGCAAGCTCGGCGTGAAAGGCGGTTGGCGTCATCGGTGCGTGGCGGATCAGTCAGCAACGGAAACAGGCGATCAGGGTACGGCCGTCCTCGGTGACGCCGGGCGAACCAGAGCAACAGGCGCTGCGCGAACGGTATGCACATCCAGTTTATCACCGCGCCGCGCCGCGTGGCCGGCCGCCGTGGCTTTCGCGCGCGGCAATTGTTGGCGGCCCACGGCGGCGCCCGGGCGCGCCTCAGGAGGTGATCAGGCCGTGCTCGTCGAGCATGTCGTGCAGCAGTTCGAGGCGGATCACGGGATTGTCGAGCATGAGCAAATTGTGCTTTTGCGCCACCGGCAGCGGCAACAGTTCGCACCAGCGATTGGCCACCCAGCCGCAGTCGTCGAGGCGAAATGGCGGGCGCACGGGCCAGCGCTCTTCCGGGACCTCGTCGAGCGACGAGAGCACGCGGTCGAGGGCGTCGGCGGCGCCGCGCAGTTCGGCCGGGATGCGCACGGCCTGGTCGTCGGCCAGCAGTTCGACGTCGGCCATCCACAGCCCGCTGCGCAAGCGCTGCGCGCGCAGCACCCGAAAGCGCGCGCCACCGCGGCACACCACCTGCAGGAGACCGGGCGACGGTGCCGCATGGCTGTCGATGCTGGCCAGGGTGCCGGTGTCGGCGAACCGCTCGGTTTGCTCGGGCGCGCGCACTTCGGCGCCGGCCGTGAGCAGCACCACGCCGAAGGCGCCGCCGTCGGCGATGCACTTGCCGATCATGTCGAGGTAGCGCACTTCAAAAATTTGCAAGGGCAACACGCCATCGGGCGACAACACGGCGCCGAGCGGAAACAGGGGAATCGAAATGGTCGTCATGGCCCCATGATGCCAGAATGGCGCGCTGCCGGCGCACGATCGGCGCGCGCTCAGCGAGACGGCGGCGGCAGCGTCGGCCAGTAGCGCAGCGCGTGGCTGAACGCGGCCAGGCGCCACTTGACACGCTCCCAGCCAGGCGCCGGCAGGTCCACCACCGTCACCGTCAGGGTGCGCCCGGCCCAGGCGCTGGCGGCGACCGGATACACGCCCGCCTGTTCGAACGGCAGGCGAAACTGCTGGCCGGGCGCCACCAGCACGGGACCGAACTGCAGGGCGGCGCGGTCGGCATTGCGCAGCAACAGCACATCCTGCAAGCCCAGCGTCAGCGTGATGGCGGCCGGCAGGGTCGCGGCGGCGCCGGCGCGGATCTCGAGATCGTACTCGCGGCGCGCAGCCTGCAGCGGCGCCAGCGCCATCCACAGCAACAGCAGCGCGGCGCCCGCCCACAGGGCGCGCGCCAGGCGCCGGCCGGGCGGCGCGCTAGCCACGCCGTGACACGGGGGCGAGCCGCCGCCGACAAAAGGGAAAATTGAACAAAGCGGGACACATTCCGACGACATCGATGGGCGTGCATTCTATCGCAGCGACCGCCGTGGCCCCGGCGAATTAGCCATGTGGAAACCGTTATAATTGTCTGCAGCACATCATTACGCGCCTATCAACCCGACCCGATCGATCCCATGCCCACTCGCCGTCTCGTCCTGGCCGCCCTCGGCTTGTTGCCCACCCTGTCGCTGGGCGCGCCCGCTGCGCCGATCAACGGCGCCGAATATCTGACCCTGCCAGCGCGCCTGGCCACCCGGGCGGCGCCGGCGCAAATCGAGGTGATCGAATTTTTCATGTACCACTGCCCGTACTGCTACCAGCTCGAGCCCCAGTTGGCCGACTGGGTCAAGCGCCAGGGCAAGGCAATTGCATTTCGCCGCGTGCATATTCCCTACACGGGGGCGGCCGATCCCGAGGCGCACCTGTTCCTCACCGTCGAAGCGATGGGCAAGGGCGAGCAGATGTTCAGCAAGATCGAGCACGCCGTGCACGTCGAGCGCGTGCGCCTGAACCAGGACGGCCCGATCCTGGAATGGGCCGTCAACAATGGCCTCGACCGTGCCCAGTTTCTCGAGGCGTGGCAGTCGTTCGGCGTCACCACCGCCCTGCGCCGCCTGCCGCGCACGGTGGCGGACTACGGCATCACCAGCGCGCCGCAACTGGTGGTCGATGGTCGCTACGTGACCTCGCCCGGCCAGGCGGTCAGCCGCGCCGTCGAGAAACATGCGCAGGCGGCCAACCAGGCGGTCATCGCGGTGCTCGATGTGCTGGTGGCGAAGGCGCAGGCGGAGCAGGCCAGACAACCGTAAGCGCCCGTGCCAGCGCCCACGGGCGCCGCTTCAGGCGTGTCAGCGCGGCGCGCCGTCGGCAAAACTGGCCACCAGGAAATCGATCAGCACCCGCACCTTCGGCGCCATCAGCTTGCCGGGCGCGAAAATGGCGTAGACGCTGTCGCCGAAGCTGCCTTCGACAACGTAATCGGCCAGCGCCACTTGCAGGCGGCCGGCCGCGAGATCGGCCTGCACGGCGTACAGCGGCAGCAAACCCACGCCGGCGCCCTCGAGCACCGCCGCGCGCACCGATTCGCTGCTGTTGACGCGCAGGCGCCCCTGCACCGGCAGCGCCGTCGTCACGCCGGCGCGCGTGAAGCGCCACAGGGACGGCGCCGCCGGGTCGCCCAGGACGCAGGCGTGGTGCGCCAGGTCGGCCGGCGTGACCAGCGGCGCCCCCGCCGCCAGGTAGGCCGGCGTGGCGCACAGCGCGTAGTCGATCGCGGCCAGCCGGCGCGCCGCCAGGCCGTCGACGGGATGGCTGGTCAGCCGCACCGCCAGGTCGAAGCCTTCCTCGACCAGGTCGATGTAGCGGTCGGCCAGCACCAGCGAGATGCCGATGTCCGGGTATTGCCGCAGAAAGCCCGTCAGCAGGCGCGTCAGGTGCAGGTTGCCGAAGGCGCTCGAGGTGGTCACCCGCAAGTGGCCGCGCGGGCGCTCCTGCAAGCCGTCGACGGCATCGACCAGCGCCACCGCCTGCTCGGCAATGCGGCAGCCGTGCTGGTACACGATGGCGCCCGTCTCGGTCAGGGCGAGGTGGCGGGTGCTGCGGCTGAGCAGGCGCGTACCCAGCACCTGCTCGAGCCGCGCTACCTGCTTGCTGACGGTCGACTTGGTCGACGCCAGCGCCAGCGCGGCGGCCGAAAAACTCTTCAGATCGACCACCTTGACGAAGGCCAGCAGTTCTTCCAGGCTATGACGCAAACGGTCCATTGTTTCTCTTTTCGATACAGTATTGTTCCCGAGGAACGGATTGTAATGCAAGATTGCCCTAATTATGCTGGAGGTCTTTCCATCATTGTCAGGATCGCCATGAAAACCGCCACCACCGCCCCCGCCAGCGCCCTGCCGGCGCTATCGTTACCGCTGCTGTTCATCCTGATGTGGAGTTCCGGCTACATCGTCGGCAAGCTGGCGCTGCCCGATGTGGGCCCATTCACCCTGACCTTCATCCGCTTTGCCAGCGCCGCCACGATCTTGCTCGTGGTGGCCCTGATCAGCCGGGCGCCGTGGCCGGCCAGCCGCGCCCAGGTGGGCCACTTGATGGTGGCCGGCCTGCTGATGCAGGCGCTGCAGTTCGGTGGCCTGTACATGGGATTGCAAAAAGGCGTGCCGGCCGGCATCGCGGCCCTGATCGTGGGCACCATGCCGGTGCTGACGGCGCTGGGCGCGCAGCGCTTCCTCGGCGAAAAGGTCGGCCCCGTCGAGTGGCTGGGGCTGGTCGGCGGCCTGGTCGGCGTCACGCTGGTGGTAGGGGAGCAGCTGGCGGGCGTGGCGGACCTGGGCGCCTACCTGTACGTGGTGCTGGCGCTGCTGGGCATTGCCGGCGGCACCGTGTATCAGAAGAAGTTTTGCAGCACGATGGACCTGCGCACGGGCGGCTGCATCCAGCTCGCCACGGCGGCCCTCGTCATGGTGCTGTTGGCCGATCAGTTCGAATCGCTGCAGGTACGCTGGACCCCGACCCTGCTGTTTGCCACCGGCTGGCTGTCGCTGGTGAACTCGATCGGCGCCATCAGCATCCTGTTCGTGCTGGTGCGCAAGGGCGAAGCGAGCAAGGTGGCCGGGCTGTTCCACCTGGTGCCGGCGGTGACGGCGCTGCTGGGCGCGGTGTTGCTGGGCGAGCATTTCAGCGTTGTCAACGGCATCGGTTTCGCCATCACCGCCGCCGCCGTCTACGCCTGCACGCACCGCCCCTGAGCGGCGCCTCAGGCAAATTCAAGGGGCGGCAAGGGCGGATTGGTGGGCGCCTTGACCTCCTTGAGCACAAACGAGGTGTACACCTCTTTAATACCGGGCAGGCCGTTGATGTATTTTTCGGCGAACAGACCGTAGGCCTCCAGGTCCTCGGACACCACCATCAGCAGGTGATCGTAGCGGCCCGAAATGCGGTGGCAGGACAGCACCTGGGGAATCGCCGCCACCGCTGCCTCAAATTCGTGGACCAGCTGGGTGTGGCTTTTTTCCAGCGAAACGCTGATAAACGCCGTCACGTGGTAGCCCAGCTTCTTCGGGTCCAACCTGGCCTCGTAGGCGCAGATGACCCCATCGCTTTCCAGGCGCTTGACGCGCCGCCAGCAGGGCGACGCCGTCAGCGCCACCCGCTCGGCCAGGTCGGCGCTGGACAACCTGGCGTCGGCTTGCAGCGCCTGCAAAATCTTGCGATCGATCCGGTCCAATGTCACGCGCGATACAGTCATTGCGTCATTTCCCTATAAACGATATGAACATTGCAGATTGCACTGTTGTATGGGCATAAATATAGCAAGTTATTGCCCCATGCAAATTATATAATTTATTGATAGTTAATCAATGCAACCAGGGAATTGGGGCAACTTGCACAATTTCACCCGCACCGGTATTCGCCCGTATCCCCCACAGTCGCCACCAGGAGTTCATGCCATGCAAGCAAGCCGCCTTATCACGCCACGCCGAAAGCGCTCTGTCATCCTCGTCGCCGCCACCCTGGCGCCCGTGCTGCTGGGCGTGTTGCCCGCCACGGGCGCGTGGGCTGCCGGCCAGGACAAGGCGCCGGCGATCGAGCGGGTGATCGTCACCGGCTCGTCGATCAAGCGCATCGACGGCGAGACCGCCTTGCCGGTGCAGATCCTCAAGCGCGAAGACATCGAGCGGATCGGCGCCTCGTCGACAGAGGAACTGGTCAAGCAACTGAGCTCGCTCAGCAGCAACGGCAGCGCCACCACCGCCGCCAACGCCTCCGGTTTCGGCGGCGGCAATATCGCCACCGTGTCGCTGCGGGGACTGGGCAGCGCCCGCACACTGGTGCTGGTCAATGGCCGCCGCGTTTCCGTGTACGGCGGCGGTTCGGCCGGCGCGGCCGGCTC
Organism: Massilia sp. DWR3-1-1; assembly: GCF_049898325.1. Taxonomy (NCBI): domain Bacteria; kingdom Pseudomonadati; phylum Pseudomonadota; class Betaproteobacteria; order Burkholderiales; family Oxalobacteraceae; genus Massilia; species Massilia sp. DWR3-1-1. The sequence goes on along the minus strand of NZ_JAFCXL010000007.1, from coordinate 95,731 downwards.
GTCGGTCGACGTCAACAGCATTCCCCTGTCGGCCATCGAGCGGGTCGAGGTGCTCAAGGACGGCGCGTCGGCCGTGTACGGCAGCGACGCCATCGCCGGCGTGGTCAATTTTATTTTGCGCAAGGATTTCCAGGGCATCGACACCAGCGCCACCTACGGCCAGCCCGCCCGCGGCGGCCACGGCAAGGACAAGAAAGCCACCCTGTTCGCTGGCTGGGGCAATTTGGCCGCCGACGGCTACAACCTGACGCTGGGCTTGAACATCCAGGAAACGGACGCCATTTTCGGCGCCGACCGCCCTTACGCAAACCGCCTGAACGTGGCGGAAAGCAACGATCTGACCTCGTCGATCACCTTCCCCGCCAATGTGCTGATCGGCTCGGCCTTGCGCACGCCCTCGCTGGGCAATTGCGGCCCCATCTCGCCGGTGACGCCGTTCAATCCGACCCGCTGCAGCTTCGACAACACCCAATACGGTTCGATCCAGCCCTACTCGCTCAAGCAAAGCGTGATGAGCAATGGCCGCAAGACGCTCTCACCCAACGCCGAAGCGTATTTCGAGGCAGCCTACACCAAGAACCGGGTCGATTCGACCACCCAGCCGGTGCCGCTGGCTTACAACGCCATCACCACCGCCAGCAATCCCTACGTGCCGGCGTTCAAGGCGCTGACGGCGCCGTACGGCAACCTGGGCAATGGCGGCTTCATCCTGCTGCCCAGCAGCCCCTACTACCCGAGCGCGTTTGCCGCCGCCAACGGCGTCGCCGGCAAGCCCTTGCTGCTGAACTACCGCGATGTCGTCAATGGCGCCCGCAGCACCCGCGACGAATCGGAAGCGTCGCGCCTGCTACTGGGCGTGCGCGGCAGCTGGGCCGGCTGGGATCTCGACAGTGCCGCCCTGTACAGCGAATCGAAAGTGAAAGAACTGCTGCTGGCCGGCTATGCGCAATATTCAAAAGCGCTGCCGATCTTTAACAGCGGCCTGATCAACCCCTTCGGCGAGACGGCCGACCAGACCGTGCTGGCCGCCGCCCGCGCCGCCGAATTTCGCGGCACCAGCTATGCGTCGAAGACCTCGATGGCCTCGATCGATGTGAAAGGTTCGCGCGAGCTGTTCAGCATGGCCAACGGCGCCGCGGCGCTGGCCCTGGGCGCCGAGCTGCGCCGCGAGAAATTCGCCTACGACCCGTCGGTGGCGATCCAGACGGGCGACATCGCCGGCCTGGGCGGCAATGCCTTCCCCGTGGTTGGCCAGCGCAACGTCACCTCGGCCTACGCGGAAATGAACCTGCCCCTGTTCCACAAGTTTGATGTCGACGGCGCCGTCCGCTACGACAATTACCAGGGGGTGGGCAGCACCGTCAATCCGAAGGCGTCGATCCGCTGGCAACCGAGCAACACCGTGCTGATCCGCTCGTCCGTCGGCACGGGCTTTCGCGCCCCCTCGCTGACCGACCTGTACACGCCGCAAGCGACCAGCGTCACCTCGAACGGCACGCGCGACCCCATCCGCTGCCCCAACATCGCCACCGGCGCCGCCACCGATTGCAGTTTCCAGTTCACCACCCTGACGGGCGGCAACCCCAACCTGCAACCCGAAAAATCGCTGTCCTACACGGCCGGCATCCTGCTTGAACCCATCAAGGAGCTCTCGATCAGCCTGGACGCCTTTCGCGTCAACCTCAAAAACGCCATCGTCGTCGGCGGCCTGTCCTCGGCCTACTTCCTCGCCAACGCCGAGCGCGCCACCCAGTATGCCGCCTTCATCCAGCGCGGCGTGGCCGATGGCAACGCCAGCGGGGCCGGTCCCATCACCGGCATCCTGCAAACCAACGCCAACCTGTTCAAGACCCAGCTGGCGGGGGTCGACGTGGACGCCAAGTACGGCTGGCGGCTGGCCTCGGGCAATCGCCTGTCGGCGCGCATGAGTGGCACCTACCTGGCCAAGTACGACGTCCAGGGCCCCAGCGGCGCCTACACCAGTTCGCTCGACACGGCCCTCAACGCCGGTGGCGGCGTGGTGCTGCGCTGGAAACACAATGCCAGCGTGGCCTACCAGATGGGGCCCTTGTCTGCCTCGCTGTCGCAGAATTACCAGAAAGGCTATGTCGACTCGCTGGGCAGCCGTGTGGCCGCCGGCAGCACGCCGCGCAAGGTGGCGCCGTACCAGACCTTTGACACCCAGCTGACCTACGCCGGCATCCGCGCGACGAAGCTGACGGTCGGCGTGAAAAACCTGACGGACCGCGATCCGCCGTACACCAACCTGGCGTCGAACTTTCTCGGCGGTTACGATGTCAGCTACGGCGATCCGCGCGGGCGCTTTGTGTATGCGACGGCGGCCTACAGCTTCCGCTGACCACCCACCACCCTCGCCGCGCAGGGGCCGCCACGGCGCCCCTGCGCCAGCGTGGCCTCCCCCCGTTTTCAAAGGAATTTTCATGGCCCATCCCCTCACCCACGGCATCCTCATGGCGGCCCTGCTCACCAGCGGCGCCCTGGCCGGCGCCGCGCCGGCCGTTAGCGGCCCCGACACCACCGTGCGCCGCGCCGACATCGGCGCCATCGTCGCCGCCATCTCGCCCGGCCGCATCGAAGGCTACGTCAACAAGCTGGTCGGCTTCGGCACCCGCCATACCCTGTCGGAGACGGACTCGGACACGCGCGGCATCGGCGCGGCGCGGCGCTGGATCAAGAGCGAACTGGAACGCTGCGGCGCCGGCAAGCTGGCGGTCGTCTTCGACGGCCACCTGCACCCGGTCGACCGGCGCATTGCCCGCCCGGTCGAGATCGTCAACGTCGTCGCCACCCTGCCCGGCACCCAGGCCGCCTCGCGCGAGCGCCTGTACGTCGTCAGCGGCCACTACGATTCGCGCAACAGCGACGACGCCGACGCCGTCGGCGATGCCCCCGGCGCCAACGACGATGCCTCCGGCACGGCGGCGGTGATGGAACTGGCCTGCGTGATGTCGCAATACAAGTTTGACGCCACCCTGATATTCATGGCGGTGGCCGCCGAGGAACAGGGTTTGTATGGCGCCGCCGATTTCGCCGAGAAGGCCAGGCAAAAGAAATTGAACATTGCCGGCATGTTCACCAACGACATCATCGGCAGTTCGATGAGCGACGATGGCAAGCGCGACAACACGCAAGTGCGCCTGTTTGCCGAGGGCATTCCCGCCACCCGCGACATGCCCGAGCACTTGCGCACGCTGATCCAGACCGGGGGCGAGAACGATTCGACGCCGCGCCAGCTGGCCCGGCTGGTCAAGGAAGTGGGCGAGCGCTACGTGCCCGATTTCAAGGTCACCGTGATCAATCGCCGCGACCGCTATCTGCGGGGCGGCGACCATGCGCCCTTCCTCGACCGTGGCTTTGCCGCCCTGCGCTTTACGGAACCGGCCGAAGACTTCAATCACCAGCACCAGAACGTGCGCAAGGAGGGTGATGTGCAGATCGGCGACCTGGCGCAGTTCGTCGATCCCGCCTACGTGGCCCAGGTGGCGCGGGTCAACGCGGCCGCACTGGCCGCGCTGGCGCTGGCGCCGGCGGCGCCGCAGGCGGTCAAAATCCTCACCGCCCGCCTGAGCAATCAAACCGACCTGAGCTGGACGGCCAATGCCGAGCCGGACCTGGCCGGCTACCGGGTGGTGTGGCGCGACACCACGGCGGCCACTTGGCAGCACAGCCAGTATGTGGCCAAGGTGACGGCGGTGAGCATGCCGATCTCGAAAGACAATGTGTTGTTTGGCGTGCAGGCGATCGATGTCGAGGGCAATGTCAGCCCGGCCAGCTATCCCGTACCGGGCCGCTGAGGGACGTGTTGCGGGCGCGGGCGGGCCCGCGCCCCGGTCAGTGCCGCCGCAAGCGCGCGAACAGGGCCTCGACGTCCAGGTGCGCCGCGGCCGCCTGGCGCGGGTCCAGTTCGGGCGCATCGAAGCGGCTGTCGGCCCGGTCCACGCCCACCAGCAGGGCGTCCTGGGTGGGCACGTAGCCGAAGCGGTCGAGTTCACCGAACACCGCCTGGGTGATCTCGATCAGTTCGACCGGCATGTCGTCGCGCTGCGCGTTCTTGGCGGCAAGGAAATCGTTGATTGGTTGTAGCAATTCGCGGTAGTGCCGTACTTCCAGCCTGGTGGCAATGCGAAACGTTCTTTCGTCCATGGTCACTCCCGTGCAGGGACCGGCCGCCAGGCGCCCCGTGGACCTGGCCGGCACGGCAAATCGGTGCCGCCATCTGCTCCTCGTACGACCGGTGCAGGCGCTATTAGTGCTGTCACAATGTTTGAGCGGGCGCAAACGCCCAACGTGTTCGGTCGTGCCCCCGTCAGGCCAGCACGGCGCGCCGGGGCAAGCTGATGGAAAACACGCAGCCTTCGCCCGCGATACTTCTCACCGACAAGGTGCCGCCATTGGCATTGACGGTCTGCTTGGCGATCGTCAGGCCCAGGCCGATGCCGTCGCGGTTGCGGTCCATCTGGGTAAATGGCAAAAACATGCGTTCGGCGGCGCCGGCCCGCAAGCCGCCGCAATGGTCCTGCACGTCGATCAGGATGTACTCGCCCGAGGCATACGCGCTCAGCCGCACTTCCGTGCCCGTGCGGGTAAATTTGAAGGCGTTCTGCAGCAAATTGGCCACCGCGGCGATGAGCAGGTCGCGCGCGCCCGTCAAGGCCAGCTCGCCATCGACGGGCAGGGTACGCAAGGTGCAGCCGTACTGCCGGGCCGACATGGCGGCGGCCTCGTAAATCTCGCCGATGAAGCCGGCCAGCGAAAACGCCCCCAGCAGATCGGCCGAGGGCACCAGCGGGCGCACATCGTCGAGCGACTCGGTGATCAGCCGGTCGAGCCCTTGCAGGCTGCGCTCGAGGATGGAACCGGTGGCGCCGGCCAGGCTCAACTGGCCGGCCTTGGCCGCGGCAAACGCCAGCGACGCCGTGCCCAGCAGATTGCGCAACTCGTGCGCCAGAAAGCCGACGCGGCGGTTCGATTCGAGCACATTGGCTTCGGCGGCGATGACGTCGCGCTGATAGCTAAATTCCGTCACGGCGTCGGAAATGGCATTGTCGAGACAACGGTTGAGGGTGCGGAATTCATCGACCTCGAACGGCGCCTCGCGCTCGACGGCCAGGTCGGTGATGGCCTGGCACAGGTCGCCGTAATCGTGCACCACCTGGTCGACGCTCAAACCGAGCGCCAGCAGATCCTTGCCATGCTGGGCCGCCGAGGCGCCCACCGCCGACAGCGCCGTCGCGCCATCGGCCGGCCCGGAAATGAGCCGGCTGGCCATGGGGTCGGGCGAAAGCTCGATCTTCAAGGTCTGGATCAATTGCTCAAGGAACAGGGGAATGCCGTCCTGCAACTGTTGTTCGGTGGCCGAGCGTCCCGGCCGGGTGCCCACCTTGACGCGGCAGCGGCGGGCCAGCTCGTCACGGTTATTGGACAGGAAATCGTGCATCATAAAAACCTTCGAACACATGGTGTTTGTGCTCCGTCGCAGATGTGCCAAGCAATCTTGACGACAGTAACCAATGCTAACATTTGTTCCACACCGTTTTTTAATACTCTTAGTCACTATTTACTACTTCCAATTAGTAGTGGTCCGCTGGCGCGGCGCACGCAAATGAACACTTGCCAGCGCATCGATACAGGCGCACGATGAAGGCCGGGGGATGATCCGGCAATAGTTGCGCCCGTTGTCCAGGCACCAGCTGCCCGTCCGTGCCGGCACCAGTTGCCTTGCAAGGGGCCGCGCGCCACCCCGTCACCCCGCTCCCACACCGCCGCAGGCCAGACGGTGCCACTCATGCACCAGGAGCTACCATGTCTACACCGCCGCTTACTGTGCTGGCCATCAACGCCGGCTCGTCCAGCATCAAATTTGCCCTCTATGATTTTCCTGCCCTGACCCTGCTCACGCACGGCGAAGTGAGCGGCATCGGCGGCCCGGCCAGCTGTTTTACCGTCGAAGCGGGGCGCGACGCCCCCGTCAAGCGCAGCTTTCCCATCCCCGAGCGCGTCACCGCCGTCCAGGTGCTGGTCGACTGGCTGGCCGAACAGGTCGATGCCGCGCAACTGCACTGCATCGCCCACCGCATCGTCCATGGCGGCGCCCGGCTGCGCGCGACCCAGGAAGTGAGCGAGGCCGTGCTCAGCGCCCTGTACGCGAACCGGCGCGACGATCCCGAACACCTGCCGCAGGAACTGCACCTGCTTGAAACGCTGCGCCGCCACTTCCCGCAGGCGCGCCACGTGGTGTGCTTCGACAGCACCTTTCACGCCACCATGCCGGGTGTGGCCAGCATGCTGGCCGTGCCGCGCCGCTATCACGACGCCGGCATCGACCGGCTCGGTTTTCACGGCCTGTCGTGCGAATACCTGATGCACCAGCTGCGCCTGCTGGAGGCGCCCGCGCTGGCCGCCGGCAAGGTTGTCCTGGCCCACCTGGGCGGCGGCGCCAGCGTCACCGCCGTCGAACACGGGCACAGCTGCGACACCAGCATGGGCCTGACGCCGTCGGGCGGGATTGCCATGTCGACCCGCTCGGGCGACATCGATCCCGGCTTCGCCTGGCATTGCATGCACCACGAACAAATGAGCGCGCAAGCCTTGCAGCACATGCTCACCCACGAATCGGGCCTGCGCGGCATCTCCGGCAGCACCGGCGACATGGCGCAGCTGCTGGCCCGCGAGGAGCGCGACAGCCAGGCCGCCGAGGCGGTGGCGCTGTTTTGCTACCAGGCCCGCAAGGCCGTATGCGCGATGGCGGGCGCACTGGGCGGCATCGATGTGCTGGTGTTTGCCGGCGGCATCGGCGAGCACGCGGCCAGCGTGCGCGCGCGCATCTGTTCGCACCTGGCGCACCTGGGCGTGCTGCTCGACGGCCCCCGCAACGACGCCCACGCGGCGCTCATCTCGGCGCCCGGCAGCCGCGTGCTGGTGCGGATCATCCGCACCGACGAGCAATGGATGCTGGCGGAAAATGCCCGCGTCCTGCTGGGCGCGCCCGCCAGCGCAGCCGAGCCGTCCCAATGACGACGGCACACGAGAGCGCCATGCACGACCCCGACCACCGCGCCACCACGCTGCGCGCCCTCCACTGCTACTGGCAGGCGGCCAATTTCCTGTCGGTGGGGCAGATCTATTTGCTCGACAATGCCCTGCTGCGCGAGCCCCTGCTACTCGAACATGTCAAGCCGCGCCTGCTCGGTCACTGGGGCACCACGCCGGGCCTGAATTTTATTTACGCCCACCTGAACCGGCTCATTGTCGAGCGCGACCTGTCGGTGCTGTTCGTCACCGGCCCCGGCCACGGCGGCCCCGGCCTGGTGGCCAACGCCTACCTGGAAGGGACGTATGCGGAAGTCTATCCGGCCGTCAGCGAAGACCTGGCCGGCATGCAGCGCCTGTTCAAGCAGTTTTCTTTCCCGGGCGGCATTCCCAGCCACGTCGCCGCCGACACCCCCGGCTCGCTGCACGAGGGCGGCGAACTGGGCTACAGCCTCTCGCATGCCTTCGGCGCCGCCTTCGATCACCCGGACTTGCTGGTGGCCTGCGTGGTGGGCGACGGCGAAGCGGAAACGGGGCCGCTGGCCACCAGTTGGCACTCCAACAAATTTCTCAACGCCGCCCGCGACGGCGCCGTGCTGCCCATCCTGCACCTGAACGGCTACAAGATTGCCGGCCCCACCGTGCTGGCGCGCATCCCCCGCGACGAACTGGCCGCGCTGATGACGGGCTATGGCTATGAGCCCTTCTTTGTCGAAGGCGACGACCCTGAGCTGATGCACGCCCTGATGGCCGACACGCTCGACCTGGTGGCCGCGCGCATCGCCCACATCCAGCACGACGCGCGCGTGCTGGGACAAACGGCGCGGCCGCGCTGGCCGATGATCATCCTGCGCTCGCCCAAGGGGTGGACCGGTCCCGTCACGGTCGACGGCAAGCCCAGCACGGGCACCTTCCGCGCGCACCAGGTGCCCATTGCCGACATGCACACGCCGGGCCACCTGGAACTGCTCGAACAGTGGCTGCGCAGCTACGCCCCGGAGCTGCTATTCGACCAGCACGGCCGCCTGCGCGACGTCTTGCGGGCGCTGCCGCCCACGGGCGCGCGGCGCATGAGCGCCAACCCGGTGGCCAACGGCGGCGCCCTCTTGCGTCCCCTGCGGCTGCCGGCGCTGCGCGCGCACGCGCTGGCGCTGGCCGCGCCCGGCACGGCCGTGGCCGAATCGACCCGCGTGCAGGGCGAATACCTGCGCGAAGTGATGCGCAATAACCTGCACAATTTCCGCATCTTCAGCCCCGACGAGACGGCATCGAACCGCTGGGGCGCCCTGTTCGACGTCACCGACCGCTGCTCGAGCGCGCAGATCATCGACGGCGACGAGCACGTGGCGGCGGACGGGCGGGTGATGGAAATGCTCAGCGAACACCAGTGCGAAGGCTGGCTGGAAGGCTATCTGCTCAGCGGCCGCCATGGCATGCTGTCGTCCTACGAAGCGTTCATCCACATCGTCGATTCGATGGTCAACCAGCACGCCAAGTGGCTCAAGGCGGCCAACGCCCTGCCCTGGCGGCGGCCGATCGCCTCGCTCAATTTTCTGCTCTCGTCCCACGTCTGGCGCCAGGACCACAACGGCGCCAGCCACCAGGACCCCGGCTTTCTCGACCATGTCGTCAACAAGCGCGCCGAAATCGCCCGCGTCTACCTGCCGCCCGATGCCAACACCTTGCTGGCCGTCACCGAGCACTGCCTGCAAAGTCGCAATTACATCAACGTGATCGTCGCCGGCAAGCATCCCGAACCCCAGTGGCTCGACATCGACGCCGCCATCGCCCATTGCCGCGCCGGCCTGGGCGTGTGGCAGTGGGCCAGCACCGAGGTCGATGGCAACGCCGACGTCGTCATCGCCTGCGCCGGCGACGTGCCGACCCTGGAAGCGCTGGCCGCCGTGCACCTGCTGCGCGCCCAGTTCCCCGACCTGGCGATCCGCTTCGTCAACGTGATCGACCTGATGACCTTGCAGCCGGAACAGGTCCATCCGCACGGCAAGAGCGATGCCGCCTTCGACGCCCTGTTTACCACCGACAAGCCAGTCATTTTCGCCTTCCACGGCTACCCCACGCTGATCCACCGCCTCACCTACAAGCGCAATAACCACGACAATCTGCACGTGCATGGCTTCCAGGAAAACGGCACCACCACCACGCCGTTCGACATGGTGGTGCTCAATGAGCTCGACCGCTACCACCTGATGCTGGCGGTCGTCGAGCGGGTGCCGCAACTGGCCCCGCAACGCGCACGCGCACGCCAGTACGTGGCCCAGCGCATGCTGGCGCACCGGGCGCAGATTTGCGAGCACGGCATCGACTTGCCTGACATCCTGTCATGGTCATGGCGCGACGCCGTCGGCCTGCCCCTGTGGCAGGACGGATGAAGGGGCCGGCCGGCGCCATCGACCCTGGCGCGCCGCCGCTCACGCGCAGGGGCCACGGCTGGCTGCGCAAGCTGGGCCCGGGCCTGATCACGGGCGCCGCCGACGACGACCCCAGCGGCATCGCCACCTACTCGCAGGCGGGCGCCCAGTTCGGCTTCGGCATGTTGTGGACGCTGGTGCTGACCTATCCGCTGATGGTCGGCATCCAGCTCGTGAGCGCGCGCATCGGTCGGGTCACCGGTCACGGCCTGGCCACCAATATCCGCCGGCACTATCCGGCCTGGCTGCTGTACGGCGTGATCGGCTTGCTGCTGCTGGCCAACATCATCAACATTGCCGCCGACCTGGCCGCGATGGGCGAAGCGGTGGCGCTGGTGGCGGGCGGACCGGCGCACCTGTACGCGGTCGGTTTCGCCCTCCTGTCGGCGCTGTTGCAGGTACTCATTCCCTACACGCGCTACGTGCAGGTGCTCAAGTGGCTGACCATGGCCCTGCTGGCCTATGTGGCCACCGTGTTCGTCGTGCAGATTCCGTGGGGCGAGGTGCTGCGCGAGAGCATCGTCCTGCCGTCCTTGCCCTGGTCGCCCGCCTTCATCACCACCATGGTGGCCGTGTTCGGCACCACCATCAGCCCCTATTTGTTCTTCTGGCAAGCCTCGCAGGAAGTCGAGGAAATGCGCAGCAACCCGTCCGCCCGCCCCTTGCGCGACGCGCCCGACGAAGCGCGCGCCGGCCTGGCCCGGATCAAGCTCGACACCTGGGTCGGCATGGGCTTTTCCAACCTGGTCGCGCTTTGCATCATGCTCACCACCGCCCTGACCCTGCACCTGCACGGCATCGACGACATCGACTCCTCGGCCCAGGCCGCGCTGGCCCTGCGCCCCATCGCCGGCGAGTTCGCCTTCCTGCTCTTTAGCATGGGCATCATCGGCACGGGCCTGCTGGCCATCCCCGTGCTGGCCGGCTCGGCCGCGTATGCGATGGCGGGCGCCTTCAAGTGGCCCAACAGCCTGCAGGCGCGGCCATCCACCGCCGGCCGCTTCTATATCGTCATCATCATCGCCACGCTGGGCGGCATGGCGCTCATCTTCGCGCCCATCGATCCGGTGCGGGCGCTGTACTGGAGCGCGGTGGTCAACGGCGTCATTTCCGTGCCCATCATGGGCGTGATGATGCTGCTGGCCAGCCGCCGCGACGTCATGGGCGAACTGGCCATCAGCCCCCGGCTCAGGGTGCTGGGCTGGCTGGGCACGGCGGTGATGGCGATGGCGGTGCTGGCGATGGGCGTCACCCAACTGGCGTAAGGTGCAAAATAGTGGCGACCAAGGCCTGAACAGGTCGAAAAAATAGCGCAGCCGTGGGATACTTGGCCTATTCAAACCCCAGGAGCACAGCATGGCCAAGGCACAGGACAGCAAGAAGGAAACCAAGAAGGAACCGGCAAAGACCACCAAGGAAAAAAAGGCCGCCAAAAAAGAGAAGCAGGAGCAGCGCGCGCGCCAATAACGGGGGACAGCAAGCGCCCGCGGCAGCGCTGACGGCGCGCGCTGTCAGCGCGCCGCGCGCGCGGCGAGCAGGCGGCCGATCTCGTCGATCAGGCGGGACATGGCCACCGGTTTCAACAGAAATACATCGTAGGTTGGACTGCTCAGGTCGTGGAAGTACGGCGCCCCGCTGGTGAGAATGAGCGGAATGCCGCAGGTATCGGGGCGCGCCTTGAGCCGGCGGCTGAACTCGATACCATCGACCAGTGGCATCATGCAGTCCGACACGATCACGTCGGGCAAGCGTGTGCCCAGTTTGGCCAGGGCGTCGGTGGCGCTATTGGCGGTGATCACCTCAAAGCCGTGGTACTCGAGATAAATCCCGTAGGTCTCCGTGATGTCCATCTCGTCGTCGACGAGCATGATGAGGGTTTTTTGTTTCACCGGTCACCCCGCCGCGCCGCCGGCGCCATCGGTGATGGCGATCGGTTCGCCGACAACGATGCCGCCGTCGCTGATGGTAAACAAGCGGTTGGCGCTGTCGTAAGCGTTTTCGCGCAATTTCATCACGGCGATGCGGCGGTGATTGAGGGCACCGACCGACAGGTATTCGAGCAGCATGACGTTGTCGTACAGCGCTGACGACAGCGGCGTCACCTCGGGCGCGCCCCGCTTGAAGTAGCTCAGCTGCTGGGTGATATACCCGGTCACGCCGCGCAGGCGAAATTCGTTCGTCAGGGCCACCAGGTAGCCGCGCGAGCGCTCGGGGTGCATGATCAGCTTGTCGAGCCCCTCGGCGCCATCGATCAGCAGCCGGGTGACCTTGCGCGCCTCGATGTCCTTGAGCATGCGCGAGGCGATGTCGTCGATCAGGATTTCCAGCGGCAACTGCCACATGATCGCCAGGCGGCCGCTGGCGACGTGCTGCTCGAAGTCGAGCCCGACCCGGCGCGCCTTGTGCACGACCATGGCGGGCGACTCGTGGAAGCCGACGATCAGGCAATCTTCGCCCTGGGCCAGGCCCTCGGCAATAAAATGCAAGCCCATGGTGGTCTTGCCCGCGCCCGGGCTACCCAGCAGGCAGGTGATCGAGCCGCTGTTGATGCCGCCGCCGATCCGCTGGTCCCAGCTGGGAATGCCGACGCTGAGCAGCGACTGCTGCATGGGCGGCGCCTGCTTGCCCGAACACAGCGCCTCGAAGCGGGGATACACCACCAGGCCGTCCGCGGCGATCTCGAATACGTGTTTTCCCAGCAAGTGCTTGGCGCCGCGCACCTTGAATACCTGCAACTCGCGGATCATCGCCATGCCCTGGCGATACAGGCCCAGTTCGATCACGCCGTCGACCAGGGTATTTTCCGAATCGGTGACGTTGCCTTCCACGGGCGAGAGCAGGAAGGTGGTGCACTGCATCGACGAGACGATCGAATTGAGCGAATGCATGAACTCCGCCAGCGCGATGTCGCTGGCGCTCGAATTGCGGATCGAGCGGAAGCCGTCGATGATCAACAGATGGGGCTGTTCCTGCGCCATGGTCGACACGAGCAGACCGAGCAATGCGCGCAGGCCCCCTTCCATCAGCGCCGCGTAGGCGGAAAAGAACACGATGTTCTTGCCGATCACGTCTTCATCGAAGAAGCTGAAGCTGCTGAAGTGGCTGAGCATTTTCACGTGGGCTTCGCCCAGCAGTGTAAACACCACCACCTTGCGGCCGGCGCGCGCATGTTGAAATCCGATTTGCCCCGCCAGCGTGGTCTTGCCGCTGCCGGCCAGGCCCTGCACCAGGTACAGGCCGCCGGCTGGCAGGCCGCCGCCCAGCACCGTGTCGAGCCCGGCGACGGTGGTCGCCATCTTGGGCAGCGTGCGTGCCATGTGAAGCTGTTGTGTTACCGCTGTCATCTTTTCCCTGTTCATCCCGGCATCCCAACTGATGCATACCGTTTGTCGTAAATTATGACAGAAGGTACCCGGCGCAATGCACGACGCCAGAAGTGCGCTTGCCATATCGGCAAGGAACGCAAGAATAAACAGGCTTTGTTGTAGTACAGTCGCAACGGCCGGCGGCGCCGTCCCAAAGGCCGCCGGACCCCGGCCGGCCGCTCAGCGTGGCGCCAGATCGATCACCAGGTCTTCGCGAAATGCCGCCTGCTCGCCCTTGCTCAGGTAGCCCAGCGGGTTGGCGACGACGCGGCATTGCCACGGCCCTTGCCCGTCCGTGCCCGTGACGCGGTAATCGTTCATGCAATGCAGGTGGCCGTGCATCCACACATCGACCAGGGGAAACAGCTCGTCGAGCGCATTGCAAAAGCCGGCCGTGCCTGCCGTCAAGCCGTAGCGGGGATCGGCGCTTTGCAGGCTGGGAGCGAAATGCGTCACCACCACGGTGGCGCCCTCGAACGGCAGCGCCAGCGCCTGCCGCAGCCAGGCCTGGCAATCGAGCGCCATGGCGCGCAGGCCCTCGGCCAGCACGGGCGCGCCCTGGCGCAGCGTGGTGTTCTTGCTCAGATAATAATTGGCGGCGCGGCAGGCCTTCGCCAGCGCGGCCAGTTGCCTGGCGCCGTCGCTCTCGCGGCGGGCAAGCGCCTCGAAGTCGCTCCACAAGGTGGTGCCGATAAAACGGACCTGGCCGATGGTGACAACTTCGCGGTCCAGCCAGGTGATGCCCAGCCGCTCGCAGGTGGCGCGCAGGCGCACGCGGGCATCGTCGAAGTCGAGCCCGTCGTACTCGTGGTTGCCCGGCACGAACAGTACGGTGGCTTTGCCCGCGCCCGGGCGCAAGGGCGAAAAGCGCGCCAGGCCGAAGTCGTCGCCGGGCAGGCGGCTGCCCGGCTGGTAGGAGCCGATGTCGCCGGCGAGCACGATGACGTCGGCATCGGCGGCGAGCTTGGGCTGAAAGTCCGGGTAACGTTCGAGGTGGAGGTCGGAGAAGAGCTGGATGCGCATCGGCGCAGTATAGAGGAGTTGCACGCGGCCATCGTGGCGGCAGGCGTAGAATCCAGGCAACCGTTAAATATTTTTCAATTTTTTAGATCGCCACCATGCCAAGAAGCCACACCGAATTGCACAAACTGGACAATGTGGGCTGGCTGCGCGCGGCCGTGCTGGGCGCCAACGATGGCATCGTCTCCACCGCCAGCCTGATCCTCGGCGTGGCCGCGTCCCAGGCCACCCACCAGGCCATCCTGGTCGCTGGCGTGGCCGGCCTGGTGGCGGGGGCGATGTCGATGGCGACGGGCGAATACGTGTCGGTGCAGTCGCAGGCCGATGCCGAGCACGCCGCGCTGGACAAGGAACGGGGCGAGCTGCACGACAACCCGGCCGGCGAGCGCCTCGAACTGGCCAATATCTACATTGCGCGGGGCCTGCCTGCCGCGCTGGCGCAGCAGGTCGCCGACAGCCTGACGGCGCACGATGCGCTGGCGGCCCACTCCAAGGATGAGCTTGGCTTGAGCGAGGCGACGCTCGCCCGGCCCCTGCAGGCGGCACTGGCGTCGGCGCTGAGCTTCGCCGTCGGCGCCGCCCTGCCGCTGCTGGTGGTGGTGGTGGTGCCGCACCAGCAGCTCATTGGTTTTACCGTCGCCGCCTCGCTGCTGTCGCTGGCCTTGCTGGGCGGGCTGGCCGCCCGCGTGGGCGGCGCCAATGTGGGCAAGGGGGTGCTGCGGGTGACGTTCTGGAGCGCCATGTCGATGGCGGCCGCGGCCGGTATCGGCGCCCTGTTCGGCACCGCCGTGTAGGGCCGCCATGTAGTGCCGTCGATCGCGCCTGCTCACGCCCACAGGGCGATCAGGGGCCCTGCTTGCGCCATCAGGAGAGCCTTAAAGGCGGCCGCCGCCGGCGACAGCCGACGCGGCGCCCTACGGCCAGCCGCCCGGCACCTTCACGCCATGGGAGGACCTGCCGGCCGACACCGACCTGCTGTTCTACGAGGGCCTGCACGGCGGCGTGGTCAGCGGCGCCGTCAACGTCGCCCGCCATCCCGACCTGCTCATCGGCGTGGTCCCCGTGATCAACCTCGAATGGATCCAGAAGCTGTGGCGCGACAAGGCCAAGCGGGGCTACTCGACCGAGGCCGTCACCGACACCATCCTGCGCCGCATGCCCGACTACGTGAACCACATCTGCCCGCAGTTCTCGCGCACCCACGTCAATTTTCAGCGCGTGCCCTGCGTCGACACCTCCAACCCCTTCATCGCGCGCGAGATTCCCGCGCCCGACGAGAGCTTCGTGGTGATCCGCTTCGCCGACCCGAAGGGCATCGATTTTCCGTATTTACTGAGCATGGTGGCGGCCTCCTTCATGTCGCGGGCGAACACCATCGTGGTCCCCGGCGGCAAAATGGAGCTGGCCATGCAGCTCATTTTTACCCCCTTCATCCTGCGCATGATGGAACGGCGCCAGCGCGCCATCATGCTTTGAGCCAGGCAGCCGGCGCGCCCGCTCAGCGGCGGCGCACGGCGCTGCGCAGGAGCGCCATCTGCCCGTTAAAGCGGGTACACGCCGTGCACATCACCAGGTGCACCCGCATCCTGCCGCGTTCGACGAGCGTGAGCTCGCGGTCCATCGATTCCGACACCAGGCGATGCACTTCGCGGCAGGTGGGCTTCCAGGTCTTGCGGTCGTTCATAGGGGTCTCCGCTATGGTTCAAGGCAGGGCGGCAGCGCCAAACCAGTTCAGGTCCAGGCACTCGCGCAGGCGCAGGCGGGCCCGGTACAGGACCGTCCACACGTTCGCATTGCTCACGCCCAGTTCCCGGCAAATTTCGTCGGTGTCGAATTCGAGCCATTCGCGCATCATGAAAATGCGCGCCGTCTGGGCCGGCAGCTTGTCCAGGCACACCACCAGGACGCGGAAAAAATCCTTCTGCGCCAGCACTTCTTCGGGATCGCCCCACTGGCGGGGCATATCGACCGTGTGACCATTGGCCACGAACAGGGCGTCGACCAGGTCGGCGTCGGCCGCATCGCCGTCGCCATCCCACGCCTGCTCGCGGCGCGCCGCGCGCAAGGCGTCGATGATTTTGTACTTGAGTATCCCCGTCACATAGGTGCGCAAGGTCGATTTTCCCGTGAAGGCGGCGGGCTTTTCCAGCACGGCGATGAGCGCCTCCTGCACCGCGTCTTCCGCCCGCGTCCGGTCGCGCAGCTGGATCAGGGCGAAGCTGAAAAGCTGGGGGCGCATCGCCTCGAGCTGGGCGGCGTAGTGGTAAGTCGATTCCATGGACTGCCTGTGGTCGATAAGTGTGGTGATCAAGGTGCATTCTGGCAGCGTTCCGCCTTGGTCGGGCGATGCCGCCACTTCCTGACAAACACGGCAAAGAAAATCTGCACGGCGCAGCCGGCGCCAGGAAACTGAAATAAATGTGTCAGGTTCGCCGCAGCTGCCCCGACCAAGCCGGGACGACACCACTGCGAGGCATGACATGCAATCCCGGCCCCCCATCATCCACCCGGCGTGGATGCGCCTGACCCACTGGCTCAACGCCATTGCGGTGCTGCTGATGCTATTGAGCGGCTGGCGCATCTACAACGCCGCGCCCCTGTTCCCGTTTACCTTCCCGCCCGGCGTGACCCTGGGCGGCTGGCTTGGTGGCGGCCTGCAATGGCATTTTGCCGCCATGTGGCTGCTGGTCTTGAACGGGCTCGTCTATCTCGTCCTCGGGGTCGCCACCGGCCGCCTGCGACGCCGCTTGCTGCCCCTGTCGCCGGCGGCCGTGTGGGCCGATACCCGGGCCGCCCTGTCGGGCACGCTGCGCCACGACGCGCGGGGCGCCTACAACGCCGTCCAGAAGCTGTGCTATCTCGCCATCATCGCCGATTTGCTGGTGCTGGTGGTGTCGGGTCTGGCGATCTGGAAATCCGTGCAGTTTCCCTTGCTGCGCCTGCTGATGGGCGGCTACGACAGCGCACGCTACGTCCATTTCGGCGCCATGGCCTTCGCCGCCGCCTTCATTGTCGTGCACGTGTTCATGGTGGCGCTGGTGCCGCGCACGCTGCTGAGCATGGTGCGGGGGCGCTAAATATTTGTTCTCATCGAAATTTTTCCGGAGAAACCATGATCAAGAAAATCAAGCTGTTCTTTCCGCACGAGAAAGAGATCATCAAGGATGCAGGCAAGCTCTTGAGCAAGCTGGACATGCCGTCGCGCCGCGTGTTCGGCACGCGCGCCCTGTCGCTCGGCGCGCTGTCGATGATGAGCGGCTGTTCGCTCAGCGACAGCGACTCCGTCGACACCATGCTCAAGACCATGTCGCACCTGAACGACGACCTGCAAGGCTGGCTGTTCGATCCGCAGCGGCTGGCGCCGACGTATGACGAATCGATGATCACCCGGCCGTTTCCCTTCAACGCGTTTTATGGCGAGCAAGACATCCCCCAGATCGACGCGGACTACGCGCTGGCCGTCAGCGGCCTGGTGCGCAGCCCCCAGCCATGGACCCTCGCGCAGCTGCGCAGCCTGCCCCAGGCCAGCCAGGTCACGCGCCACATCTGCGTCGAAGGGTGGAGCGCGATCGGCAAATGGGGCGGCGTGCCGTTTAGCGACTTCCTGCGCCGCATCGGCGCCGACACGCGCGCCAAATACGTCGGCTTTCGCTGCGCCGACGACTATTTCACCAGCATCGACATGGCCACCGCGCTACATCCGCAAACGCTGCTGGCGTTGACGTATGACGGCCAGATCTTGCCGCCCAAGTACGGCTACCCCATGAAGCTGCGCATGCCCACCAAGCTGGGCTACAAAAATCCGAAACACATCACCGAAGTCTTCGTCACCAACCGCTACCCCGGCGGCTATTGGGAAGACCAGGGATACAACTGGTTTGGCGGTTCGTGAACGGCGAACCCCATCGAAGGGCACGATTGTCGTGCGACACACTCAAGGAGAAAAAAATGAAACAACTGATGACGGCAGCGATGGCAGTGACGATGGCGTTCGCCTGCGGCGGCGCGATGGCGCAGGACGCCATGAAGAAGGACGGCATGGCGGCCGATGCGATGGCCAAGGATGGCATGCACAAGGATGCCATGGGCAAGGACGCGATGGCAAAAAAGAAGGCGGACAGCAAGCCGAAGGCGATGGCCAAGGATGCCATGGGCAAGGACGAGATGAAAAAGGACGAAATGAAAAAGGACGAGATGAAAAAGGACGAGATGAAAAAGGATGAGATGAAGAAGGACCCCATGAAAAAATAAACCGGGGATCGCGGCCGGTGCCGGCATTGATTGCGCGAGCGCCTGGACGGCGCCGCACGATGCCCAGCCGGTCGCCAGGGCGCCACCCGATGTCAAGCAAGGAGTACACGATGCGAACTTCCCTCGCTGTCGGCATGTTGGCCTGCATGGCTGCGGCGCAGCTGGCCTATGCACAAAGTTGTAGTGGACACAGCCCCGCGCACACGGTGGCGCTGCTCGAGCTGTACACCTCGGAGGGCTGCAGCAGCTGCCCGCCTGCCGACCGCGCCCTGAGCGGCCTGCGGGCGGCGGGACTGCGCGCCGAACAAGTCGCGCCCTTGTCGCTGCATGTCGATTACTGGGACCGGATCGGCTGGCGCGATCGATTTTCCCGGCCGGATTTTACCCAGCGTCAGCGGATGCTGGCGGCGGCGGCCAACACGACGCTGGTCTACACGCCCGCATTTTTCGTCAACGGGCGCGAACTGCGCAACTGGTCGGGCGCGCTCGCCGACACCATCGGCCGCACCAACGCGCGCCCTGCGCGCGCCGACATCGGCATCGCCGTCGAACGCGCCGACGCGGCGACCTACCAGGTCGTGGTGAAGGGCAAGGGTCCGCCGGGTTCATCGCTGCAAGTGGCGGTCCACCAAAATAATCTCGACAGCATCGTCACGCGGGGCGAAAACGGCGGGCGCACCTTGCACCACGATTACGTGGCGCGCCACTGGTTCCGTGCCGCCCCGCTCGACGCCGCCGGCACGGTCAAGTTGTCGCAATCGTTCAGCTTGCCGGACCGGCGGCCCGCCGCCGACTTCGGCATCACCGCCTTTATTTCTGCCAAGGATGGCAGCGTGTTGCAGGCATATTCATTGCCACTGTGCGGGACGCTGTAGCGACACCATCGCCCGGTGGTGTCGCCACGACGCAGCGCCGCCCCCCGGCCTGATTCGCTCGCGGCCAGTGCCAGCGCCAGCCCTGGTCCGGCCAGTCGGCCGCCCCACAGCCAACGATGAAAGCGCCATGTCAAATGGTCAAGTTACCACTTTTTATTTAGCCAAGATATTACACATTTAGCATGCATAAAATGGGGTACTTGCCCTTGCCAGTGCAGTGTGAACAAACAACGTATCGGTAGCAATTGTTAAAAACTGGTAGGAGAAAGCGCGCCGAGTGACGTAAGATTGCATCAAATGATTCTTAAAAGAAATATACGTTACTTCTGTATAGCCTATTGTAATTAGCTCTTCCCGCAGTATTTTTCCTCTGTGGCCACCCGATGCAGCAAGGCGCGCACGTCGCGCCTATTTGAGACCGCAGCCTGGCATCCGGCGCCTGAACAGCCCCCGCAGGTTTTCACCTTCCCCCCTCCCGTCCTTGATCTCAGGCCAGCGATGTGCCGAGAATCGAGCGCTGGAAGTCGCCTCAAGATATTGATGTTGCAATAACACGAAATGGGACGTTGATTGTCCCGAAGGAAATTTCTTGAAAGCTTATGACCGCATTTCCCCGGACGGCATCCGCCTCGGCGTACTCGGTGTTGCCGGCACGTTCGCCGTGCTCGTGGCCGGCAACGGGCGCTGGCAGGCGGTCGTGCTGGCCGGCGCATTCGCGCTGGCCGCGGCCGTCCTGGCCATGCGCAGTGCCGGCGCCCAGCGACGCCGGCAACAGGTGCTGAGCGGCTACCTGGCGGCGCAGCGGGATTTCGGCCGCGCCGTGGTGCCCGTGTGGGCCGGCCACATCGAGACGGCGCGTGCGCAGATGGACGGCGCGGTCGAGTCGCTGGCGATGCGCTTTGCCGCCATCGTCGACCGCCTCGAGCAGGCGCTGCACGTATCGAGCCAGGCCAGCGCAAGCGGCGACGGCGACGACGGCGGCATGGTGGCCGTGTTGGCGCACAGCGCGCAGCAGTTGTCGGCCGTGCTGGCGCAGCAGTCCTCGGCCATGCACAGCATGACGACCATGCTGGGCAAGGTAGAGGACCTCAACGCCTTCACCACCGAGTTGCGGGACATGTCGGAAGCGGTTGCAAGTATTGCTGCGCAATCGAATTTGCTCGCCTTGAACGCGGCCATCGAAGCGGCGCGCGCCGGGGCGCAGGGCAGCGGCTTTGCCGTCCTCGCCAAGGAATTCAGGCACCTGTCGAACCAGTCGGGCGAAACCGGCACGCGCATGGCCGAGAAAGTGCGCGTGATCAGCGAGGCCATCGGCACGACCTGCCAGGCGGCCCAGCTCTCCGTGGATGAGCAGAATCGCTCCCTGCACACCACCGTGACCGTGATTGGCGCCGTGCTGACCGGGTTCAAGGGCGTCGCCGATGGCTTGCTGACCTCGACCGACGTGCTCAAGCAAGAGAGCATCGGCATCAAGCAGCAAGTGGGCGAGGCGCTGGTGCAGCTGCAATTCCAGGACCGCGTCAACCAGATCCTGAGCCAGGTGACGAACAACATTCTGCAGTTCCCGCCCCACCTCGACGCGGCATGCGAGCGCTTCGCCGGCGCCGGCGAACTCGAGGCGCTCGATGTGCCGGCGCTGCTGGGAAAACTGAAGAAAACCTACGTGATGTCCGACCAGCATGCCGTGCACAGCGGCGCCGCGACGATATCCGCCATTGGCCCCGCCACTATTAATCCTGAGGTATGAACATGACAAAAACGATCCTGGTAGTCGACGATTCCGCATCGATGCGGCAAGTGATCGGCATTGCGCTCAAGAGTGCCGGCTACACGGTGATCGAAGGGCGCGACGGCAAGGATGCGCTGTCCAAACTGGCGGGACAAAAGGTGCACCTGATCATCAGCGACGTCAACATGCCCGTCATGGATGGCATCAGCTTTGTGAAGGAAGTAAAGCAAATGCAGAACTACAAATTTACGCCCATCATGATGCTAACCACGGAATCGGACGATGCGCGCAAGCGGGAAGGCCAGGCCGCCGGCGCCCGGGCGTGGATGGTCAAGCCTTTCAAGGTCGAGCAGTTGCTGGGCGCGGTACAAAAGCTGTGCATGCCATGAAGCCCCAGCGCGTGCGCCTGGACGGCGAGATGAGCATTTATCGCGCCGCCGAACTCAAGGAGACGCTGCTGGCGCCGCTGGCGGCCGGCACCCTGGTCGAACTGGACCTGTCGGCCGTCAGCGAGCTCGACACGGCCGGCGTGCAGTTGCTGCTGCTGGCCAGGCAAACCGCCCGCGGCCTTGGCGGCGATGTGTGCGTGCTGGCGTCCAGCGCGCCGGTCCAGGATCTGCTCGATCTGCTGGGCCTGGCTGACAGCTTCGCCCACCGCCACGGCGCCGCCGCCCTGCCCGGGGCGATGCCATGAATCTGGCCGCCGCACTGCAAACCTTCCTGATCGAATGCCGGGAATTACTCGAAGAGATGGAACACGCGCTGCTCGAAGTCGAGCAGGCGTCCGACAAGACCGAACTGGTCAATGCCATCTTTCGGGCCGCCCACACCATCAAGGGCTCGGCCGGCCTGTTCGGCCTCGATCACGTGGTCAGCTTCACGCACGTGCTGGAAAGCGTGCTCGATGAAGCGCGCTGCGGCAAGCTCGTCATCGCCGACCAGCTGGTGGCGCTGCTGCTCTCCTGCGGCGACCATATCGGCGTCATGGTGGCGCTGGTGGCCGACGGCCAGCTGGGCGCCGACGACGCCACCACCCGCGCCGGCGCGCCGCTGGTCGAGGCCTTGCGCGCCTACCTGGCGCCGGCGCCGCTGGCCCCGGCCGACGCCGACACCGACACCAGCGCCCAGGCCAGCTGGCACATTGCCGTGCGCTTCGGCCCCGATGTGCTCAAGAACGGCATGGACCCGCTCTCCTTCATCGGCTACCTGGGCACGCTGGGCGAGATCGTCGGCATCGCCACCCTGGCCGACGCCCTGCCGCCGGCGGCGGACATGGACCCCGAATGCTGCTACCTGGCTTACCACATCGCCTTTCGCAGCAGCGCCGACCTGTCCACCATCGAAGCGGTGTTCGAGTTCGTGCGCGACGACTGCACCTTGCGCATCCTGGCGCCGACGAGCAGCGTGGCCGACTACCGCCACCTGCTGCAGGCCCACAGCGCCCACGCCGCGCCCATCGGTGCGCTGCTGGTGCGCAGCGGCGCGCTGACGGCGCAGCAGCTCGCTGACGCAGTGGCGCCGCCAGCGCTGCCCGAGGTGGCCGCGCTGGTCGATACGGTGGAAACCGCGCCGGGCAGGACGCCACCTGGCACGCCCCCGAAGGCCCAGGAAAACCGCTCGATCCGGGTCGATGCCGACAAGCTGGACCATTTGATCAACCTGGTGGGCGAACTGATCATCGTGAGCGCCTCGGCCAACCTGATCGCGCGCCGGGCCCAGATCGCCGAACTGCACGACTGCGCCTCGACCCTGGCCACCCTGGTCGAGACGGTGCGCGACAGCGCGCTGCAACTGCGCATGGTCAAGATCGGCGCCACCTTCAACCGCTTCCAGCGCGTCGTCCATGACGTCTCGCGCGAGATCGGCAAGGACATCGTGCTGCAGGTGAGCGGTGTCGATACCGAACTCGATAAAACCGTGGTCGAGCGCATCGCCGATCCCCTCACCCACCTGCTGCGCAATGCGATGGACCATGGCATCGAGTCGGCCGCCGTGCGCGCGGCCGGCGGCAAGCCCACCACCGGCGTCGTCCGGCTCGACGCGTACCATGATTCGGGCAGCATCGTGATCACCGTCAGCGACGATGGCGGTGGCCTCAAGCGTGACAGGATCCTCGAGAAGGCGATCGAACGGGGCCTGGTCGAAGCGGGCCGGGTCATGAGCGACAGCGACATCTACGCGCTCATTTTCGAGCCGGGCTTTTCGACGGCCGAGCAGATCACCAATCTGTCCGGCCGCGGGGTCGGCATGGATGTCGTCAAGCGCAACATCAGCGCGCTGCGCGGCAGCGTCGGCGTCCATAGCGAAGCGGGCCACGGCACCACGGTCACCGTGCGCTTGCCGCTGACGCTGGCGATCATCGACGGCTTCCAGGTCGGGGTCGGCAAGTCGGTGTTCGTGATCCCGCTCGACATGATCGAAGAATGCGTCGAGTTCTCGTGCGAGCCGGGCCACGACTACACCAATCTGCGCGGCCAGGTCCTGCCCTTCATTCGCCTGCGCGAGCTGTTCGGGGTCGACGCCGGCGCGGTGCGGCGCGAGAGCATCGTCGTCATCAAGTACGCCTCGCAGCGCTGCGGCATCGTCGTCGATACCCTGCTCGGCGAATTCCAGGCCGTCATCAAGCCGCTGGCGAAACTGTTCAACCAGGTCGCCTGCATCAGCGGCTCGACCATCCTCGGCAGCGGCGACGTGGCGCTGATCGTCGATGTCCCTGCCTTGTTTGCGGCCATCGCCAGCAAGCAGGTGCATGCGCTGCGAGCAGCCAGCAGCCCACCATAAACAGTCGCCATGCCCCATACCATCGACATCAGCGACCGCGAGTTCGCCCAGTTCCAGCGCTTCATCCACGAAGCGGCCGGCATCAGCCTGTCGGCCGCCAAGAAGGCGCTCGTCAGCGGCCGCCTGGCCAAGCGCCTGCAGCAGTGCCAGCTGCACAGCTACGGCGATTATTTCAGCCTGCTGGCCAGCGGCACGGCGGGCGCCGAAGTGCAGGCCGCGATCGATCTGCTCACCACCAACGAGACCTATTTTTTCCGCGAGCCGAAGCACTTCGACATGCTGCGCCAGTACGTCGACCAGGTCCATCGGCGCGGCCAGCCGCTGCGCGTGTGGAGCGCCGCCAGTTCGAGCGGCGAGGAGGCCTACAGCATCGCCATGGTGCTGGCCGACTGCCTCGGCGACGCGCCGTGGGAGGTGATCGGTTCGGACATCAGCACGCGCGTGCTCGAACGCGCCCGCCTTGGCCACTACGCGCTCGAGCGCACCACCCACATTCCACCGGCCTACCTGAAGCGCTTTTGCCTGAAGGGGACCGGCCTGCAGCAGGGCACGCTGCTGATCGACCGCGGCCTGCGCCAGCGGGTGCGCTTCCTGCAAGTGAACCTGAACGTGCCGCTGCCCCAGTTGGGCACCTTCGACCTGATCTTCCTGCGCAACGTGATGATCTATTTCGACACCAGCACCAAGCAGCAGGTGGTGGCACGGGTCATCTCCCTGCTCAAGCCCGCGGGCCGCTTCGTCATCGGCCACGCGGAGAGCCTGCACGGCGTGAGCGAGCTGGTGCAGCCGCTGACGCCGTCCGTCTACAGCAGGAGCGCAGCCATGCAGCGCTGACCACCACCGTCTCCTTCCCGCCCGGGCCAGCATCGTCCGGGACGTCGCCTTACCCGTGTTTCACTCAGGAGTAGCACCATGTTCAGTAACATCAAAATTTCGGTCCGGCTGATCGCCGGCTTCCTGCTGGTAGCAACCTTGAGCCTGGTTGTGGGCGCGATCGGCATTGCCAACTCGGGCAAGATCAACGAGGCGGCCGAGTCCATCTACACGGACGACCTGATGGCGATGTCGTACATCAAAGAGGCCAACATCAACCTGATTTATGTCGGCCGCGCCCGCGCCAACTACCTGCTGGCGATCACGCCCGAAGAGCGCGAGCAGCGCCTGAGCTTCCTGCGCAAGAGCGTCGCGGCGATGAAAGACAACCTGGTCAAGACCCGGCCCCTGTTCAAGCTGCCCAAGGCGAAGGAACTGCTCGACACCATCGACAAGCAGTGGGAGGCGTATGACAAGGATCTGCAGGCGGTGCTCAACCTGGCCTCGCGCGAAAAACTGGCGACGCTCAGCGACGAACTGGAAAAGGCCATGAACGCGGAACGGCAGAAAGCCGACCGGCTCGACGAGCTGATGAGCGAACTGGCGGCAATGAAGGAAGTGCGCGCCAAGGAAAAATTCGATGTCGCCACCGCCCTGTACCACGACAGCCGCCGGGCGATGCTCATCGCGATGGGCGCGGCGATGGCACTCGGCCTGCTGCTTGGCATCCTCGTCAGCCGCAGCGTGACGATCCCGCTGAACCAGGCCCGGGAGGCGGCGGTCCGCCTCTCCGAAGGCGACCTGAACGTGAAGATCAGCTCGCAGGCCCGGGACGAGACGGGGCAGATGCTGCGGGCGATGCAGGCCATGATCGCCCGCCTCAGCCAGGTCGTCGCCGACGTCAACAGCGGCGCCCAGTCGCTCGCCAGCGCCGCCCAGGAAGTGAGCGCCACCTCGCAGTCGCTGTCGCAGGCCTCGAGCGAGCAGGCGGCCAGCGTGGAGGAGACCAGCGCATCGATCGAGGAAATGACCGCCTCCATCGCCCAGAACACGGCCAACGCCCGCGTCACCGACGGCATGGCCAGCAAGGCGGCGCAGGAAGCGGTCGACGGCGGCGAATCGGTCAATGCCACGGTGGCGGCGATGCGCCAGATTGCCCGCAAAATCGGCATCATCGACGACATCGCCTACCAGACCAATTTGCTGGCCCTGAACGCGGCGATCGAAGCGGCGCGCGCCGGTGAACATGGCAAGGGCTTCGCGGTCGTCGCCGCCGAAGTGCGCAAGCTGGCCGAGCGCAGCCAGGTGGCGGCGCAGGAAATCGGCGAAGTCGCCAGCAGCAGCGTGACGCTGGCCGAGAAGGCCGGCAAGCTGCTGCAGGACATGGTGCCGAGCATACGCAAGACGTCCGACCTGGTGCAGGAAATCGCCGCCGCCTCGGCCGAGCAGTCCTCCGGCGTGGGGCAGATCAATTCGGCAGTCATCCAGCTGAGCCAGACCACCCAGCACAATGCCTCGAGTTCGGAACAGCTGGCCGCCACCGCCGAGGAAATGAGTAGCCAGGCCGAGCAATTGCAGCAAACCATGGCCTTCTTCCGGCTCGACGGCATGGACGCCGTCGGCGGCCAGCGCAGCGCGGCGCGCGCCGCGCCGCCCGCACGCGGCAAGGGCCGCTTCAAGCCGGCCACCAAGCTGACGCTGGCCGCCGCCGGCGAGCTCGATGAATCCCAGTTCGTCAAATTCTGATGGGCGCGCGCACCAACGTAGCGCTGTCCGGCGCCGTCGAGCAGCAGCAGTTTCTGACCTTCATGCTGGGCGGCGAGATGCTGGCCGTGGGCATCTTGCACATCAAGGAAATCATCGAGTATGCGGGCGTCACGACAGTGCCGATGATGCCGGCCTGCATACGCGGCGTGATCAACCTGCGCGGCGCGGTGGTGCCGGTGATGGACCTGGCGGCGCGCTTCGGCAAGCCCGCCAGCGAGGTCACCAAGCGCACCTGCATCGTGATCGTCGAACTGGGTGAACCGGGCGAGCGCCAGGACATGGGCATCGTCGTCGATACCGTCAACGCGGTGCTGGAAATCGCGGCGGCCGACATCGAACCGGCGCCGGCGTTCGGCGCCCGCATCCGCACCGATTTCATCGCCGGCATGGGCAAGGTCAATGGCAAGTTCGTCATCCTGCTCGACGTCGAGCAGGTCTTGTCGGACATGGACATCGGCGCGCTCACGCAGATCAACGAGGCCGGCGCGGCGCTACCCGCCCCTGCACTTTCCCAGCACCCATAGGCGAAGCGCATACCATGTTCAAGAACCTATCGATCACCTGGAAGCTTGCGCTGCTGGTCGGCACCATGCTGCTCGCGCTTGCCGCCATCGGCCTCACCGGTTATGCGGGCATCGCCGCCACCGGCGAGGCCCTGAAGGCCGTCGGTAGCAACAACTTGCCGTCGATTCAGGGTTTGCTGACCGTCAATGAAGGCCAGACCGCGGTCAAATCGGCCACGCTGCTCACGGCGATGTCCGAAAACGACACCGACGCGCGCCAGCAGTTTGCCACCGTCCAGCAGTTGCGCAAGAAGGCGTGGGACAGTATCGACGAGGGCTGGCAACTCTACGCGGCGCTGCCGCAGACGGCGCAGGAAGCGCTGCTGTGGAAGCAGTTCCAGGCCGCCTGGGCAGACTGGAAAGCGAGCGATCAGCAACTCCACGCGACCATTGAGCGGCTCACGGAGAACCGCGACGGCGCGGCGCAGAAAGCACTGTTCCTCACGTTTCACCAGCAATACGGCTTGTCGCGTCCCCTGTTCAGGACGGCCGAGGCGGCGCTGCTCCAGCTCGTCGACCTCAACAGCGTCAATGCCAGGGCCAGCGTCAAGGCCGGCGTCGACGAGGCTGCCAGCGCCGCGCGGGCGATGCTGGCGGCGGCGCTGGCGGCGCTGTTCGTCTCGCTCGCGCTTGCCGTGGTGATCGGCCGCTCGATCATCAGCCCCTTGCGCCTGGCCGTGCAGGCGGCCAACCGCCTGGCCGAGGGCGATCTGACCATGCGCATCACGGCCTCGGCCAACGATGAGCCCGGCCAGATGCTGCGGGCGATGGGCAATATGGTGGCACGACTGGCCCACGTCGTTGCCGAAGTGAACCGCAGCACGCAGGGCCTGGCCAGCGCCTCCGAGCAAGTGAGCGCCACCGCCCAGGCGCTGTCGCAGGCGTCGACCGAACAGGCCGCCGCGGTGGAGCAAACCAGTGCCTCGGTCGAGCAGATGACGGCATCGATCGCGCATATAACGCAAAACGCGGCCGTTACGGACGGCATGGCCGGCCAGGCGGCCGACCAGGCGGCGGGCGGGCGCGATTCGGCCAGCGCCACCGCCACGGCCATGCAGGACATTGCACGCAAGATCGGCATCATCGACGACATCGCCTACCAGACCAACCTGCTGGCCCTGAACGCGGCCATCGAGGCGGCGCGCGCGGGCGAGCATGGCAAGGGCTTCGCGGTGGTGGCGGCCGAAGTGCGCAAGCTGGCCGAGCGCAGCCAGCTTGCCGCGCAGGAAATCGGCGAAGTGGCCGCCAGTAGCGTGCAGATGGCCGAGCAGGCCGGGGTGCTGCTCAATGAAATGCTTCCG
Source organism: Massilia sp. DWR3-1-1 (assembly GCF_049898325.1). Classification (NCBI taxonomy): domain Bacteria; kingdom Pseudomonadati; phylum Pseudomonadota; class Betaproteobacteria; order Burkholderiales; family Oxalobacteraceae; genus Massilia; species Massilia sp. DWR3-1-1. The sequence continues at coordinate 67,787 of NZ_JAFCXL010000007.1, read as the reverse complement.
GGCATCCTCAAGACATCCGCGCTGGTGCGCGAGATCGCGGCGGCGTCGAGCGAGCAGTCGTCCGGGGCGCGCCAGATCAGCCTGGCGGTGAACCAGCTGAGCCAGACGACCCAACAGAACGCCTCCAGTTCCGAAGAGCTGGCCGCCACCGCCGAGGAAATGAGCGGCCAGGCCGAGCAATTGCAGACGACCATGGCATTTTTCAAGCTCGACAGCACCGGCGCCGCCGGGCATCGGCAGCGCTAGATGAACCGCATCAAGGTCATGGTGATCGACGACTCGGCCGTGGTACGCCAGGTGGTCAGCGAGCTGCTGCAGGCCGATCCCGCCATCGAAGTGCTGTGCGCGGTGGCCGACCCGTTGCTGGCAAGCGTGCGCATGAAAGCGCAGTGGCCGGACGTGATCGTGCTCGATATCGAGATGCCGCGCATGGACGGCATCACGTTCTTGCGCAAGATCATGAGCGAGCGGCCGACCCCGGTGGTGATCTGCTCGTCGCTGGCCGAGAAAGGCGCCCGCACCTCCATCGAGGCGCTGGCCGCCGGCGCGGTGGCCATCATCACCAAGCCGCAACTGGGACTCAAGCAGTTTTTGCACGACAGCAGCAACGCGCTGCTCAGTGCGGTCAAGGCGGCGGCGCGGGCCAGGGTCAGCCAGCTCGTGGCCACGGAGAAGTACACGGCCGACGTGATCCTGGCCCCGGCCAGTGCGGCCGGCGCCATGATCCGCACCACCGAGCGCGTGGTGGCGATCGGCACCTCGACCGGCGGCACGCAGGCGCTCGAAGTGGTGCTCAAGGCGCTGCCGCGGGTGACGCCCGGCATCCTGATCGTGCAACACATGCCGGAAAAATTCACCGAAGCGTTCGCCTTGCGCCTGAACAGCCTGTGCCAGATCAACGTCAGGGAGGCGCGCCACGGCGACCGGGTCATGCCGGGGCTGGCGCTGATCGCCCCCGGCGGCAAGCACATGCTGTTGCGACGCAACGGCGCGCAGTATCACGTGGACGTCATCGACGGTCCCCTGGTCAACCGGCATCGCCCGTCCGTCGACGTGCTGTTTCGTTCGGTCGCCCGGCATGCGGGCGCCAACGCGCTGGGCATCATCATGACGGGCATGGGCAACGATGGCGCCGCCGGCCTGCTGGAAATGCGCACGGCGGGCGCGAGCACGCTGGCGCAGGATGAAGAGAGCTGCGTCGTCTATGGCATGCCGAAGGAAGCGGTGCTGCGCGGCGCCGTCGACAGGAGCGTCGCGCTGGGCGCGATCGCACGCCATATCGTCCAACAACTTGGCGCGCCGGGCCAGTAAGCGACGATAAAGTCACGCCGCCGTGACAAATAACCCGCAATTGTAAATTGAGCGCATACTGGTTCGTTCGTAATATTGCAATTTAATTAATTTTAGAGAGAATTGTCCATGCCAGAGTACAGCCGACCGGGCCCGTCGTCCGCCGCCAGCGAGCCTCTCGCGCGGCATGGCAGCAGCCATATCGAACAGCATTTCAAGGCACTCATCGAAAACTCCGACGACGCCATCATCAGCAAGGACATGGCGGGCCGCGTGACGAGCTGGAATGTGGGCGCCGTGGCATTGTTCGGTTACAGTGCGCTCGACATGGTGGGGCGTTCGATGCAGGCCCTGTTTCCGCCCGACCGGCGCGAGGAAGAGGCGCTGATACTGACCCGGATACTGGCGGGGGAAAAGGTCGATCACTTCGAGACCGTGCGCCGGCACCGGCTAGGCCACCTGCTGGCCGTGTCGGTGACGATCTCGCCGATCCGCGATGGCGCCGGGCGCATCGTGGGCGTGTCGAAGATCGCGCGCGACATTTCTGAACGGGTGGCGCTGGCCGCCGCCGCCGGCCAGTTCGAGGCGATCGTCGCCTCGTCCGAGGACGCCATCATCAGCAAGTCGCTCGACGGCACCATCCTCAGCTGGAACGCCGCCGCGCAGGCCATTTTCGGCTATGGCGCGCACGAGATGATCGGCACGTCCATCGACGTGCTGGTGCCGGCCGAATGGCGCGCCGCCGAAGACGAGATCCTGCTCCGGCTGCGCGAAGGCGGCAAGGTCGAGCATCGCGACACGGTGCGCCGCGCCAGGGATGGCCGGCTGGTCGACGTCTCGATCAGCAGCTCGCCGATTCGGGACGCGCGCGGCCGGGTCACCGGGATCGCCAAGATCGCCCGCGACATCACCAGCAAAAAACGGGACGAGACGCGCCTGCAGCTCACGGCAAGGGTTTTTAGCAGCACCCACGAGGGCATCCTGATCACCGATGCGCTCGGCTTCATCGTCGAAGTGAACGACTCCTTCCTGCGCATCTCCGGCTACCGGCGCGACGAATTGCTGGGGCAGTCGCCGCTGATGTTCAGCTCGTCGCGCCAGGGGCCCGAGGTGCGCGCGGCGATGTGGGCGGCGCTGCAGGCCACCGGCAGCTGCCAGGGCGAAGCGTGGAGCCGGCGCAAGGATGGCCAGGCGTATGCCGCCCTGCTGTCGATCAACGCCATTTGCGACGGCGCCGGCAAGGTGCACAACTACGTGGCGCTGGTGGCCGATATCACGCCGCTGCGCACCAAGCAGGAAGAGCTCGAGCGGCTGCTCCATTTCGATCCGCTCACCAAGCTGGCCAACCGCATCCTGCTGGGCGACCGCTTGCAGCAGGCGCTGTTGCTGGCGCACCGCAACGGCCAATCGGTGGCGGTGCTGTACCTGGACCTCGACGGGTTCAAGCTGATCAACGACAACCACGGCCACGACACGGGCGACCAGATGCTGGTGGCGGTGGCGCAGAATATGCTCGCGGCGATCCGCGACACCGATACGCTGGCGCGCATGGGCGGCGACGAATTCGTCGTGGTGCTGCAGGACGTGGGCGCGGCGTGCTACCCGGACCAGCTGATCGAGCGCATCCTGCACGCCTGCGCGCTGCCGGTCACCATTGGCAGCGCGGTGTTGCAGGTGTCGGCCAGCATTGGCCTGACGGTGTTTCCCGCCGACGGCGCCGACGCCGATCAATTGATCCGGCATGCAGACCAGGCCATGTTTGTCGCCAAGCGCGATGGCCGCAACCGCATCTGCCGCTTCGACCCGGCGCTCGAGGCCGGCATCGAACTGCGCAATGAGTCACTCTCGCGCCTGGCGCTGGCCATGCACCGGGACGAAATGGTGCTGTATTACCAGCCGAAGGTGAACATGCGGCTGGGCACGGTGACGGGAATGGAAGCGCTGGTGCGCTGGCGCCATCCCGAACGGGGCCTGCTGGCGCCGTCGGCCTTCCTGTCCGACCTGCAGGACGATCCGCTCGAGACGGTGCTCGGTGAGCTCGTCATCGTGCAGGCGCTGGCGCAGATGGCCCGCTGGCGCGCGGAGGGGCTGCGCCTGCCCGTGAGCGTCAACATCGCCGCCAGTCACCTGCAGATGCCTGATTTTGCGGCCCGCCTGGGCGTGCTGTTGCAGCGTTATCCGGACGTCGAGCCGGGCGACCTGGAACTGGAGATCCTCGAAACGAGCGCCCTGCGCGACCTGCAGGCGGTGGCCGCCGTGATGCAGGCCTGCCAGGCGCTGGGCGTGCATTTTGCGATCGACGACTTCGGCACTGGCTATTCGGCGCTCACCTACCTGCGCCGGCTGCCCGCCGAAACCTTGAAGATCGACCAGAGCTTTGTGCGCGACATGCTGGGGGACCGCGACGACGGCGCCATCGTCCAGAGCGTCATCGCGCTGGCCGGCGCGTTCGAGCGCGAGGTCATCGCCGAAGGGGTGGAAAGCTGCGAAGTGGGCGAGCGCCTGCTCGACCTGGGCTGCGACATCGCCCAGGGCTACGCGATTGCGCGCCCGATGGCGGCGCCGGCCATCGCGGCGTGGCTGGCGTGCTGGCAGCCGTTCGCCAGCTGGAAAGGGCGCGCCCTGGCCGCCTGAGCGGTGCGCACCTGCCCGCGCGAGCGCCACCTGGTTATGTAAAGCATATCGACACGCTGCGACGCACCCACTACCTGGGTCCGCGCCGCACCGAGGCAATTTCGGCGGGGTAGCGACGTTCGAGATCGAAGGCCTCGCGGCCCAAGGCGGTGGGGTAATTTGCGCAGACGGCGGCAAGTTTTTCCGCCCCCAGCTGGACCAGGTATTGTTGCGACAGATAATCCCGGCCCTGATCGAGTTGCCGGTTCAGGCTCTGCCACAGTGCCGGTCCCGCTTTCGCGCTGGCGGGGTCGCGGCTGGCCCAATAAGAACCTATCCCGGTAGGTAGGAGGAAGCGGATTGCGATGCATGGCAGCCGAGGGCAAGGCGCGAGGATGACGCATGGCAAGCCATGCGAAGACGAGCAACGACGCCATCGGTTGCCAGGCGCGCAAGCAGCGACTCCGACCTACCGGGATAGGTTCTAAGCCGGCAGGGCTTGCAGGGCGCCATTCATCTCGTCGATCAGGCCCTGGTGGCGCGCTTTCCAGTCGCGCACCGCGAGCGCGTTCGCCTCGCTGGTGTGCGGATGCTTGCTCGCGCAAATGTCGAACGTCCAGTCCACCACGCGGATCTGCGTCACCACCCGGCCCAGATCGCGGAAATACGAGGCGCCAGGTGGCGGCGCGCCCGCGCCTCCGGCTGGCGCCGCTGGCGCCTCCTTGAGCGTCCAGACCAGCTCCATGGTTTTCCATTGCGCCGGCTCGCCCGCTGGCGGTACGGCAAAGCGGCAGTCGCGGTTGTTCTGCAGCGATGCCTCGTCGAGCAGGGGATACCCGCTCGAGCGCGCCAGCTTGTTTTCCAGCACCTTGCCGTCCGGTCCAACCAGGAACGCCACGGCAACCGTGCCCGTTTCCTCGTTGCGCAAGGATTTTTTCGGCCAGATGGGCGCGGGACAGCTGCCCCGTGCCGTCGCCAGCACCGGCGTCGGGCCGGACCCTTGCGCCGCGGCGGGGCCGCACAGCGCGAGCACAAGGGCGGCGCCCGGTACAACACGGCACATCACGCATAGCAAAGCCATAGTTTTCCTGATTCGTTGATAAATGGGCCATCTTTCCCAAGAGTATGCGCGCGGCGGGGGATGCTTGCCAAGTTTGTTATTCAGGCATGGTCTCCAGGCAGCCATCCATGTCGGACCGGCGACGGGCGTCTCCGGCTGGACGCGACGTTGTAAAAACCGCCTCATACAAAAAAACATTTTGTTGCATGAGTGCATTATCGCTGGCATCGCGCTACTATGAATAAAGGGTATTCCGAAAGGGGCCACCTGATCGCGCCGGCCAGCGTCGGCTTTCCAATTCGCACAACGAAGGAGACTGCAATGTCCAAGTTCGCCCCTGTTTTTTGCCTCTCGCTCATCCTTGGCGCCAGCGCGCTGCCGCAGGTGTGCAGCGCCGCCGAAGGTGGCGCCACGCGCGCCGATGCCGAAGCCATGGTCAAGAAAGGCGTGGCCTACATCAAGAGCGCAGGCGACGCCAAGGCCTATGCCGACATCACCGCCAAGGCGCCGCAATTCATCCTGCATGACCTGTACCTGGTGGTCTACAAGCTCGACGGCTCCGTCGCCGCGCATGGCGCCAACGCCAAGATGGTGGGCAAGAATTTGATCGAACTGAAAGATATCGATGGCAAGGCCTTCGTCAAGGAGCGCGTTGACATGGCCAAGAGCAAAAGCACCTTCTGGCAGGAATACAAATTCACGAATCCCGAAAGCAAGAAGATCGAACCGAAGGCGATGTACTGCGAAAAACTGAACGAGACCGTCGTCTGCGGCGGCATCTACTTGTAGCGACCCACCGCGCCGCCCTTGCCGGGACACGCACCGCTCTTTTAAGCATAGGGATCTCCTGTGAAAATTGCACACAAAATGTTGATCGTCCCGGTGGTGGCGCTGGTTTGCCTGCTGGCCATGGGAGCGATGTCCTATGTCGCCATGCAGCAGAACGAGCGGCGCATGCACGAATTAAAACATGTCACGCTGACGGCGGAACAGCTGGCCAACCGGCAAGCGATCGCCCTGGGACAGGTGCATGCGGGGGTGTATGCCAAGATCGCCATCGCGGCCAGTCTTACCGATGACCAATTCAAGGAGTTCGGCAAGCAAACCGATCTCCAGCTCAACACCATTGCCCAAGGATTGACGGAGCTGAAAAGCTATGCCGGCGCCGCCGCCGAAGCGGCGCAAGCGCTGCCCGCCGTCGAACGTTACCGGGCCAGTGTCGCGCAGGCGCTCGATCTGGCGTCGATGGACCCGAACACGGGCGTGGCGGCCATGCAGAGCGCGACCACGCACTACCAGGTGGTGCGTAAGCAGCTCGATCAGGTCTTGCTCAACCTTGACAAGCGCACGGGCGATGCATTGCAAGAGACCAGGAACGCGGGCCAGCGCGCCGCCTGGTTCTCGCTGGGCACGATGGCCATCGGCTTTGCCGTGCTGGCGGCGATCGCCGCCTGGGTGGCGCGTGCCGTGGTGCGGCCCATCGACGACGCCTGCCGCGCGGCCGAGTCCTTGGCCGCCGGCGACCTGACCATGCGCATTGAGGCCGACAGCGACGACGAAGTGGGCAAGCTGTCGCGCGCGCTGGTGACGGTCGTGCAAAACTGGAATACCCTGCTGGGCGACATCAAGCAGGCCGGCGCCACCATCACGGTGGAGGCGGGCGAGATCGCGCTGGGCAATGCCGACCTGTCGGCGCGCACGGAATCGCAAGCCCAGTCGCTGCAGGAAACGGCGACATCGATGCACCAGCTGACCGATACCGTGCGTGAAAATGCCGACCATGCGCGCCAGGCCAACGAGATGGTGCTGTCAACCTCGGGCGTGGCGCTGGAAGGCGGCCGCGTGGTCGGCCAGGTGGTCGAGACGATGGGCTCGATCAAGGCCAGCTCGGGGCGCATCGTCGACATCATCGGCGTCATCGACGGCATCGCGTTCCAGACCAATATCCTGGCCTTGAACGCGGCCGTGGAAGCGGCGCGCGCGGGCGAGCAGGGTCGCGGCTTCGCCGTGGTCGCCACCGAAGTGCGCGGCCTGGCCCAGCGCTCGGCCACGGCGGCGCGGGAAATCAAGCGGCTGATCGAGGATTCCGTGGCCAGGATCGAAACGGGCAGCCAACTGGCCGACAGCGCCGGGCGCACCATGGGCGATATTGTCGCCTCGGTCAGGCAGGTGACGGAGATCATGAACGACATCACGGCCGCCAGCCAGCGCCAGAGCAAGGGCATCGAGGAAGTCAACATTGCCATCACTGAAATGGATGAGCTAACCCAGCGCAATGCCGCCCTCGTCGAGGAATCGGCCGCCGCCGCGCAAAGCATGCAGGACCAGGCGCACGAACTGCTCAGGGTAGTGGGCGCCTTCCGCCTCAGTGACGGGGCGCCGCAGTTGCTGCAGCGTTAGCGCTATTCCGGCAGGGTGGCACTGGCCGGCATACACGCTGTGATGGCGTGATGTCGGGGTCGAAATTCATCTATTTTTTAATTATTTGCACATGACCTCGACCGAGTGTCGGCTGCTTCCCGGGATGGTTTTGTAGCGGACAACGCAGGTTTTGATTCCCGGCTCCAGTTTTCTCGCCAGCGTGAATTGATTGCTCTCGCCATAGTCACACGTAAACCACACCCCCTCGGGATACGGCGCATCGAGTGCCACGTACTCTACCGTCGATTCAGTGTGGCTCTTGCGGGTGATTTTGCCGACCATCTGCCCGAGGCGCTCGGGCGGCCCTGCCGTTGGCCCTGCGGCGTGAAGGGCCAGTGGCGAGGAAACGCGCGCTGTCCAGCCCGCCGGCGGTGTGGCTATCTGGAGCGATGCAGCAGCCAACTCGGGCGGGCAAACGATGTCTACCGCAAGCGCGACGGGCGCGTACAGGGCTGCAAACAACGATGCCGCGAATGGCCGTGGTCTCATCTCTATTTGACTACGGAAAAGGCGTCAGCATTCTGGGGCGGGTCGATGTATTTCCCGCTGTTGTCCTTGCCGAGACGGTAAAGAAATCTCATCGAGATCTTGGGCTCTGGTCGTCCGGCCACTGGTCCATGATGTATATCCCATTCGATACCTGGCCCAGGTAAAACCCGGAATGATTCCCCCGGTTTTTTCGCGGCCACTTTCCGTCTACAAAAGTGGCAATCGCTGTGCCGGGAACCAGATTTTTAGTGCCGATGACAGGTTCGCCTTCACGCCAAAATTGTGCCGGCCCCGCATCGGTGAAATGCTTGACGAGCGTAACACATTCTTTGTCGCCGATTTTATCGTGATGTTGTAGTTGCCGAGCAGCTGAATATACGTGCGGCATATGCTCTCCGTTGACAGGCAAAAGGGAGCTCAGATGGTCGCTGGACTACTGTGATCGTATCTTGATTTTCAGCAATTGCTGTTCAAGACAAACGGCTGGCCAGCGCTTGTCAATGTCGTTGAGTAAAACGGACTGCCGTACCGGCATCCGTCGCGGGCCCCGCGCCAGGGCGCGTTGCATGCAAGTAAGCGCCCAGCAATGATGGCCGGGCCAAGTCCTTGATTGTACTGGTGGGCCTCCCGTGAGTCGAACACGGCACCAACGGATTATGAGTCCGCTGCTCTAACCAAGCATGAGCTAGAGGCCCGAAGTCGGTGCGGCGGGAGCGGCGCGAAGTGCCTTGCCTCTCCCCACCGTCCGGGACTGGGCCCGGAACGAAGTGGCGAGAGGATACGTGGCGCGCCGCTCGGTCGTCAAGCTTTAGTTGCCTTCTAAAAAGGACTTCAGCTTGTCGGAGCGGGAAGGGTGACGCAGCTTGCGCAGCGCCTTCGCTTCAATCTGGCGAATACGCTCGCGCGTGACGTCGAACTGCTTGCCCACCTCTTCGAGCGTGTGGTCAGTCGACATTTCGATGCCAAAACGCATGCGCAAGACCTTCGCTTCGCGCGGGGTCAGCGAATCGAGCACATCCTTGACGACACCGCGCATCGACGCGTGCAAGGCCGCATCCGACGGCGCCAGCGTGTTGTTGTCCTCAATGAAATCGCCCAGGTGCGAATCGTCGTCGTCGCCGATCGGCGTTTCCATCGAGATCGGCTCCTTGGCGATCTTCATGATCTTGCGGATTTTGTCTTCCGGCATTTCCATCTTGACCGCCAAGGTCGCCGGGTCGGGCTCCGCGCCCGTTTCTTGCAAGATTTGCCGGGAGATCCGGTTCATCTTGTTGATCGTCTCGATCATGTGCACGGGAATGCGGATCGTGCGCGCCTGGTCGGCGATCGAACGGGTGATGGCCTGGCGGATCCACCAGGTCGCATAGGTGGAAAATTTATAGCCGCGACGGTACTCGAACTTGTCGACCGCTTTCATCAGGCCGATATTGCCTTCCTGGATCAGGTCGAGGAACTGCAAGCCGCGATTCGTGTATTTCTTGGCGATCGAAATGACCAGACGCAAGTTGGCCTCGGTCATTTCCCGCTTGGCTTTGCGCGCCTTCATTTCGCCCGCGGCCATCTGGCGGTTGATGTTGCGCAGGTCCGGCAGCGGCAGCACCACGCGCGCCTGCAGGTCGATCAGGCGCTGCTGCAGTTCCTTGATGGTGGGGATGTTGCGGCCCAGGATGGCGCTGTAGGCGTGGCCTGCGTTGACTTCGCCGTCGACCCATTCCAGGTTGGTTTCGTTGCCAGGGAATACCTTGATGAAGTGGGCGCGCGGCATGCCGCACTTGTTCACGGCCACGTCGAGAATCTGCTTTTCGATGTGGCGCACTTCGTCGACCTGGCCGCGCAGGGTGTCGCACAGCTTTTCCACCACCTTGGCCGTGAAACGGATGCCCAGCAGCTCGTTGGAAATGACTTCCTGCGCCTTGACGTAGGCTTTCGAGTTGTAGCCGTCTTTCTCGAAGGCCTTGCGCATCTTGTCGAACTGCACCGAGATGATGTCGAACTTGTCCAGCGCCTGGTTTTTCAGGGCCTCGAGCTGCTCGGCGGAGAAGCCGGCGGCGCCGGAGGCGTTGTTCTCTTCTTCTTCCTCGCCCTCTTCCTCGTCCGCTTCTTCCTCGTCCTCGTCATCGTCCGAGGCGGCCGACGGCGGCGGTGGCGGTGGCGCCACGGCAGGGTCTTCCTCGACCATGCCGTCGACGATTTCGTCGATCTTGGTTTCGTCGTTGCGGATGCGGATGGCGGCCGAGATGATCTCGGCGATCGTCACGGGGCAGGCGGAAATGGCCTGGATCATGTCCTTCAGGCCGTCTTCGATGCGCTTGGCGATTTCAATTTCGCCTTCGCGCGTGAGCAGCTCGACCGAGCCCATCTCGCGCATGTACATGCGCACGGGGTCGGTGGTGCGGCCGAAGTCGGAGTCCACCGTCGACAGCGCCGCTTCGGCAGCCGCCTCGGCTTCGTCGTCGCTGGTGACGGTGGCGACGTTGTCCGTCAGCAGCAGCGACTCGGCGTCCGGCGCGTGCTCGTAGACGGCGATGCCCATGTCGTTGAAGGTGCCGATGATGCCTTCGATGGCTTCTGGATCGACAATGTTTTCGGGCAGGTGATCGTTGATCTCGGCGTAGGTGAGGAAACCGCGCTCCTTGCCCAGCTTGATGAGGGTCTTGAGCTTGTTGCGGCGCTTTTCCAGCTCTTCTTCGGAGGCCTCGGTGTCGGACGAGAACGCATCTTTGAGCAGGGCTTTTTCCTTCGCCTTGCGGTCCTTGGCCTTGGCCTTGTCGACCGCCTTCAGTTCGGCGCGCTCGACCGCGTTGAGGGCCGCCACTTCGTCGTTTTCAGGCTGGAATTCTTTCGGCTTGCGACCGCGCCGGCCCGGCACCTTGATGGACGGCAGCACGTAACCGGACGTGTCAATGGCGGCCAGGGTGGCCGCATCGGTGGTCTGGCTGACGGGCGTCGTGCTCGTGCGAGCTTCGGCCTTGTCTTGCGCGTTGTCCGCCTTGGCGGGCATGCTGGGCGTGGGAGCCACGTTGATTTCAGGATTCTTGGTTGGCACAGGCGCTTTCGATGTCACAACGACTAGCTTTATGGAAATTGATAAAGTTTGTTGCCGCCCTATTACAGGGCCTACGTCTCCTGGCTGCCTTGCAAGCAGCCTGGCACTACCGCGTTCTCAATACCTCGACACCTTACTATTCCGACATCATCACTGCATGCTTTCGACAAGCCTGGAAGGCCGCGAAAAATAGTGTCTTAGACACAATACTTATCGTTTTATTATAGCACGCACACCAAGTATTTCCAGTCCGTCCGAGCCCCCCCGCCGGCGCCGTTTGCCGGGCTAGCGCTGGGTCTTGTCGGCCTCCTCCTCGAGCGTCAGCTGGTTCTGGATGGCGGTGATTTCCCGATACCGGATGCCCATCTGATCTGAGGTCAAGCCGGAAGAAAACAACTGGCTAAGCTCCTGTTTTAACGTCTCTTTCTTGATCTGCCTCACCGCCCCGGCCAGCCAGGTTTTGACGCTGTCAAAATCGGACTCCGGTTCGGCGGCGATCTCGGCGATGATGGCGTCGTACTCGACACTGATCTCCTTGAGTTGCTGCGACAGCGCCGCGAAACCGCCGAATTCGCCCAACGCCTGGCCGGCGGCGACCAATTGTCGCAGGCGTTCGGCCGATTCGGGGCCGAAAAAGTCGAAACATTGCAGTGCCGATTCATCCAGGGTAAGGCTGAGTGGCGGATGCGCAACAAGATGGCGTAGCATCTGCAATTCCAGCCCCACCGGCTGCGGCCGGCCCTGGCGCGGCGGCGCCCTTCTGGCCACCGAGACGGGCTTGGCCAGTTCGAACAGGGTTTCGATTTCCGGCGGCGTCGACTGGGTCATGCTGGCCAGGCCGCGCACGATCTGCAGGCGCAGCGACGACGGCGCCATCGCCTGCAACAGGGGCTTGGCGTCGAACTGGGCGCGGGCACGGCCTTCCGGCGTGTCGAGGTCGTTCTCGCCCTGCGCTTCGCGCAACAGGAACGAGGACAGCGGCATCGCTTCGTGGATTTCCTGCTCGAACGCTTCGTAGCCCCGCTCGCGCACGAAACTGTCGGGATCATGTTCGGTCGGCAAGAACAAGAACTTGATGGTCTTGTTGTCCGTCACTTGCGGCAGGCACGCTTCGAGCGCGCGGCGGGCGGCGCGGCGGCCCGCCTTGTCGCCATCGAAGCTGAAGATGACGGTGTCGGTCTGGCGCAACAGCTTTTGCACGTGGGTGTTGGTGCAGGCCGTGCCCAGCGTGGCCACCGCTTGCGGGAAACCCAGCTGGGCCAGGGCCACCACGTCCATATAGCCTTCCGTCACCAGCACGTAGCCGGCGTCGCGGATCGCCTGGCGCGCTTCAAACAGGCCGTACAGTTCCAGCCCCTTCTGAAACAGCGGGGTTTCCGGCGAGTTCAGGTATTTCGGTTCGCCATTGTCGAGCACCCGCCCGCCAAAGCCGATCACCTGGCCCTTGGTGTTGCGGATCGGGAACATGATGCGCTCCCGAAAGCGGTCGTAGCGCTTCTTGTTGCCGCCGTCCTCGTCGACCTTGTCGATCACCAGGCCGGACTCGACCAGCGCGAGCACCTCGTAGTCGGGAAACACGGACTTCAGGTTGTCCCAGCCACTGGGGGCATAGCCCATGCCGAAGCGGGCCGCCACTTCGCCCGTCAGGCCCCGTTTTTTCAGGTAGGCGATGGCGTCGGTGGCGGTTTTGAGCTGGCCCCGGTAAAAATCGCAGGCCTGCGTCATGGCGTCCGTCAGCGCCAGCGATTGCGCGGCCTGGGCGGCGCGCTGGGCGGGCGGGATCTTGTCGTCGTTGTCGGGCACCACCATGCCCACGCCCTGGGCCAGGTCCTTGACGGCGTCGACGAAGCCCATGCCCGAGTACTCGATCATGAAACCGATCGAGGTGCCGTGGGCGCCGCAGCCGAAGCAGTGATAGAACTGCTTGGTGGGGCTGACGGTGAAACTGGGCGACTTTTCGTTGTGGAACGGGCACAGCCCCATGTAATTGGCGCCGCCCTTTTTGAGCTGGACGTACTTGCCTACCACGTCGACGATGTCGACACGGTTGAGCAAATCGGTGATGAAGGATTGAGGAATCACTGCAGTGTGTCAGGGTTTGAGTGGGGTCAGACTATACCGCTGAGCGTGGCTGAAGCTTGATGTACCGCAAGTCGCCAATGGCAGGGGCGCCCGCGGGCCACCCCTGCCCGCCATCAGGCGGCCAGGGCTTTCTTGATCAGCGAGGACACCAGGCCCATGTCGGTCCCTTTTGGCATCTTCGGCTTGATCAGGGCCATCACTTTGCCCATGTCCCGGGGACCGGCGGCGCCCGACGCGGTCACCGCCTCGGCGACGGCGGCGCCGATTTCTTCTTCCGACAGGCCGGCCGGCATGTACGCGGTCAGCACCACCAGTTCGGCTTTTTCGATGTCGGCCAGGTCGGCACGGCCACCGGCTTCAAACTGGGTGATCGAATCCTTGCGCTGCTTGATCATCTTTTCGATGATGGCCAGGGTTTGCTCGTCGCTCACGTCGATGCGCTCGTCAACTTCCTTGCGCTTGATCTCGGCGATGATCAGGCGCACGGTGCCCAGGCGGCCCGCGTCTTTTGCGCGCATCGCCGTTTTCATGTCTTCGGTGATCTGTTCTTTCAGGCCCATGACATCCTCGTGGTCAATTAGTTGGTAACGATAAAGTCGATAGTATAAAAGGCAAAACCCGCTGCGGTAAAACCGGAGCGGGTCTGCGATGCATCAGACCATTGACCCGGACAGACAAGCCGTCGCGGATCACTGGACCAGCTATCTTAGAATAATTTCTTAGGCAGTTGTTGGCTGCGGATGCGCTTGTAGTGACGCTTCACGGCAGCTGCCAGCTTGCGCTTGCGCTCAGCGGTTGGCTTTTCATAGAACTCGCGAGCACGCAGTTCGGTCAGCAGACCAGTTTTTTCGATCGTGCGCTTGAAGCGACGCATGGCGACTTCGAACGGCTCGTTTTCTTTAAGGCGAATAGTGGTCATGTAAAAATTCAAACCGTTTGATTTAGGGAAGAAGGAGAGTGTAGCAGGCTTTCGGCGACAAGGGAAGCCTTTAGCTGTCCCGTTTGGCGTATCGCCCACACCGGCCTCAACTCAAGGCGGTACCGGCCGCCACCGCCGAGGCCCAGGCCCACTGGAAATTGTAGCCGCCCAGCCAGCCCGTCACATCGACCGCTTCGCCAATGAAATACAGGCCGGCGACCTTGTTGCTTTCCATGGTCTGCTGCGACAGTTCGCGCGTGTCGATGCCGCCCAGCGTCACTTCGGCCTTGCGATAGCCTTCCGAGCCGGTGGGCACGATGGCCCAGCGGTTGATGGCGTCGCCCAGCTTCTTCAGTTTGGCGTCGGGCATGTCGGCCAGGCGCGCGTCGGCGGGGATGTCGGCCACTTCCAGCAAGCGTTCGGCCAGGCGGGTGGGCAGCCATTGCGCCAGCAGGTTGCCCATCTGCTTCTTCAGGGTGCCCTTGTTCTCGATCAGTTCGGCGGCGACGTCCACTTCCGGCAGCAGGTTGACGATGATCGGCGTGCCCGGCAGCCAGTAGCTGGAAATCTGCAGGATGGCGGGACCGGACAGGCCCCGGTGGGTAAACAACAGGTCTTCGCGGAACTTGCCCTTGATCGCCGTCTTGCCCTTGCCGGAGCTGGTTTCCACTTCCACTTCCAGGGCGATGCCCGACAGGGGCGCGAACGCTTCCCAGGCGGGGCCGTCGAAGGTCAAGGGCACCAGGCCGGGCCGCGGCGCGACCACGGCCAGCTCAAATTGCGCGGCGATCTGGTAGGCGAAATCGGTGGCGCCGATTTTCGGGATCGACAGCCCGCCTGTGGCGATCACCACGCTCTGGGCGAGGATGTCGCCCGTGTCGGTGGCCAGCAGGAAGCCGTCGTCCATCTGTTCGAGCGACTCGACCTTGGTGGGCATGCGCCAGGTCACGCCGCCGCTGGCGCACTCGGCCTTGAGCAGTTCGATGATCTGCTCGGCCGAGGTGTCGCAAAACAGCTGGCCCCGGTGCTTTTCGTGAAAGCCCACCCGGTGCTTTTTCAGCAGCGCCAGGAAATCCTGCGGCGTGTAGCGCGACAGGGCGCTCTTGGCGAAATGCGGATTGGCCGAGAGGAAATTGGCCGGCATGGTGTTGATGTTCGTAAAGTTGCAGCGCCCGCCGCCAGAGATGCGGATTTTCTCCGCCAGCTTGGCGGCATGGTCGACAAGGACGACGCGCTTGCCGTTCTGGGCTGCCACTGCCGCGCACATCATGCCGGCCGCGCCCGCTCCGATCACTGCGACGTCGTATTCTTTTGCCATGGTTGCTGCCGATTCGAAATGTTTAACCCGCCATTATGCCAGTTCAGCGGGGGCCATCGCCAGCCCCGGCCAGCCGGCGCGAGGCCGCCACGCACTGGGCCACCTGCTCGGCGATCGGGGCCGGCACGGGCGCCTCGCCTGCCAGCACGGCGCCGATCCAGGCGGCGGTGGGGCCGGCCTCGCGCGCTTCCGGGGCGGGGGCGAGCAGGTCGGTGGGGGCGTCGCGCGGCACCAGCAGGGTGCGCTCGCCGTCGTGGAACCAGTCGATCTGGTTGGCGCGGTTGGCGTTGGCCACCGTTTCGCCCTCGGTGCCGCGCATCAGGAAGGCGTCGCCCCGCCCCCGCGGCGCCGCGTCGACAAAATACACGGCCAGCATTTCCAGGTATTCCGGGTGGGTGTAGGACACCAGCCGCAGGGCCGGCCCCGCATACGGCTGCAATATCTTGACCAGGGTGTGGGTGGAATTGCGCACGCCCAGGATACGGCGCAAGGCCAGCAGGCGGTGCATCTTCGGCGCCAGCAGTTCGATCGGCAGAAAGGCCGGCTGGCCCAGGCGCTGCGCCAGCGCCACGCCGGCGGCGTCGGTGGCGGCGGGCAGGCCCATCGCCGCGAAAATTTCGGCCGTCGTCACGCGGCCCGGATCGCGGCTGACACCATGGACGAGCACGGGCACGCCCTGGCGCGCCAGCAACAGCGCCAGCAGGGGCGTCAGGTTGGCCATCTTGCGCGCGCCGTTGTAGCTGGGAATGAGCACGGGGGCGAACGGCCCGGCCGGCTGCGGCAGCGGCGCAAACGACGCTTCGGCGGCGTCGAGAAAGCCGGCGATTTCATCGACCGACTCGCCCTTGATGCGCATGGCTAGCAAGATCCCGCCCAGTTCGAGGTCGGACACGCGCCCGTCAAGCATGGCGGCATACAGGGAACGGGCGTCGTCGCGCGTCATGCTGCGCGCGCCTTTTTTGCCGCGGCCAATTTCTTTGATGAAGCGGGCGGCGGCGAAGGGTTCGGTGGAGAGGGTCGATGGGTGCATGGTGAAAGCTTACACTGGGCACCGCCATTTGGCACAAATTATCCCAGCGGCAAGGGCTGCCTCAGCAAAAAGGCCCATTTGCGGCTACACTGATTCTTGATCCACGTCCATCTATAAAGTGCGCCATGACCACCCCCGCCATTGAAAATACCAACGTCAGCTCGTTCGCGCGCATGCCCTCGCCCATCGAACTGCACGGCAAACTGCCCCTGACCGCCAGCGCCTTCGACACCGTCATGAAGGGTCGCGAAGCCTTGCGCAACATTATCGACCGCAAGGACAAGCGCCTGTTCGTGGTGGTCGGGCCCTGCTCGATCCACGATCCCGTCGCCGGCCTCGACTACGCTGCCCGCCTGCTCGCCCTGCAAGCCGAGGTGGCCGACACCATGCTGCTGGTGATGCGCGTGTATTTTGAAAAGCCCCGCACCACCACCGGCTGGAAGGGCTATATCAACGACCCCGACATGGACGATTCCTTCCGCGTCGACCAGGGCATGGAGAAGGCGCGCCGCTTCCTGCTCGACGTCTGCGAAATGGGTTTGCCCACCGCGACCGAAGCGCTTGACCCGATTTCTCCCCAGTACCTGGGCGACCTGATCGCCTGGACCGCCATCGGCGCGCGCACGACGGAGTCGCAGACCCACCGCGAGATGTCGTCCGGCCTGTCGACCCCGGTTGGCTTTAAAAATGGCACCGACGGCGACATCAGCATTGCCGTCAACGCCATCCTGTCCTCGGCCCACCCGCACTCCTTCCTCGGCATCAACGAGGAAGGCACCGTGTCGATCGTGCGCACCAGCGGCAACGCCTACGGCCACGTGGTGCTGCGCGGCGGCGACGGCCGCCCCAATTACGATTCGGTGTCGGTGGCGATCGCCGAGCAGGCGCTGGCCAAGGCGGGCCTGCCGGCCAACCTCGTGGTGGACTGCTCGCACGCGAACAGCTACAAGAAACCAGAGCTGCAACCGCTGGTGATGTCGGACGTCATCCAGCAGATCCGTCACGGCAACCGCTCGCTGGTGGGCGTGATGATCGAGTCGAACATTGCGGGCGGCAACCAGAAGATTCCCGCCGACCTGTCGCAATTAAAATATGGCTGCTCGGTGACGGACGGCTGCATCGACTGGGAGGCGACGCAAACGATGCTGCGCGCGGCCCACCAGGAGCTGCTGCAACGGCCCTGATCAGGCGGCGCCAGCATGACCCGGCCGTCCATGCGCCCCCGCGGCCCATGGACGGCCTTGCTTTACAATACTGCCCTCCCCCATTTTTTGTCTGCAGCTCATGATTGTTCTCGGCGTCGAATCCTCCTGCGATGAAACCGGTCTCGCCTTGTACGACACCGAGCGCGGCCTGCTGTCCCACGCCCTGCACTCGCAGGTGGCCATGCACGAGGCCTATGGCGGCGTGGTGCCGGAACTGGCCTCGCGCGACCATATCCGCCGCGCCCTGCCCCTGCTCGAGCAGGTGCTCGACGGCGCCGGCAAGCGCCTCGACGAGGTCGACGCGATCGCCTACACGCAAGGCCCGGGACTGGCCGGCGCCCTGCTGGTGGGCTCGTCGGTGGCGTGCGCGCTGGGGTTGGCGATCGACAAGCCGGTGCTGGGCGTGCACCACCTGGAGGGGCATTTGTTGTCGCCCCTGCTGGCGCCCCATCCGCCCGCCTTTCCCTTCATTGCACTGCTGGTATCGGGCGGCCACACGCAATTGATGCGGGTCGACGGCGTCGGCCAGTACGAACTGCTGGGAGAAACCCTCGACGACGCGGCCGGAGAAGCGTTCGACAAGTCGGCCAAGCTGCTCGGCCTCGGTTATCCGGGCGGCCCGGCCATTTCCCGCCTGGCCGAATCAGGCGATCCGCTGGCCTACAAGCTGCCGCGGCCCATGCTCCATTCGAAGGATTTCAATTTCAGCTTTTCCGGCCTGAAAACGGCGGTGCTGACCGTGGTGAAAAATCACCCCGAAAAAATCGTCGCGAACATCAGCGAGCAGGACAAGGCGAACATCGCGCGCGGCTTCGTCGATGCGATCGTCGACGTGCTCACCGCCAAGTGCGTCGCCGCCCTCAAGCACACGGGCCTGAAACGGCTGGTGATCGCCGGCGGCGTGGGCGCCAACACCCAGCTGCGCGCCGCCCTCGACGCGGCGGCCGTGCACAAGAAATTCCAGGTGTTTTATCCGGCGCTGGAGTTCTGCACCGACAACGGCGCCATGATCGCCTTCGCCGGCGCCATGCGCCTGCAAATTAACCCGCTGGCGGCCAAAAAGGACTACAGTTTTAATGTGCGGCCCCGTTGGTCGCTCGACGAGATCCGCGAAATCTGATTGAAGTTTCCGCCAGCAATGTAGCGGCGATCAGCCACTTGGCAATTTGTAACAACATCCTACGGTGTTCTCGTCGTCTCCCGAAAACTGGCAAGATGCCAGCGTTTTCTTGATGTGGAGGTGGGGCATGCGGGTTGTCAGCTGGAATATTCATTGGGGGTGCGGCAAGGACAGCCGCATTCGCATTCACGCCATCATCGATGTGCTGCGCAAGCTCAATCCGGACGTGATTTGCCTGCAAGAGGTCGCCTCAAATCACCCCGAGCTCGAAGGCGGCGCCAGCGCCAACCAGTTCCGCCAGTTGAGCGGTGCCTTTGGCGGCTACCACGCGGTCATCGAGCCCACCTCGGAAATTTACCAAAACAATCTGCCGCGCCAGTTCGGCAACCTGCTGCTGTCGAAATACCGGATGACCCAGGTGCACCGCTACATGCTGCCGTGGCCGCCCGATCCGGACAGCCCGGCCGGCATGCCGCGGGGCCTGATCGAAACGGTGCTCGAAGCGCCCGGCGGCAAGCTGCGCCTGCTCACCACCCACCTCGAATATTATTCAAAGCTCCAGCGCATGGCCCAGGTCCAGTACCTGCGCTACCAGCACTGGGAAGCCTGCGAGCGGGCAAAAATTTTCCAGCCCGACCCCTCGCTCGATGCGCCGTTCCAGCTGGGCTACCGGCCCGGCTCGGCGATCTACTGCGGCGACTTCAATATGCTGCCCGGCTCCGACGAGTACGCCGCCCTGCTGGCGCCCGGCGAAGGGGCGACCCTGCCGCTGGTGGACGCCTGGGGCCTCAAGAACGAGCAGAAGCACGCGCCCACGGCCGGCCTGCACGGCTTCGCCTGGCCGGAAAAGCCCGATACCTATGACTATTTTTTCGTCACCGACGACCTCGCGCCAAGAGTGACGGCGATGGAAGTGCTGTCCGAGACGGCGGCGTCCGATCACCAGCCAATTATGCTCGAACTTGCATAACTGGCGCTGCCCCCCGCGTTCAGGCCGCCTCTTTGCCGGGGCGCGACTGGCGCCGGTATAAAAATTCCAGCACCCGCGTCTTGTAGTCGATATACAGCGCGTCGTGGGCCAGTTCGACCCGGTCGCGCGGGCGCGCCAGCCGCACCTGCACGATGTCGCCGATGGTCGCCGCCGGACCATTGGTGAGCATGACGATGCGGTCCGACAGCAGCACCGCCTCGTCGACATCGTGGGTCACCATCACCACGGTCGAGCCCGTCTGCGCGACGATGCGCAGCAGCTCGTCCTGCAGGTGCGCCCGCGTCAGGGCGTCGAGCGCGCCGAAGGGCTCATCCATCAATAGCACCTGGGGCGCCATCGACAGCGCCCGGGCGATGCCCACGCGCTGCTTCATGCCGCCCGAGATTTCGTGGGGCCGCTTGTTGGCGGCGGCGCCCAGGCCCACCAGCGCCAGCGCGGCGTTGGTGCGCTCGCGCAGTTGCACGCTCGATTCGGTGGCGGCAAACACGCGCTCGACGGCCAGGTGGACGTTTTCGTAGCAGGTCAGCCACGGCAGCAGCGAGTGGTTCTGAAACACCACCGCGCGCTCGGGCGAGGGGCCGTCGATCTCGCGGCCGGCGCAGATCAGGGCGCCGTCGCTGGCGCGGGTCAGGCCCGCGAGCAGGTTGAGCAAGGTCGACTTGCCGCACCCGGAGTGGCCGATCAGGGTGACGAATTCGCCCTGCTCGATGTTCAGGTTGATGTTGGTGAGGGCGTGAAAACTGCCCTTGCTGGTGTCGAAGCGCATTTCGGCGCCCCGCACTTCGATAAATTTCGCTTGGCTCATGTCAGTGTCCCGGGTCCGCATACGTGACCGCCCGGGCCAGCGCGACCAGCGCCTGTTCCAGGATCAGTCCCACCACGCCGATGACGACGATGGCGATGATGATGTGTGGCACATTCAAATTATTCCACTCGTCCCACACCCAGAAACCGATGCCGACGCCGCCCGTGAGCATCTCGGCGGCAACGATCACCAGCCAGGCCGTGCCGATGGCCAGGCGCACGCCCGTGAGCATGTAGGGCAGCACCGAGGGCAGCAGGATCTTGGTGAAAATCTTCCATTCCGACAGGTTCAGCACGCGCGCCACGTTCATGTAGTCCTGCGGCACCCGCTGCACGCCCACGGCGGTGTTGACGATCATGGGCCAGATCGAGCAGATAAAAATCGACCAGATGGCGGCCGGGTTGGCCGCCTTGAACACCAGCAGGCCGATCGGCAGCCAGGCCAGCGGCGAGACCGGTTTCAACAGGCTGATGATGGGATTGAACATGGCCGCCATGAACTTGAAGCGGCCGATGATGAAGCCCAGTGGAATGCCCACCAGCGCGGCCAGGCCGAAGCCCACCGCCACCCGCTTGAGCGAGGCCAGGATATTCCAGCCGATGCCCTGGTCGTTCGGCCCCTTGTCATAGAACGGGTCGGCAAACAGTTTCACGGCCTCGGCCCAGGTCACTGCCGGCGAGGGAAACGCCGTGTTGTTGAGGGAAATGGCCTGCCACACCAGTAGCAGGAAGCCGATGCCCACCAGCGGCGGCACCACCGTCACCAGGATACGGCGCAGCAATTCGGCGGCCGGCGAGCGGCCCAGCCGCACGCCCTGGCTGGCCAGCCGTTCGCTGCGGCGGGGCTTGTCGGACGGCGGCGCGCCCGGGGTGGAATCAATCACGGCGCTCATGCGTATTCTCCTCAGGCGCGGATTTTAAAACTGTCGGCATAGGCCTTGGGATTCTTGCCATCCCACACGGTGCCGTCAATCAGCCTGGTCGTGCGCATCAGCGTTTTCGGCACCGCCACCTTGGCCAGGCTGGCCCCTTCCTTGTACAGGGCGACCTGGTTGACGGCGGTGGCGGTGGCCAGGTAATCGGGCTCGGCTTTCAACAAGCCCCAGCGCTTGTGCTGGGTCATGAACCACATGCCGTCGGACAGGTACGGGAAATTGACGGTGCCGTCGTTAAAAAATTTCATGTGATTCGGGTCGTCCCAGGTCTTGCCCAGGCCATTCTGGTAGCGCCCGAGAATGCGCTGGTTGATGACGTCGACCGAGGTGTTCACGTAAGACTTGTCGGCGATGGTGTCGGCCATTTTCGACTTGTTCGACAGCGAGGCGTCGATCCATTTACTGGCGTCGAGGATGGCGGCGATCAGCGCGCGCGCCGTGTTGGGATGGGCCTTGGCCCACTCGCCGGTGGTGCCCAGCACCTTTTCCGGGTGGTCGCGCCAGATGTCCTGGGTGGTGGCGGCGGTGATGCCGACGCCGTCGACGATGGCGCGGTGGTTCCACGGCTCGCCCACGCAAAAGCCGTCCATGTTACCGACGCGCATATTGGCCACCATCTGCGGCGGCGGCACGGTGATCACCTTGGCATCCTTCATGGGATTGATGCCGTAACTGGCCAGCCAGTAATACAGCCACATGGCGTGGGTGCCGGTGGGAAAAGTCTGGGCGAAGGAATATTCGCGCTTGTCAGTCTGCATCAGCTTGGCCAGCGAGGCGCCATCGACGGCGCCCTTGTCGGCAATTTTTTTCGACAGGGTGATGGCCTGGCCGTTCTGGTTCAGGTTCATCAGCACGGCCATGTCCTTCTTCGGCCCGCCGATGCCCATCTGCACGCCGTAGACCAGGCCATACAGCACGTGGGCGGCGTCGAGTTCGCCGTTGACCATCTTGTCGCGCACGCTGGCCCACGACGATTCCTTGCTGGGAATGATCTTGATGCCGTATTTCTTGTCGAAGCCCAGTACCGAGGCCATCACGATGGAGGCGCAGTCGGTCAGGGGAATGAAGCCGATGCGCACTTCTTCTTTTTCCGGCTTGTCGGAGCCGGCGGCCCAGACGCCGCCGCTGGCCAGTCCCGTCAGGGAGGCGCCGGCGCCAGCGCCCGCTTTGAGAATGGTGCGGCGGATGCGGCTGGTGCTGTGATGGTCGTTCATATAATTCCTCGTTGGGCGCCGGCGGCAGATACCACAGCATCAGCAATTGGCGTGCCAGCAGGAAAAACGAGGCGAAACGACAACGCCCCGGCAAGCGGCACCAGGCCGCCCGGCGGGGCGTGATATTTACAGTTAGAACAGCACCGCGATTGGGCGCTGCACCAGGATGGTGCGGCCTTACGCTTCCGCAGCGATGTTGCGGATGGCTTGCTCGAACACTTCCGGCGGCTGGCCGCCGGAAATCAGGTGTTTCTGGTTGATGATGATGGCGGGCACCGAGTTGATGCCGTGGCGCTGGAAGAACTGCTCGCGCTCGCGCACTTCGACGCCGTAGGTGTCGCCCACCAGGATGTTCTTCGCGGTGGCCTGGTCCAGCCCCACCTGCCCTGCCAGCCGCACCAGCACGTCGTGCGCGCCGACGTTTTCGCCGGCCGTGAAGTAGGCGCTGAACAGGGCCATCTTCAGTGCGTGCTGCTTGCCTTCCAGCTCGGCCCAGTGCAGCAGGCGGTGGGCGTCGAAGGTGTTGTAGATGCGCTCGCGGCTGCCGAACTCGAACCCCAGCGCTTCGCCACGGGCGCGGATCATCTCGGTGCTCTGGGCGCGCTGCTCGGGACCGGCGCCGTACTTGTTGAAGATGTGCTCGCCGATGTCCTCGCCTTCCGGCACCATCGCCGGATTGAGCTCGAAGGGCTGGAAGTGGATGCTGGCGTCGACGCTGTCGCCCACGTTTTCCAGCGCCTGTTCCAGCGCCTTCAGGCCGATGATGCACCACGGGCACGACACGTCCGACACAAAATCAATCCTCATTTCCTTGCTCATGGCACTCTCCATTTTGTTCAGCCGCCTATATGGGCATGCGGTGCGGAAAATTCAAGCGGGGCGCACGACGGGGCCTTATTTCTTGCCCGGCTTGGCGGCCGTGCCCTTGCTGCCGATCTTGCTTTCCTTGCCGGCCAGCAGATTGCTGATGTTCTTGCTGTGACGCCATACCAGCAGGGCGCTCATGATCAGCACGGCCACGAACAGGGCGTCCACGCCATTCATCAAGCCATAGAAGAAGGGCGCGAAGATGGCCGCGATCAGGGCCGCCAGCGAGGAATAGCGGAAGGCGTAGGCGATCACCAGCCAGGTCACCAGGGTGCCCAGGCCCAGCCAGACGCTGATGCCGAACAGCACGCCCAGCGCGGTGGCGACGCCCTTGCCGCCAATAAACTTGAAAAAGATCGGGTACAGGTGGCCCAGGAACACGGCCAGCGCCACCATGGCGATGCCGGCCTCCTCCACGCCGAACTGGGGCGCCAGGCGCAGCGCCAGCCAGACCGCGAACCAGCCCTTGACGGCGTCGCCGACCAGGGTGGCGATGGCCGCTTTCTTGTTACCGCTGCGCAGTACATTGGTGGCGCCCGGGTTTTTCGAGCCGTAGGTGCGGGGGTCGGACAGGCCGAACAGGCGGCTCATCACCACGGCGAAGGAAATCGAGCCGATCAAATAGGCGGCGATGACGAATATCAGGGTGTTCATGGTCTCTCTCGGCTTGGTATTGTTATCACTCCGGCAAGGTGCGCCGGGGTGTGAATATACACCATCAACGGGCCCTGTCGCCAGCCATCATAGCAAGCAGCCAGGCCCGTTCGAGACAGCCCGCCCGGTCAAGCGTTCACGCCCACTTGCAAGGTGGCGACGTAGCCCTCGCTGATGTTGCCCGTCACCGCGGCGATCTGCAGCGCCGTGCCGTCGCTGAACACATTGTCGGTGGCGTAGCTGATATTGGCCAGGTTGCGCACGCTGGCGGTGTAGCCGGTGGCCGTGTAGGCCTCGGTCAGGGTGGCGGTGGGGAAACCGAATTGCGAGGTCTTGATGCGGTTGGCGGCGCTGGTGGCCTTGGCCAGCGAGGGATAGACCTCGAAGTGGATGTGCGGCATGCGCCCGGCGTAGCAGCCGGGAAAGATGGTG
The DNA here is from genome assembly GCF_049898325.1 of Massilia sp. DWR3-1-1. Taxonomy (NCBI): domain Bacteria; kingdom Pseudomonadati; phylum Pseudomonadota; class Betaproteobacteria; order Burkholderiales; family Oxalobacteraceae; genus Massilia; species Massilia sp. DWR3-1-1. The sequence goes on along the minus strand of NZ_JAFCXL010000007.1, from coordinate 43,297 downwards.
GTGAAGCTGACCAGGCCCGTGCTGTCGGCTTCCTGCACGCCGCGCAGGTAATTCTGGTTCGTCACGCCCGTCGAGTACAGCGAATAATTGCCGTCGCGGTCGCAATGCCACAGGTACACGGCGGCGCCGGCCAGCGACGCGCAACTGGCGCTGACGTTGACCAGTTGCAGCTTGACGGTCATCGGCACGCCCGCCGCGGTGCCGCTGGCGCCAGCCACGCTGCTGCGAATATCGGTGCGCACGATGCCGGCCAGGATCAGGGCGTTGGCCACCCCGCTCACGGACGAGTTGGTGCCGTCGGCAGGGTAGGGCCCGCCCGTTTCTTCGGGGATCACGCTGCACGTGGCGCTGCTGGCGGTGGTGCCGGTGCCGGTGCTGCCGGTGGTGCCGGTGGTGCCGGTGCTGGTGGTCGTGGTGGTGCTGGTGCCGGTGCTGGCGGTGCTGCCGCCGCCACAACTGACCAGCGGCACGGCGGCGGCGGCGGCGGCGCCGGCGAACAGCCAGCGCATCGACTGGCGGCGGTTGCTGGTCAGCTTGAGCATTGCGTCAATATCTTCGGCCAGGCTGTGATGGTGCGATGTCGTCATGGGGGATCTCGTGGAGTCAACAATGCGGGAGCGCTTGCGCGAAACGGCGCCCCGGGCCCGTCCATGACGGGCATCCGGGAACTTGGCGACGATTGTGACGGCGCCCCGCGTTAAACGCCGTCAAGCCGTGTAAATCAGTGTAAAGATCGGCCTGCCAAAGGTCGGCGGCAGGCGCACTTTGTTATGATCGCACCATGAAAAAGGTGCTGTTAATCGACGACGATGTGGAACTGGTGGAAATGTTCCAGGAATACTTGACCCAGGAAGGTTTCTCGGTCAGCACCGCCCATGACGGCGTCAAAGGCACCGCGCTGGCGCTGGCGGGCGGGTTTTCCATCGCCGTGCTCGACGTGATGATGCCAGGCACGAACGGCATCGAAACCTTGCGCCGGGTGCGCGAACACAGCCACCTGCCCATCCTCATGCTGACCGGCCGCGGCGACGACACCGACCGCATCCTGGGACTGGAACTGGGCGCCGACGACTATGTCACCAAGCCGTGCACGCCGCGCGAACTGACAGCGCGCATCCGCGCCATCCTGCGGCGCGCCGAGGCGCCTGCCGCCGATCCCCTCAAACCGCTGGCGCTCAAGGTGGGCAAGCTCGAACTGATCCCGGCCACGCGGCGCGCCAGCATGAACGGCGCGCTGCTGCAACTGACCAGCACCGAATTTAGCCTGCTCGAAGTCTTGGCCAGAAATCCCGGCCGCCCCGTCAGCAAGAACGAGCTGTCGGAAGAAGCGCTGGGGCGGCCGCTGGCCCGCTTTGACCGCAACATCGACGTCCACCTGTCGAGCCTGCGGCAAAAGCTGGGCACCCTGGCCGACGGCCGCTCTTGCCTGCTGACCATCTTCCGGCAGGGCTACCAGTTGATCGGCGACTGACATGGGCCGCCTGTTCTGGAAATTTTTCCTGGCTATTTTCCTCGCGCAAGTGGTGGCCTCGCTGGGCGTCGGCGTCGCCTTCTGGCTGCGCAGCCAGACCCAGGACGTGTCACGCGAGGGCGCCGCCGTGCTCGACACGGGCAACCGCGCCGGCAACATCCTCGATGCCGCCGCCATCGCCTACAAATACGGCAAGCTGACCGGCTTGCGCGACTTCCTGCAGACGGGCGCCGGTTCGAGCCTGGTGGTGCTCGACGCCGCTGGCACGCAGTTACAGGCGCGCGCCGTCAGCGCGGCCCTGGTGGCCCAGGCCACGAGCCTGTTGGGGACGCCGTCGGCGCACGCGGTGGTGCGCCATTTCGCGGGCGAGGACGGCCAGCGCTTGACGGCCTTCGTCATCCACGGCGCCGGCCGCGGCGGTTTTCCCGGCGCTGGCCCGCGCCTCGATGCGCGCGCCTTTGTCGGCCCGCCGCCCATGTTCGGCGGTGGCGGTGGCGATCCCGTGCTGGCCGCCAGCGCCCTCAAGGGCGGCCCCTTGCCCGGCATGGACGGCGGCCCCCGCGGCGGCCCGCGCTTTCCCTACATCACCATCGTGGTGGGCCTGCTGGCCAGCTTCGTGTTCGCCGCGGCCCTGGCCTGGACCATGTCGCGCCCCATCCGCGCCCTGCGCACCGCCTTCGCCGCCGCCGCCTCGGGCGACCTGACGCCCCGCTTCGCCCACGGCAAGGCGGGCAAGGGCGACGAACTGGTCGAATTGGGACCGGAATTTGACCGCATGAGCGGCAAGCTGTGGGCCTTGATGGACAACCAGCAACGACTGCTGCACGACGTCTCGCACGAACTGCGTTCGCCGCTGGCAAGATTGCACGCCGCCATAGGCCTGGCGCACCAGAATCCCGACAAGCTCGCCTCCTCGCTCGCGCGCATCGAACGCGAAAGCAATCGCATGGACAAACTGGTGGGCGAACTGCTGACCCTGTCCCGCCTCGATTCGGCCATCAACCTGCCGCCGCTGGAAGAAGTGGCGATCGGTGAACTGGTCCACGAGATTGCCACGGAAGCGGACTTCGAGGCCGAACTGAGCGGGCGCCGCGTGCAGTTCCTCAGCCTGGCCGACGGCGCCGCCGGCAACGGCGCCGCGGCGGCCCAGGTGACCGGCTCGCCCGACCTGCTGTGGCGGGGCATTGAAAACATCGTGCGCAACGGCGTCAAGTACAGTCCGCCCGGCGGCGTGGTGGAAATCGAGGTGCAGCAAACGCTGGCGAACGCGGGCGGGGCCGGCCGCGTCTTCATCCGCGTGCGCGACCGGGGTCCCGGGGTGCCCGAGGCGCACCTGGCCACCATCTTCCAGCCGTTTTTCCGCTCCGATCCCAGCTCCAACAATGTCGACGGCCATGGCCTGGGCCTGGCCATCGCCCAGCGCGTGATCGCCGCCCACGGCGGCGTGCTGGGAGCCAGGAACCGCATCGGCGGCGGTCTGTGCGTGACGATCGAGTTGCCCTGCAAGGGTCCGACCCCGGCCTGAGCGCGGCACGCCCACGCGAGCCGACTGTGCGCCAGCGGCATGGTCGAGCGTTACGGCGTGCCTGCCGGGACCGGCACCAAGCGCCAAACGATCGTCCCGCTCAGCGCTCGCTCAGGGCCACTTCGACGGGGCGGACGTCGAGCAGGCGGCACAGTTCGGCCGGGGCCAGGCTGACCAGGTAGCCGCGCCGGCCGCCATTGATATATATCGTTGGCAAATCAAGGATGCTGCGCTCCACATACACGGGTAACAATTTCCTCGTGCCGAAGGGGCTGGTGCCGCCCACCAGGAAGCCCGTGTGGCGGTTCGCCACTTCCGGTTTGCACGGCTCGATTTTCTTGCAGCCAATCTGGCGTGCCAGTTCCTTGGTCGACACCTTGCAGTCGCCGTGCATCAGCACGATCAGGGGCTTGGCCGCGTCGTCCTCCATCACCAGCGTCTTGACGACGGCGTGCTCGTCGACGCCCAGTTCGCGCGCCGACACGCTGGTGCCGCCCTTGTCCTCGTAGGCGTAGGGATGCTCGCCAAACACCACGGCGTGCTTGCGCAGAAAGGCGGTGGCGGGTGTCTCGGAGATATGCTCTTTTTTGGCCATGCGTGATACGCTGTTCGTTCATTGAGGAGTTTCTATTATGCAGCAGGAAATTCGCTTTGCCACCTTTAACCTGTTGAACCTGGGACCCATCGGTGCGAAGCTGTACGACAATCTCGAGCCATGCACCGAGGCCCAGTTCGAAGCGAAAATCAACTGGACGGCACGACAGATCGATCTGCTCGATGCCGACGTCATTGGTTTTCAGGAAATCTTTTCCCAGGACATACTCAAGCTGGTGCTCTCGCGCACCAGCAAGTACCGCGAAGCCCACCACGTCGGCTTTGACAGCGACCCCGACAGCGACCGCCCCACCCCGGCCGTCGCGCTCGTCTCGCGCCTGCCGCTGGCCGCCGCCGCCCTGTGCTATCCCACCTTTCCCGCCGGCGTGGCCATGCCGGCCGGCAGCCGCGACGCCGACCGCTTTGCCCGTCCCGTGCTGCACGCCCAGGTGGCCGTCACGCCCGACTTGACCATCGACGTGCTGGTGGTGCACCTGAAAAGCAAGCGGCCCGATTACCGCACCGGCGACACCAGCGAAGACTCGCTGCTGTACGCGCTCGCCTGCCTGCGCTCGCTGGTGCGGCGCGGCACCGAGGCGGTGGCGCTGCGCGTCTTGCTCAGCAATCTGCAGCGCGCCAGCGGCCGGCCTCGCGTGGTGCTGGGCGACTTCAACGATGTGGCCGATGCCGTCACCACCGGCATCGTCATCGGCGCCGGCGCCCCGCTGGGCGAGCGCCTGTTCGACGCCTACCAGGTGCAGCGGCGGCCCGACTACCTCAGCCACATGGGCTTTTCCAGCATGCACGATGGCCAGTACACCACCATCGACCATATCCTCGTGTCAGAGGACTTCAATGCCGCCCTGCCGAACGCGATTGGTGAGGTGGTCGACGTGATTTATCTGAATGACCACCTGGTGCTGGGCGTGCCCGAAGCGTCCGACCACGGCCAGGTGCTCACGCGCATCCGCCTGTTCGATGTCGCCGCCAGGCTCATCGATGTGGGCCGCTGAGGTCGGGCGTGCTGGAAGCGGCGCTGGCATAGAAGCCCTGGTAGGCGTCACAGCCCTGCTCGGCCAGGTAGCGCAACTGGGTTTCGTGTTCGACCCCTTCGGCGATCACCCGTAACTTGAGGCTGCGGGCCACCGCGATGATGGCGGGGATGACGGAGCGCTCGACGGGGCCGCGCATCAGGTCGTCGATAAAGCTGCGGTCGATTTTCAGTTTCGACAAGGGAAAGCGGCGCAGGCTCGACAGGCTTGAGTAACCGGTGCCGAAGTCGTCCACCGTCAGTTGCACGCCGCGCCGGCGCAACGCATCGATGGTGGCAATGGTGGCCGGCTCCGGGTCCATGAACACGGCCTCGGTGATTTCCAGGTCGAGGTACTGGGCGGCCAGCCCCGATTGCGCCAGCGCAGCGTCGACAAAGCCCATCAGTTGCGCGTGCACGAACTGCGCGCGCGACAGGTTCACCGCCACCACCACGGGAAAGCCATGGTCGCGCCACACGCGGCCTTGGCGGCACGCTTCGCGCAGCACCCATTCGCCGATCGGCACGATCAGGCCGCTGGCCTCGGCCACGGGCATGAAGTGCTCGGGATGGAGCACGCCCCGCTGCGGGTGGCGCCAGCGGATCAGCGCTTCGACGCCGGTGGTGCGGCCGCTGGCGATGTCGATTTCCGGCTGGTACTCGAGGATGAATTCATGCGCCGCCAGCGCCTGGCGCAAACGATTTTCCATGTCCACCCGCTCGATGACGTGGGCGTTCATTTCGGGGCTGAAAAACTGCAGGGCGTTGCGGCCGGCTTGCTTGGCGTGGTACATGGCCACATCGGCGTGTTGCAGCAAGGTGTCGGCGTCGTCGCCGTCGCCGGGGAACATGGCGATACCGATCGAGGCGGACAGCATCACCTGGTCCTCGCGCCGGGCGGCGCCGGTCTGGCCCTCGATCTGGCCAGCGGGTTCGCCCTGGGCCTGGCCCGGCGCCGCGTGGCTGATCGTCATGGGCTGCGCCAGCGCCTGCATCAGCGTGGCGGCCACGTGCGCGGCCTGGTCGGCGCCGCGGATATCGGCCAGGATGATGACGAACTCGTCGCCGCCGTGGCGGCTGACGGTATCGACGGTGCGCACGCAGCGCGTCATGCGCAGCGCCAGCTCCTTGAGGACGACGTCGCCGGCCTGGTGGCCCAGGCTGTCGTTGACCTGTTTAAAACGGTCGAGGTCGATGAACATCAGGGCCACCAGGGTGCGCCGGCGGCGTGCCGTAGCCAGCGCCTGGTGCAGGCGGTCGAGAAACAGCACGCGGTTGGGCAGGTCAGTGAGAAAGTCGTGTTCGGCCAGGTGGCGCGTGTGCTCCTCGGCCTGGCGGCGGTGGGTGATGTCGCTGAGGATGGCGATATAGCTGTCGACGGCGCCGTCGGCGCGGCGGATGGCGGTGAGCGCCACGTGCACGGGATAAATGTCGTGGTTGGCCCGTTCGCCGAAAATTTCACCCTCCCAGTGGTCGTGGTCGACCAGGTAGTCCCAGATTTGCTGGTAGAAGGCCGGGTCGTGGGGACCATTTTGCCAATGCGGTACTTCGCGGCCAATGACGGCGTCGGCGGCATAGCCGGTGATCTCGGTGAACGCCTGATTGACCGCCAGCACATGGTGGTCGCGGTCGATGATGAGGATGGCGTCGCGGCTCTTGTCGAACACCTGCGCCGCCATTTGCAGCGTTTGCTGGGCAGCGCGGCGGTCGGAAATATCGCGGATGACGGCGTAGGCCAGTTGCTCGTGATCGAGTGCGAGCGAAGTGAGCAGTACGTCAGCATGGAAGGACGTGCCGTTGCAGCGCCGGTACTGCCACTCGTAGCGTTCGTTGCCCTCGACATAGGCGCGGCCGGCCAGGTCGGCGTCGCGCAGCATCGACGATTCGCCGCCCGGCTGGCGCTCCGGCGAAAACTCGAGGAACTCGTGGCCCACCATGCTGTCGCGGGCGGGACAGCCGAACAGGCGCAGGGCGGCCGGGTTGACGTCGATGATCGCATTGCCTTTTAACAGCACAATGGCGTCGGTCGAACGCTCGAACAGCTGGCGAAAATTGGCGCCCTCGCGGCGCAGGCTTTGTTCGTCGACCTTGCGCGCGGTGACGTCGATTTCCATGCACAGCACCTGGCGGCTAAAGCCGTCGCGGCTGATGGCGTAGTGGCTTGAATACACCCAGCGCTCGCCGCCGTCGGCACGCTTGATCAGCCAGTCGCGCGGCGGCGGCACCTCGCCGCTGTCCCACACGTGGGTGATGAGGGCGGCAAATTCGTCTGCGTGGCCCGGGTGCGGCACCACCGTGGTCAGGCGTTGCCCCAGCGCCTGCCGGGCGGGCACCCCGAACAGGGTTTCGCAACTTTTGTTCCAATAGCGGATGGTGCCATCGCGGTCACAACTGTGGACGGCCACGTTGGGGGTGAGTTCGACCGCGGCGACGAAGCGGTACAGGAAGTCGAGCGCGGCCAGTCCGGCGCCATCGGGGTCGTTACCGGGAATAAAAGGGGTGATGTCTTCTGCCACTGCTACCTCGCACACTGTGATGGCCCGTCCGTCTGAGCATGCATTGTGGGTCGGCGCGGTGGCGACGCGCTTGTGCGCTGTCAAAGGAGTTCGTCAGTCATCCATCGGCCCGGGCCGGCGTTTCGTCGCGTTTTTGCGCAGTTCATCGGCGCCAATCGCCCACCTGTCGCACGGCGCTGGCCGGTCCTGTTGTGTTTTCCTATAGTGCCACCATGCGCCTCCCGCTCCATCTCGCAAGAGACGGAGCACAAGCGCCCCGAGCACTGCACTGCTTGCCGCCAACCGCAAGAAAAACCGATTCACCCCTGACAAAAGGCGCCCATGAAAATCGAGACCCTGCCCCTGGCCACAGCGCCGACCACCGCACCCCGGCGCCCCTGGAAAAAGGCCCTGGCCCTGCTGCTCATCGTGCTGCTGGCCGGCGGCGCCTGGTACTTCATGCGCGCACGGGGCGCCGCCGCCCCGGCGCCCGATGCCGCCGCCAAGGACGGGCCGAAAGTGGCCGTGTACGAGCTCTCGAAAGGGGACGTGGCCACCATCGCCAGCCGCGAACTGCGCCTGAACCTGCCCCTGGCGGGGGCGCTGGCGCCATCCGAGCAGGCCACCGTCAAGGCGAAGGTGTCGGGGGTGGTGCTCGACACCACCTTGCAGGAGGGCACCGCCGTGGCGGCCGGACAAGTCATCGCCCGCCTCGACGCCGCCGACCAGCGCGCCCGCGTGGCGCAGATGCAGGCGGCGTATGACGAGGCCACTGCGCGCGTGTCGCTGGCGACCAAGAACAACGCCAACAGCCAGGCTTTGCTCAAACAGAATTACATCTCGCAATCGTCGGTCGACAATACCCAGAACAGCGTGGAACTGGCGCAGGCGAGCCTGGCCGCCGCCCGCGCCCAGCTCGACATGGCGCGCATCGCCCTGGCCGACACCGTCATCCGCGCCCCGCTGGCCGGCGTCATCAGCAAGCGCCACGTGCAGGCGGGCGAAAAACTGGCGCCGGACATGCCGGTGGCCACCATCGTCAACCTGCGCCTGCTGAACCTGGAAGCGTCGGTGCCGGCGTCGGAAGTGCCGCGCGTCAAAATCGGCCAGGAAGTGCGCTTCAAGGTCGACGGCTTTGCCCGCCGCGATTTTGTCGGCAAGGTCGCCCGCATCAGCCCCACCACGGAGGCGGGATCGCGCTCGATGGTGGTGTATATCAGCGTCGACAACAGCGACGCCGCGCTGCGCGGCGGCATGTTCGCCAAGGGCGCCATCACCACCGAGAAATCAGCCGCCGCGCCGCTGGTGCCGCTGGCGGCCATGCGCGAGCTCAAGGGAGACGCGGTGGTCTACGCCATCGTCGATGGCCAGGTGGTGGCGCAGCGCGTCAGCCTGGGCCTGCGCAACGACGACGACGGCGTGGCCGAAGTGAAGTCCGGCTTGCAGGAAGGCGCCACCGTGATCGTCGCCCGCCTCGACGCCGTCAAGCCGGGCCAGAAGGTGCGCGTGGGCGCCGCCCCGCCCGCCCCCGCCGCCGCCGCCGCCAAGGGATAAGCCATGTGGATCACCAAAACCAGTATCAACAACCCGGTGTTCGCCACCATGGTCATGGTCGGCCTGATGGTGCTGGGCCTGTTTTCATACCGCTCGCTGCCGCTCGAGAGCATGCCCAGCGTGGAAATTCCGTATGCCTGGGTTGAAGTCCAGTACCCGGGCGCCTCGCCCGAGCAGGTGGAAAACGATATCACCCGGCCGCTGGAAGACGCCATCAATTCCGTCAGCGGCATCAAGTCGATCCGCAGCAATTCGTGGGAAGGCCGGGCCGGGATCAGCCTCGAGTTCCAGCTCAGTACCAACATCGACAAGGCCATGCAGGAGGTGCGTGACAACATCGGCCGCGTGCGCCCCGGCTTCCCGAAAGACGCCAAGGAACCGCTGGTCGTGCGGGCCGAGGGCGACAACGAGCAGCCCATCGTCGAGATGACCTTGATGTCCGACACGCGCGACCTGCGCGAGATGTCGACCCTGACCGAGCAGGTCATCACCAAGCGCCTGCAGGGCGTGGCCGGGGTGGGCCAGGTGCGCATCAATGGCAAGACCAACCGCCAGATCCTGGTCCACCTGAAGCCCGAGCAACTGCACAGCCAGAACATCGGCGTCGATGAAGTGCTGCGCGCGATCCAGGCGACCAATACCAATATGCCAGCCGGCAACATCAGCTTCGGCGGCAGCGAGCAACTGGTGCGCATCGAGGGGCGCATGAAGTCGGCCCGCGATTTCAATCGCATCATCGTCGCCCGCCGCGCCTCCGGCCCCGTCTACCTGGAGCAGGTCGCCACCATCGTCGATGGCGAGCAGGAAGAAACCTCGGTCTCGCGCGTCAATGGCCGGCGCGCCATTTCCATCGAAGTGACCAAGGTGCAAGGCGCCAACGTCGTCGAAGTGGGCACCAACCTGGCCAAGGCGGCCGCCCGCATGCAAACGGAATTCGGCAGCGACTACCAGTTGCGGGTGATGGAAAACCAGGCCGAACGCGTCAAGAGCCAGCTCGACAACGTGAAAGAAACCATCATCGAAGGCGCCGTGCTGACGATGATCATCGTGTTCCTGTTCCTGCACTCGTGGCGCAGCACCATCATCACCGGCCTGACCCTGCCGATTTCCGTGCTGGCCAGTTTTATCGCCATGAAGGCGTTCGGCTTCACGCTCAATTTCCTCACCCTGATGGCGCTGTCGCTGTGCATCGGCTTGCTGATCGACGACGCCATCGTGGTCCGTGAAAACATCGTGCGCCACCTGAACATGGGCAAGAGCCATCTGCGCGCGGCCTTCGACGGCACCAATGAAATCGGCCTGGCGGTGATGGCCACCACGTTTGCCATCGTCGCCGTGTTCGTGCCGATCGCCTACATGCAGGGGATCATCGGCCGCTTCTTCATGCAGTTCGGCATTACCGTCGCCGTCGCCGTGCTGGTGTCGCTGTTCGTCAGTTTTACGCTCGACCCGATGCTCTCGTCGGTGTGGCCCGACCCCGTCCAGGACCGTTTTAAATACGTGCCGTGGCTGGGCCGCCTGATGGAGCGCATCGAGCATGGTATCGACCGCGTGCACGTCTGGTACGGCAAGGTGCTGGCGCTGGCCCTGCGCTGGCGCAAGTGTACGCTGGCGCTGGCGCTGTCCCTGTTTGTCGGCAGCATTGCCCTGATCCCGCTGGTGGGCGGCGAAATGTTCCCGGAGACGGACAACGGCTACATCCAGCTGCGCTTTAAAACCCCGGTTGGCTCGAGCCTCGAGTACACGGCGCAAAAGGTCGAGCAGATGACGATGGCGCTGAAGGAATTCGGCAAGGAAATCGACACCATTTCCACCACCGCCGGCACCTATGACGGCCGCAACACCGCCCAGATGAACCTCAAGCTGGCCGACCTCAAGCACGTCAAGCGGCGCTCGCAGAAGGCGCTCGAAGGGGCGATCCGCGAACGGCTCGAATCGATCGCCGGCATCACCACTTCGGTGGGCAACCGCCCCATCTTCATCGCCATCCTGGGCCAGGACGAATCGAAGCTCGACGCCGTCGCCCACCAGCTGATGGACAAGATGCGCACCATCAAGGGCGTCAAGGATGTCGAGTACAGCCAGGAAGGGGCCAACCCGGCCACCATCTTAAAAATCAACAACGAGCTCGCCAGCGACCTGGGCTTGTCCGTGCAACAGATCGGCAGCGCCCTGCGGCCCTTCGTCGCCGGCGACCAGATCAGCCGCTGGCTGGCGCCGGACGGCCAGAACTACGATGTCAATGTGCAGTTGCCGAAAAGCGGGCGCCAGAAGATCACCGACCTGGGCGACCTGTCGGTGGCCTCGAGCAAGCGCGACGCGGCCGGCAACCCGGTGATGGTGCCGCTGCGCCAGGTGGTCGAGTTCGTCCCTTCGACCAGCCCGCAAGTGCTCAAGCGCCAGGCCCTCGAGCGCCGCGTGGCGATCTATGCCGGCGTGGAAGGCCGGCCCAATGGCGACGTCAATGGCGACGTGCAGAAGGCCATCAAGGCCATCGCCCTGCCGGTCGGGGTGCGCTTCGACGTCGGTGGCGAAGCCGAGCGCATGGCCGAAACCATGGGCGGTTTCGTCGCCGCGCTGGCCATCGCGGTGATCTTCATTTACCTGGTGCTGGCCTCGCAGTTCGGCAGCTTCCTGCAGCCGGTGGCGATCATGGTGTCGCTGCCGCTGTCGATGGTGGGCGTGGTTGCCGCCCTGCTGGTGACGGGCTCGACCTTGAATATTTTCTCGGTGATCGGCATCGTCATGCTGATGGGGCTGGTGACCAAGAACGCCATCTTGCTGGTCGACTTCACCAACCACGCCCAGCGCGACGGCAAGGACCAGTTCACGGCCATCATGGAAGCGGGCCAGGTACGCCTGCGGCCGATCCTGATGACGACGCTGGCGATGATTTTCGGCATGCTGCCGATGGCGATCGGCATGGGCGATGGCGGCGAACAGCAGGCGCCGATGGGCCGCGCGGTGATCGGCGGGGTGATCACCTCGACCTTGCTGACGCTGGTGGTGGTGCCGGTGGCGTACACCTACCTGGACAACCTGGGCAAGCGCGCCGTGCGCTGGTTCAAGCGCGGCGCCCCGGCCGAAGCGGGGCTGGCGTCGGCGGGCGCGAAGGATGTGGCTGAAGCGGCCTGAGCAATCAGGGCGCCATGCAAAACGGGCCCCGGCAGCAATGCCGGGGCCCGTTTTTTTTGCTGGCCCTGGGCGGGCTGATTACATGGGGCTTTCTTCCTGCGGCGAAGCGCGCTCGACGTCGCCGTCGTGCTCGACGACGTCATCGTCGGCGCCTTCGTCGGGCTCGTTGTCAGCGCCCGGATTCGGATGCGATTTGGCCTCGGCCTTGCGTTTGGCCTTTTCATCGGCTTTCTTCTTTTTTTCCAGCTCGCGCTGCCGCTTTTCGTACGAAAAATTTGTTTTCGCCATGGATCACCTCTATTGTCTGAATTGAACTGGATATGCCGCCATTATGACGCATTATGCGCGCCGCATTTGAATTGCCTATGCACGTGGGTGATGCTGGGAGTGCAAGTGCTTGAGGCGCTCGCGCGCCACGTGGGTGTAAATTTGGGTAGTTGAAATATCGGCATGCCCGAGCAGCAGTTGCACGACCCGCAAATCGGCGCCATGGTTGAGCAAATGGGTGGCAAACGCATGGCGCAAGGTGTGCGGCGACAGGGGCCCGGCGATGTCGGCGCGGGCCGCGTGTTTTTTAATGAGCACCCAAAACATTTGCCGCGTCATGGCCCCTCCCCGCGCCGTGACAAACAGGGCGTCGTCGATCTGGCCGTCGAGAATGCGCCCGCGCGCCTCGGCCAGGTAGCGCCCGATCCACACGCGCGCCTCGTGGCCGAACGGCACCAGGCGCGTCTTGCTGCCCTTGCCCGTCACCCGCAACACGCCATCGTTCAAACTCAGTTCGACCAGTTTCAGGCCCACCAGTTCCGACACCCGCAGCCCGCTGGCATACATCAGTTCGAGCATCGTGCGCTCGCGCAAGCCCAAGGGCGTCGTCACGTCGGGGGCGCCCAGCAGGGCCTCCACCTGGCCCTCCGTCAGCGTGTGCACGAAGCGCTGGGGCTGCCGGGCGGAGGCCATGTTCAGGCAGGGGTCGGTGGCAACTTGATGGTTGCGCAGGGCCAGTTGATAGAAACGCTTGAGGACCGACAGGCGGCGGTTGGCCGAACTGGGTTTCGATTCGGCGTGGCGCTCGGCAAAGTACGCCGTCAGGTCGTGCGCGCCCACCTGCAGCAAGGTGGCGCAGGCGGGCCGGCGCACGGCCAGCCAGCGGGCGAACAGGCGCAGGTCGCGGCGGTAGGCTTCCAGCGAGGCCCTGGCCAAGCCCTGCTCGAGCCAGACGGTGTCGCAGAAGGCATCGATCAGGGCCAGGTTGGCCGCCGAGGCGGGCAACTCGGCAGGCGCGGCGGCCACGGTGGCGGGCGCGCTCACGGCCACATGGCCTGCTGCTGCCATGGCGTGCCGCCCGCCGCGGCGCCTTCGTGGGTGAGCAGCCAGCGTTTCACGCCCAGGTGAAAACCGTGCTCGTCGTCGTGCTGGGCAAAGCCGCCCAGGCCGGCGGCGGCGGTGACGCGGTGGCACGGTATGAGTAGGGGAAACCAGTTGGCGCCGCAGGCCTGGCCCACCGCCCGCGGCGCCGAGCCGATGGCGCGGGCCACCTGGCCGTAGGTGCGCACGCTGCCACGGGGAATGGCGCTGATGGCGGCCCAGACGCGCTGCTGGAAGGCGCTGCCGACGGCGGCCAGCGGCAAGTCAAAGGTGAAATCGGCGTCCGCCAGGTAGCGCGCCACCTGTCCCGCGGCACGTTCGGCGGTGGCGTCGACGGCGTCCTGCGCACCAAAATGGGGCGGCAGATAGACCAGTTCGCACACCTGCTCCGCAGCGGTGCGAATGCCGATGGCACCGAACGGCGCCTCGACGATCGCGCTGAACAGGGCGCTGGCAGGCGCGGGTGGACGGGTGGGGGCGGAGGAAGCGTGCATGGTATCGAGTGTAGCGCATCGGCGCGCCGAAAAAAGGGCGGCGGCCGCTGTGCAGCGACGAAGCAGCGAAGAAAAAATGGCGAAAAAAAACGCACCCTGCGGTGCGTTCTAAGTGTGGTCACGTTCCCGGCCGTTTGGTCAATGCCAACGACATTCTGTAAAACGTGGGTCTCCTCGATATTTCTCCGGTATGGACTACCGTGCTTTTATCACTACTCCCCAAAATCTGTATTCGTTATCTTGCACCGCACCATTGTGGTGCCTGTAAAGCGGAGCAATCATAACGCAAATATTTCATGAACAGCGTGGTTTTTTTAGCACGGTCCTTGGTTTATTTTTACTTGTAGATCAAATTCGGCAACCACAGTGAAATCTGTGGTACGTAAGTGATGAGCACCAGGAAACCGAGCATGGTGAACAGCCACGGCATGACCGCCACCGTCAGCTCCGAGATGCCCATCTTGGTGATGCCGGACGCCACGTACAGGTTCAGGCCCACCGGTGGATGGCACATGCCGACCTCCATGTTGACGACGATCAGGATACCGAAGTGGACCGGATCGATGCCCAGTTTCATCGCCACCGGGAACAGGATCGGTGCCATGATCAGCACGATCGACGACGGCTCCATGAAGTTGCCGGCGATGAGCAGCAGGATGTTGACCACCAGCAGGAAGCCGACCACGCCCAGGCCCTGGTTGGAAATCCAGTCGGCCATGCCCTGCGGGATGTTTTCGCTGGTCATGAGGAAAGAAAACAGCACGGCGTTGGTGATGATGTAGAGCAGCATGGCCGACATCGCCGCCGAGTCCAGCAGTACCTTGGCCACTTGCTTGAGCTTCAAGTCCTTGTAGACGAACACGGAAATGATGAAGGCGTACACGGCCGCCATCGCCGCCGCTTCGGTGGGCGTGAAGGCGCCCGAATAAATCCCGCCCATCACGATGACGATCAGCAGCAGGCCCCAGGCGCTGCGGCGAAACGCCACCCAGCGCTCAAGCCAGGTGGCCTTGACCATGCGCGGGTAGTTGTGTTTCTTCGCCAGGAACCAGGTGGTCAAGCCCAGCAGGAAGGCCAGCATCAGGCCCGGCACCACGCCGGCCATGAACAGCTGGCCCACCGAGGTATTGGTGGTAACCGAATACATCACCATCACGATCGACGGCGGAATCAGGATGCCCAGCGCGCCCGAGGTGGTGATGACGCCGGCGCCGAAGCGGGGCGGGTAGCCCTGCTTGATCATGGCCGGCAGGATGATCGAGCCGATCGCCACCACGGTGGCGGGGCTCGAACCGGAGACGGCGGCAAACAGGGCGCAGGCAAACACGCCGGCCAGCGCCAGGCCGCCGTGGAAGTGGCCCACCATCGAGGTGGCGAAATTGATCATGCGCCGGGCGACGCCACCGTGCGTGAGGAAATTACCCGCAAGGATGAAGAACGGGATCGCCATGATCTCGAACTTTTCAATGCCCGTAAACAGTTTGAGCGCCACCGATTCGATCGGCACGCTGGTCATGGTAAACATGAAGGTGAGAACGGTCAGGCCCAGCGAAATGGAAATGGGCATGCCCGTGAGCATGAGCAGCAGCAGCAGGATGAAAATAATGGCGGCATTCATTTCTGCCCTCCCTTGACGTTGGCAACTTCCTCGTCGAGGCCTTCGACGAACGAATGGTCATGCTTGGGCAAGTCACCCGTGCGCAGGAAATGCACGAGCACTTGCAGGAATCGGAAACACATCAGGTAGGAGCCCAGCGGCACCGCCATATAGATGATCCACATGGGGATTTCCAGGTCGGCCGAGGTCTGGCCCGTGTCGGCCATGCGCGCCACGAACAGGGCGCCCAGGGTACCGACGATGCCGGTGAAGGTGGCGCCGGCGATCAGGCCGAAGCTGACGAACTTGGCGCGCCATGGCGGGCTCAGGCGGTTAATCAGGACGTCGATGCCCACGTGGATGCCGGTCCGCACGCCGTAGGCGGCGCCGAACTTGGCCATCCACACGAACATATAGATGCACAACTCCTGGGCCCAGCTGGTATTGATCTGGATGAGCGCATCCTGCAAACCGGGAATCGGCAAGCCGGACAGATAGCGGTGCACCACCGCCAGGAAAATGATGAAGGTCGCCGCGCCCATCAGGGTCGCAATGATCCATTCTTCGAGTCGATCGAGGAATTTCATAAGGTCTTTCAGAGAACAGGCGCGCGCGCGCCCACGGAGCGCCGACCCGCTGGGGGGGCTGGCGCCGACTGAGCGGCGCCGGGCGGGAACCCGGCGCCGAAAAACACCCCCGCCCGAGCGGGGGTCAGCGCGGCGCAGGCGCGCCGCGCAGCGGGCTTATTTCGCCGCTTCCTTGCTGATGGCGCCGATCAGATCCTTGCCGATGCGCCCTTCCATTTCCTTGTGCACGGGCAGCAGGGCCGTGCGCCACGCCGCCTGTTCGGCCGCCGTCAGGTCGTAGACCTGGGTCTTGCCGGTTTTCTTGATCGCCGCCATCGCCAGGTCATTGTCGCGCTGGGCAATGGCTTTTTCAAACGTGGTGGCGTCGGCCATCGCCTTCGACAGCTGGGTGCGGATATCGGCCGGCAAGCCGTCCCAGAATTTCTTGTTGACAATCACCGCATAGCCCAGGTAGCCATGGTTCGAGTTCGCCACAAATTTTTGCACTTCGTGCATTTTCTGGGTGTACAGGTTCGATGGCGGGTTCTCGGTGCCGTCGACCACGCCCGTTTGCAGCGCCTGGTAGACTTCCGAGAAGGCCAGCACCTGCGGGTTCGCGCCCAGCGCGCGCATTTGCGCGTCGAGCACTTTCGAGGCCTGGATGCGCATTTTCATGCCCTTGAAGTCGGCCGGGATGTTCATCTTCTTGTTCGACGACATGACCTTGAAACCGTTGTCCCAGTACGCCAGGCCGGTGATGCCCTTCGGCTCGAGCTTTTGCAGCATCTGCTTGCCGATCGGGCCTTCGGTGACGGCGTACAGGCCCTGCTTGCTGGGGAAAATATACGGCAGATCGAATACTTCGAACTCTTTCACGCCCAGCGGACCGAACTTGGCCAGCGACGGCGCCAGCATTTGCACGGCGCCCAGTTGCAGCGCTTCCAGTTCTTCCTTGTCCTTGTACAACTGGCTGTTCGGGTAGACTTCGACCTTGACGCGACCGCCCGTGTTTTTCTCGGCCAGCGCCTTGAAGCGCTCGGCAGCCTGGCCTTTCGGCGTGTCGGTGGCGACCACGTGGCTGAACTTGATGACGATGGGGGCTTGGGCAAAGGCGCCGAAGCTGACGGTGGCGGCCAGGGCGGCGACCAGGAAGCGAATTTTCATGCTGTCTCCTTGTGAATTTAAATTCTTATGTGTAAGGTCTTTTGCGTGAGTCTGCAATGCTTGCGCAAGACGTGCTATGAGGGTTTTCCACAGTAGATAAAAAGCAACACTTAATGCGAACGGCATCTTGACAAGCACCACGAAACCCTGAACGCTGCGCCATGCAAAAACTGTTGATCCGGGTCCGCCGTCACCTGCTGCCACCGCAACTGCGCTGGCCGCTGCGCTTCCTGCTGCCCGCCATGCTGGTGCTGCTGTTCATTGCCGTGCTGGTGTGGCTGCCCTGGCAGGCGCGCGAGATGGAAAGCAACGAGCGACAGGAGCAATTGATTGCCGACACCTTGTGGGTCGAGCAATCGCTACGCTTCGAGTTCAACCGTAGCGAGGAGGCGCTGGTGGGCCTGGGCAGCGAACTGGTGAGCCAGCCAGTGGCCACCGCCACCGTGCAGCTACGGCTGGCCCAGTTGATCAACAACGGCCACGAACTGCGCCGCATCCGCTGGCTCGATGCCAACGACGCGGTGCTGGCCGAGCGGGGCGCCGACCCGGCCGGTCCGACCGGCGCGGCGACCTTGCCGACGGTCTCGCGCAATGCCTGGGACTACGCGCGCGCCACCCGCAAGGGCCGTTACAGCGAGCCGTACAAGGGCGCCGCCGGCGGCCCCGCGGTGGTCGATTTTTATGCGCCGCTGTACCGTGGCGGTCACTATGCGGGCAGCCTGGTCGCCACCTACGACCTCAAGACCCTGCTCGATGAAACCGTGCCCTGGTGGTTCGCCCAGGACAACGCCATCAGCCTGATCGACCGCGACGACCGCCTGCTGGCGCGTCGCGTGGCGGCCGGTCCCGGGCGCGGGGTGTACACGCACAAGCGCGCGCTGGACCTGCCGGGCACCTCGATGACGCTGTCGACGGACAGCGTCAAGGGGCCGCCGCGCCTGCTGCCCAATCTGCTGGTGGGCTCGGTCATCGTGCTGGGGCTGGGCTTGTTGGCCTCGCTGGCGGCGCTGTGGCGCCACATTGCGCGCCGGCTGCTCGCCGAAGGGGCGCTGCGCCAGCAGATGGCGTTTCGCACGGCAATGGAAAATTCGCTGGTGACGGGTTTGCGCGCGCGCGACCTGGAAGGGCGCGTCACCTACGTCAACCCGGCCTTCTGCCAGATCGTCGGCCTGCCGCGCGAGGAACTGGTGGGCAAGGCGCCGCCGATGGCCTACTGGGCGCCGGAAGCGATGGCCGAGTACCAGCAGCGCTTCGCCGCCGTCCTGGCCGGCAACGTCACGCCCCAGTTCGAAACGATTTTTCAGCGCTCCGACGGGGTCCGCATTCCCGTGCTCATTTTCGAGGCGCCGCTGGTCGACAGCGACGGCCGCCAGACGGGCTGGATGGGGTCCATCCTGGACATTTCCGAACGCAAGAACGCCGAGGAGCTGGCGCGCCAGCAACAGGAAAAACTCAATGCCAGCGCCCGCCTGGCGACCATGGGCGAAATTTCGTCGATGCTGGCGCACGAACTCAATCAACCGCTGGCGGCCATTTCCAGCTACACGACGGGCGCGCTGAACCTGCTGCAGCGGGCCACCGACCAGCACACGGGGGTCGACGCGGCCTTGCTCAAGCCGGCCCTGGAGCAGGCCAGCACGCAAGCGCGGCGGGCCGGCCAGATCATCCGCAGCGTGCACGAGTTCGTCAAAAAACGGGAGCCGCAGCGCCAGGTGGTGCGCATGCACACGCTGGTCGAAGGCATCGCCACCCTGATCGAAATGCAGGCCAGCAAGCACTTCGTCAGCATCCACAACGACATCCCCGCCAGCCTGCCCGCCGTCAGCGCCGACCGCATGCTGCTCGAACAGGTGCTATTGAATTTAACGCGCAATGGCATCGAGGCGATGCAGGACGTGGCGCCCGAGCGGCGGGTCCTGAAAATCACCGGCGCCGTCGAGGCCGGCCAGGTGGTGGTGTCGGTGATCGACCAGGGCCACGGCATCGCGCCGGAAGTGGCCGAGCGGCTGTTTTCATCGTTCTTTTCCACCAAGGCCGAGGGCATGGGCATGGGCTTGTCGATTTGCCGCACAGCCATTGAATTTCATGGCGGCACGCTCACCCATTGCGACAACCCGGGCGGCGGTACCCGCTTCCGCTTTGCCCTGTCGGCGCAGGGGTAGGCTAAAATTGCTGCATAACTATTAGGTACGGAGACAACAAGCCATGCTGCATATCGTCGACGACGAGGACGTCATCCGTGACGCCCTCGCCTGGCTGGCCCAGTCGCGCGGCATCCAGGCGCGCGGTTACGCCAGCGCCCACCAGTTCCTCGAACAGGCCGCCGAGCGCTTCGACGCCGACGGCGACTGCGTGCTGCTCGACGTGCGCATGCCCGAGCTGAACGGCGTGGCCGTGTTCGACCAACTGGCCGCGCGCGACCTCACGCGCCGCATGCCCGTCATTTTCCTCACCGGCCATGGCGACGTGCCGATGGCGGTCGACACCCTCAAACGGGGCGCCTTCGATTTCTTCGAAAAGCCCTTCAACGACAACCAGCTGATGGACCGGGTGGAAGAAGCGCTGGCCCAGTCGCGCCAGGCGGGTGCGGGCGCGGCCGTGCAATTGCGCCTGGCTTCGCTGTCGGCGCGCGAACGGGAAGTGCTCGACCTGATCCTGGCGGGCAAGCTCAACAAGGTGGTGGCCGATGAACTGGGCATCAGCATGCGCACGGTGGAAGTGCACCGCGCGCATATTTTCGACAAGATGCAGGTCAAGACGGCGGTCGAGCTGGCCGGCCTGCTCAAGTAGACGCCCCTGCGCTAAAACATGTGGGGGCAGGCGCCGATCAGGGGGTCGCCCAGGTTCGCCTTGCCCTGGTCGCCCCGGTTCTTGTCCTGGTAGCGGATGCAAAAACTGGTCAGCAGGCCGGTGACCTTGTAAATTTTCCGTTGATCGTCGCCCGGCGGCGTGATGTCTTCGATCTTGGCTGCCTGGTACCAGCGGTTGGGCGCGGCAGCGTGGGCTTCTTCGATGCCCTTGGCCAGTTTTTCCATCTGCGAGGCAGTGCCGCTCAGCACCGTCGCCGGGCGTGCCCGCGACTGCCGGTTGGCCGGCAGTTCGGCCGCCGCCCGCAGTTTTTCCTGCTCGGCCGCCTCCTGCTGCGCGTCCTGCGTCGCCTGCAGGCGCGCCAGCCGCTTGAATTCGTCCAGGTCGATGGCGCCGGCATGGCTGGTGGCCAGGGCCAGGCCCAGCGCGGCGAACAGGCGGCCTGGTCTCATGTGCTGGCGCCGCGCAAGCAAGTGGTCATGGCTTCACCCTGAAAAGTCGTCAATATTGCCCATTCTGTCACGGTAGCGCCGTACGCTGCCATCAATACCGCGAAAGCACCGCCAGTCAATCCCGCTGGTATTGCCGCGCGCCATCAGCGGGGCGTGGCGGCGCTGCTCGTCGGCAGAAACTTGTAGAATCAGATTGTAAATGTGATCGATTAAATGGACCGAGCCGAGGGATCTCCCATGAGCGAAAAAACCGTTGCCGACAAGATGTTTCTGAAGAACGCCAAGTCGATCGCCGTGCTGGGCGGCGCCGCCCACCCGGGCATGGTGGCGCAGTTGCCGCAAGAACTGATCGACCAGGGCGACGGGCCAGCCGACGTCGTCGTGCTCATCGCCGTGAACCAGAAGCAGCTCGACGAATTCTTGCCGCAGGCGACACAGCGTCTGGGCGAGAAAGGCTCGCTGTGGATCGCCTACATGAAACAGAGCGCGCCCAAGGCCACCGACATCAACCGCGACACCATCAACGCCACCGCGCAACAGCATGGCATCACGGCGGTGGCGATCATTTCGGTCGATGCGGACTGGTCGGCGCTGCGCCTGAAGCGCCTGTAATGCCATGGCGTGCCAGCGCCCAGGCCACGTGCTCGCGCACCAGTGCCGACGGGTGGCCGGCGCGTGCCTGCAGGGCGGCCACCATGGCGGCATCGCCCCGCGCCTCGACGGCGCCATTGCCCAGCGCCACCGCAATATTGCGCAGCCACCGTTCGTGGCCGATGCGGCGGATCGGGCTGCCCTCCATGCGCCGCTCGAAGACCGCCTCGTCCCAGCCAAACAGGTCGACCAGGGTGGCGCTGCCCAGGTCGTTGCGTTCGTCGAAATCGGCCAGCACGGCGCGCTGGGCGAACTTGTTCCACGGGCAGGCCGTCTGGCAATCGTCGCAGCCGTAGATGCGGTTGCCGATCAGCGCGCGCAGGGGCTCGGGGATGGCGCCCTTGAGTTCGATGGTCAGGTACGAAATGCAGCGGCGCGCATCGAGCCGGCCGGGACCGAGGATGGCCTGGGTGGGGCAGACGTCGATGCAACTGCGGCACTGGCCGCAATGGGCGGCCACGGGCGCGTCGACGGGCAGCGGCAGGTCGACCAGGATTTCGCCCAAAAAAAACATCGAGCCGGCCTGCCGGTTGAGCAGCAAGGTGTGCTTGCCGCGCCAGCCCAGCCCCGCTTTTTGCGCCAGCGGCAACTCCATCACGGGCGCCGAGTCGGTAAACACGCGGTAGCCGAAGGGACCGATGGCAGCCTCGATGCGCGCGGCCAGTTGCTGCAGGCGGGCGCGCAAGACCTTGTGATAGTCGCGCCCCCGTGCATACAGCGACACCACCGCGGCGGACGGGTCGGCCAGGCGGGCCGCCTCGCGCGCACGCCAGTGGGCGGGGGTGGCGACGGGCAGATAATCCATGCGCGCGCTGATCACCCGCACGGTGCCCGGGAGCAGTTCGGCGGGGCGCGCGCGTTTACTGCCGTGGCTTGCCATATAATCCATCTCGCCGTGATGGCCCTGTTCCAGCCACGCCTGCAAGCCCGCTTCGGCCTGCGCCAGGTCGATGTCGGCGATCCCGACATCGGCAAAGCCGAGTTCCCGCCCCCAGGCCTTGATGGCGAGGGCGAGCTGCGGCAGTTCAAGTGGCGGCGCGGGTGGTGCGAGCATGGGGACGGATCGTAGGGCATTACTGGCAAAGGGGCGCGGCGCGCCACCATCAACCCACCATTTTATGCGATGCAGCACTTTACAGCCTACCTCCGCGACGACGACGCCACCACCGCCCTGGGCGCGGCCCTGGCCTGCGTGCTGGCGCCCGGCCTGGTCATCTACCTGCACGGCGACCTCGGCGCCGGCAAGACCGCCCTCACCCGCGCCCTGCTGCAGGCGGCCGGCCACGTCGGCAAGGTCAAAAGCCCCACCTACACCCTGTCCGAACCGTACCAGCTGACCATCGACGGCCGCGCCGTGCAGGCGATCCACTTCGACCTGTACCGCATGGGCAGCCCGGAAGAGTTTCTCGATGCGGGCTTTCGCGAAGAGTTTAATCAAGACAACATCTGCATCGTCGAATGGCCCGAAAAAGGCGCACCGGTGCTGCCGCCGCCCGACCTCGACGTATTTCTGCACGTGAAGGGCGAAGGCCGTGAGGTAGAATTGCAAGCGTTGTCCCACCTGGGTTCGCTATGCCTCGACCGCCTCTCCTTCGCACCGGCCCCGTGACCACGGACGCGCCGGCCGACCCGCCCCACCACCGCCAGCGCCATCGCCGCACCCTGCTCAAGGCGGGCGGCACGCTGCTGCTGTCGGTGCTGGCGCCGCTGCCGGCCATGGCCGCGCAGATCCTGGCCGTGCGCGTGTGGCCGGCCGCCGACTACACCCGCGTCACGCTGGAAAACGACACCGACCTGAAAGTGACGCACTTCGTGGTGCCCGATCCGCACCGGCTGGTGGTCGACATCGAGGGCCTCGAACTGAGTCCCACCTTGAAAACGCTGGTGGCCAAGGTGCAGTCGAACGACCCGTTCATCCGCCAGGTGCGGGTGGGCCAGAACCGGCCCAACGTGGTGCGGCTGGTGTTCGACCTGAAAGAGGAAATCCGCCCGCAGGTGTTTACGCTGGCCCCCGTCGGCGCCTACCAGCACCGGCTCATTTTCGACCTGTATCCCATCAAGCCGGCCGACCCGATCGCCGCCATGATCGAAAAGGGCGACTGGTCGCGCGACCCGGACGCCCCCGTCGGCGAAACCGCGGTGCGCCCGCCCCTGCCCGATCCGGTGGCCAGGCAGGCGTCGGAAATGCCGGCAATGGCGGTGGCCAGGCCGCCCGCGCCGGTGCTGCCCAAGCCGTCCGCGCGGCCCGAGCAAAAAGTGGCGCGCATGATCACCATCGCCCTCGACCCGGGCCACGGCGGCGAAGACCCGGGCGCCACGGGCGCCACCGGCACGCGCGAAAAAGACATCGTGCTGGCCATTGCCAAGCGCCTCAAGTTCAAGCTCGAAGAGCTGCCCAATATGCGCGTGATGCTCACGCGCGACGCCGATTTTTTCGTGCCCCTCAACCAGCGCGTGGAGAAGGCGAGAAAGGTGCAGGCCGACCTGTTCGTGTCGATCCACGCCGACGCCTTCGTCGAGCCATCGGCGCGCGGCTCGTCCGTGTTCGTGCTGTCCGAGAAGGGCGCCTCGTCGACGGCGGCGCGCTGGCTGGCCAACAAGGAAAACCTGGCCGACGCCATCGGCGGGGTCAATATCGGCACCCAGGACCGCCAGCTCGCCAGCGTGCTGCTGGACCTGTCGACGACGGCGCAGATCAACGACAGTCTCAAGCTGGGCAAGGCGGTGCTGGGCGAGATTGGCGGCATCGCCAAGCTGCACCGGGGCGCCGTCGAGCAGGCCGGTTTCGCCGTGCTCAAGGCGCCCGACATCCCGTCGATCCTGATCGAGACGGCCTTCATTTCCAACCCCGAGGAAGAAGCGCGCCTGAAAGACAACGGCTACCAGGACCAGATCGCCACGGCGATCGCGCGCGGCATCCGCCGCTATTTCGCCAACAATCCGCCACTGGCCAAGGGCCGCCTGACATAACCATGCACACCAACGCGATCACCCTCGGCCAGTTCGGCCAGCTGCCGGCGGTGCACATCGCCAGCGCCGACGGCGCCCGCGCCACCGTCACCCTGTTCGGCGCCCAGCTGGTGTCGTGGATCACGGCCGACGGCGCCGAGCAGCTGTTTTGTTCGGCGCGCTCGGCGCTCGACGGCAGCCGCGCCATCCGCGGCGGGGTGCCGGTGATTTTCCCCCAGTTTAATGAACGGGGGCCGATCATGCGCCATGGCTTTGCCCGCACCAGCACCTGGCGCCTGGTCGACAGCGGAGAAGACGACGACGGCAGCTTCGCCGTCTTCGCGCTGGCCACCGCCGACCTGGCCCCCGCGCCCGCCGCCGCATGGCCGCACGCCTTCTGCCTGCAGCTGCGAGTGGCGCTGCGCGGCGCGCACCTGGCGCTGACGCTGGAGGTGGACAATACGGGCGCGGCGCCCTTCGATTTCTCGGCGGCGCTGCACAGTTACCTGAAGGTGGCCGAGGTCGACGCGGTGCGCATCGACGGCGTGCGCGCGGACACGCTGCGCATTGGCGACGCGCTCGACGCCATCTACGGCGCAGTGGGCGACGTCACCGTGGCCGACGGCGCGCGCGTGCTGCACTCGGCGCAAAGCGGCTTTGTCGACGCGGTGGTGTGGAACCCGGGCCAGGCGGCCAGCGCCGCCATGGCCGACCTGGCTGCCGACGACTACCGCCACTTCGTGTGCGTCGAACCGGCCCTGATCGCCCCGTTCACGCTGGCCGCCGGCGCCCGCTGGCGCGGGCACAACCGGCTGGCGGTCAGCGCCGTCTGAGCGACGCTTAATTCAGTTCGATTCCTTCACCACGCGCCCGCCACCGGGCTGGACCGGCCGTGCATTCAAGGGGTACAGGCGGCTAAACAGCGCCATCTGCGCCGGCGAGGCCGGCATCGGCTGCTTCATCACCAGCCACAAGACCCCTTCCGTGCAAGGCGGCTGGGTGAGCGAGCCCATGAACGTAAAGTAGTCGCGTTTTTTCGGCAGGATGTCGTTGACGTCGAGCGCCACCACGGGCGTGACGGCCTGGTTTTTTTCCAGCGGCAGGTTGTTCCAGACGGTCTGGATCATGCCATTGGCCGCGCCCCGCTCGAGCAGCACGGCGACCACGGCGATGTTGCCTTCGCCATCCTTGTGCACCAGGTGCACCACCATTTCCGTGCCGCGGCCGTTGATCTTTTCTTCGGACGGGCGGTGAAAATGGAACTGCTGCAGTTCATAGGTGCGGTTCTGCACCGTGATGTAATTGCCCAGGCCCACCCCCACCTGGATCGTGTGGCCGTTGTCGATCACGTTGAAACCGGAGGAGCGGTAGTCGAAGGCGATCTGCTCGAGGTCCACCTTCATGCCGTCGCGCAGGTCGATCGGCGACTGGCGGTTGCCGGCGCCGCACTTGGTCCAGCCTGGATTGATCTTGCCCCAGTTGGCCGGACCGGTCTCGCCGTCGTAGGACCAGGTGTTGCTGTGGGCGAAAACCGGCGCGGCCGGCGTCGCCGCGGCCACGCTGGCCATCGCCACGGCATTGGCCTGCTCGCGCTGGCGCTGCAGTTCGGCCGTCTTCCTGGCTTTGGCGGCGGCGGCGGCGCGGCTGGCCTGGTTGGCGCGCATGGCGGCCAGGCGCACTTCGATCTTGGCCGACAGTTCCGCTTCCGACTCGCCTTCCTTGGCGCGCTGGGCGGCCAGCTGGGCGGCGGCGGTCTGCTTGACCACCACCGGGCCGGCCTTGCCCGAGTCGGCCTTGGCGTCGGCCTTGGCGTCCGGCTTGGCCGCGCCCGCCTTGGCCGCTTCGGCCGCCTTGGCCAGTTCGCCCTTGGGCGCTTCGGCCTTGGCGGGAGCGCCATGGGCGGCCGCCGGGGGATCGTTCGCTTGCGCGGCGCCGGCAGCCATACAACAAACAAACAGGGAAATCAGGGTGCGCATGGGGATCCAGAGAGTCACGTTACTCTGTGGATATCGGCGCGACTGGCCCAAAACTTGAGCCTGACGGCAACATTCGCGCCGATTTATTGCATGGACGGGGGATTAGCCGCGGCGCATCAATTTGCGGCTGAACTTCCACAAGCCCCCCAGCACGACGGGCACGACCGCCACCGCCACGCCGATCAGCACGATGGTGGTGAGGTGGTCGCGCACCATCGGGATATTGCCGAAGAAGTAGCCGGCGGTGACGAGCGAGACCACCCACAGCACGGCGCCGGTGATGTTGTAGAGCTGAAAGCGGGTGTGCGTCATGTCGGACACACCGGCCACGAAGGGCGCGAAGGTACGCACCACGGGCACGAAGCGCGCCAGGATGATGGTCTTGCCGCCGTGCTTTTCAAAAAATTCGTGGGTGCGGCGCAGGGCATCCTTGTTGAGCCAGCGGTAGTCGTGGGTGAACACGCGCTGGCCGATCGCCTCGCCGATATGGTAATTGAGGGTGTTGCCGGTGACGGCGGCGGTGACCAGGAGCGCCATCAGCAGCGGGTAGTTCATCTGGCCGGTGGCGCAGAAGGCGCCGGCGATGAACAGCAAGGTGTCGCCCGGAAAAAAGAACAGCACGACCAGGCCCGTCTCGCAAAAGATGATGGCAAACAGCACCGCGTAGACGTACACACCATATTGGGCGAGCAACATGCCCAGGGTTTTATCGACATGCAGAATCATGTCGAAAAATTGCATCAGATCCATAGTCATCCTAAAAAGGTAGCCGCGCATCATACCATCCCCACCAGCGCCGTATTGACCAGCGGGGGCCCGTTTGCCGGGATTATTTTCGCGACATCCGGTTTTCCAGGAGAACCTTGTTTTAGCGCATAGAAGGCCGGCCCACGGCAGCATTCCCATTACAATCTGTCCACGTCGGTTCGTTCTGTCCCTTACACCGGAGATTTGCATGCTTCCTGTTCGCCTGTACACCCTGCGCGCCGTGGGCGCCTGCATGCTGGCCCTGGCCGGCGCCGGCCACGCCGCCGAACTGCCCGCCAGGGCCACGCTGGCCGAGGTCATCGCCGCCTCGCCCGCCAGCGCCTGGCGCCCGCTCGACCCGGCCAACACGCTCTACATGGAGCTGCCGGGCGGGCGCGTGGTGATCGAACTGGCGCCCGTGTTCGCGCCGCGCCACGTGGCCAATATCCGCACGCTGGTGCGCGAGCGGTATTTCGACGGCCTGGCGGTGCTGCGCTCGCAGGACAACTGGGTGGTGCAGTGGGGCGACCCGAATGAGGCGCAGCCGAAGTCGCTGGGCACGGCGAGCGCCACCCTGCCCGGCGAATTTACCATTCCCCTGCGCAAGGACCGCCATTTCACCCGCCTGCGCGAGCGCGACGTCTACGCGGCGCAGGTGGGCCATTCGGCCGGCATGCCGTCGGCGCGCGACCCGGCCTCGAAGCAGGCCTGGCTGGCCCACTGCTACGGCATGGTGGGTGTGGGCCGCGACAGCGGCGCCGACAGCGGCAACGGCAGCGCCCTGTACGTGGTGATCGGGCACGGTCCGCGCCACCTCGACCGCAACATCACCGTGGTGGGCCGGGTGGTGGCCGGCATGGCGCTGCTGTCGACGGTGCCGCGGGGGCCGGGACCGATGGGCTTTTTCGACCAGCCGGGGCAACACGTGCCGATCGCCGCGCTGACCCTGGCCGCCGACGTGCCGGCGGCCGCCCGCAGCGCGCTCGAAGTGATGCGCACCGACAGCGCCACTTACCAGAAAGCGGTGGAAGCGCAGCGCAACCGGGGCGGGCCGTGGACCAAGGTGGCGGCCGGCCATATCGACCTGTGCAACGCGCCCATTCCCGTGCGCACGGTGGCCGCCGGCGCCGGCGCGCCCTGAGCCGGACGGGTTGACGGGGCGCTGCCAGGGCGCCGCCAGCGCCCGGGCACAGGCTATAATCGGGCCATGAACGCCGCCCTGTCTTCCGCCTCCCCAGATCCCGTCACGCCGCGCCCCATCCAGGCCCTGCCCGACCAGCTCATTTCGCAAATCGCCGCCGGTGAAGTGGTCGAGCGTCCCTCGGCGGTGGTCAAGGAGCTGCTCGAAAACGCCCTCGACGCGGGCGCCACGGCGATCACCGTGCGGCTCGAAGAAGGCGGCGTCAAGCGCATCGCCATCACCGACAACGGCCGCGGCATCGCCCCCGAGCAGTTGCCGCTGGCGCTGGCGCGCCACGCCACCTCGAAAATCGCCTCGCTGCACGACCTGGAAAACGTCGGCACGCTGGGCTTTCGGGGAGAAGCGCTCGCGTCGATCGCCTCGGTGGCGGCCGTCACCGTCACCTCGCGCACGGCCGACGCCCCGCACGCCTGGGAGCTGGTGGGCTCGCACCTGGGCCAGGTGGCGCCCTCGTCGGGGCCGCACGGCACCACCATCGACGTCCAGGACCTGTACTTCAATACCCCGGCGCGGCGCAAGTTCCTCAAGTCCGAGCAGACCGAATACGGCCATTGCGCCGAGGTGGTGCGGCGCATCGCGCTGGCCCGCCCCGACGTCGCTTTCAGCCTGACCCACAACGGCCGCACCATCGACCACTGGAAGATCGGCGCCATCGACAAGCGCAGCGCGCACATTCTCGGCAGCGATTTCGCCGAGGCGCGGCTGGCGCTGGACGAGTCGGCCGGCCCCTTGCGCCTGCACGGCTTCGCCGGCCTGCCGACGGCCTCGAAGGCGCGTGCGGACGGCCAGTTCTTTTATGTCAACGGGCGCTTCGTGCGCGACAAGCTGCTCATGCACGCGGTGCGCGCGGCCTACCAGGACGTGCTGCACGGCGACCGCTTTCCGTCCTACGTGCTGGCGCTCGACCTCGATCCGGCGCTGGTCGACGTCAACGTGCACCCGTCGAAAATCGAAGTGCGCTTTCGCGACAGCCGCGCGGTGCACCAGTTCGTTTTCCACGTGGTCCAGCGCGCGCTGGCGCAGACCTCGGCCACGGCGCACGGCAGCGTGCCGGCGCCGCTGCCGGCGGCCGATGTGGGCGGCGCGGTATCGGCCTCGAACGGGGGACCGTGGCGGCGCGAGCACGAGCAGACTTCGTTCGGGCCGCAGCTGTCGGGCACATTCTCGCCGTCGCCGTATGGGCCGGGCGAGCGCTATCAACCGGGGGTGGCGCAAACGGCGGCCGCGTATGGCGCGCTGTTCGATGGCGGCGGCGCTGGCGCTTCCGGCGAAGTTGCCGCGGCGCGCGCGCCGGTGACGCCGTATGCCGCGCCGGTGCCGTCGATGCCCAACGAAGACTACCCGCTGGGCTTCGCGCTGGCGCAGCTGCACGGCATCTACGTGCTGGCGCAAAACGCCCGGGGCATGGTGCTGGTCGACATGCACGCCGCCCACGAGCGCATCCTGTACGAACAATTAAAAACGGCGCTCGACGCCCAGGTGGACGGCCAGGACATGCAGGTGCAGGCGCTGCTGATCCCCGTCACTTTCTATGCCGACGCCATCGAGGTGGGCACGGCGCAGGAGCACCGCGCCACCTTGCAGGCGCTGGGCTTCGACATTGCCGCGCTCTCGCCCACCACGCTGGCGGTGCGCTCGGTGCCGGTGCTGCTCAAGGGCGCCGACGCGCAGACGCTGGCGCGCGACGTGCTGCGCGACGTGCGCGAATACGGCGGCTCGCGCGTGCTGATCGAGCGCCGCAACGAGCTGCTGGGCACCCTGGCCTGCCACACCGCCGTGCGCGCCAACCGCATGCTGTCGGTGCCGGAGATGAACGCGCTGCTGCGCCAGATGGAATCGACCGAGCGCGCCGACCAGTGCAACCACGGCCGCCCCACCTGGGTCCAGCTCGAAATCGCCGCGCTCGACAAGCTGTTCCTGCGCGGCCAGTGATGAAGCATCCCGCCGCCGCCCCGCAGATCACGCCGATCGCCGCCTTCGCCCACGCCCCCGTGCTGCTGCTCATCATCGGTTTCCTGATGCTGCAGCCCCTGTCGACCGACCTGTACCTGGCCTCCCTGCCCGGCCTGGCCAGCGCCTTCCAGGTGCCCGCCTCGACGGTGCAGCTGACGCTGTCGCTGTTCGTGGCCGGCTTCGGCGGCGCCCAGCTGGTGATCGGTCCCCTGTCGGACCGTTACGGCCGCCGTCCCGTGCTGCTGGCCGGCCTGGCGCTGTACGTCGTCGCCAGCCTGCTGTGCGCGGGCGCGCCCGGCATCGGCCTGCTGATCGTCGCCCGCTTCCTGCAGGCGCTGGGCTGCTGCTCGGCCATCATCATCGCCCGCGCCATCGTGCGCGACGCCTATGCGCCGGCCGACAGCGCGCGCGTGATCGCCCGCGCGTCGAGCTGGCTGTCGCTGGCGCCCCTGCTGGGGCCCATCGCCGGCTCCTACCTGCAAGTGAGTTTCGGCTGGCGCGCCGCCTTCCTTGCCCACGCCGTGCTGGGCGCCGCCCTGCTGCTGGCGGTGCTGCTGCGCCTGCCCGAGACGAACGTCCACAAGAATCCCCGCGCCACCGAGCTGGCGGGCCTGCTGGAAAACTACCGGCTGGTGCTGGGCGCGCGCGCCTTCTGGGCCAACGCCCTGCCTGGCGCGCTGTCGTACGGCGCCATTTTCGCCTTCATTTCCGGCTCCTCGCTGGTGCTCATTCGCGTGCTCGAGGTGCCCACCGCCTGGTTCGGCTACTGTTTTGCCTTCGGCGTGTCGGGCTACCTGGCCGGCACCTTGCTGTGCCGCCGCATGCTGGGCCAGCTGGGCCAGGCGCGCGCGCAGCGCATCGGCGGCGCCGCCTCGCTGGTGGCCGGGCTGCTGTTCCTGGCGGCGATTGGCGCCGGCCTCGCGCACTGGGCGCTGGTGGTGGCGGCGATGTTCGCCACCATGCTCGCCCACGGCATCAATTTCCCCATCTCCCAATCGGGCGCGGTGACGCCCTTCCCCCAGCAGGCAGGCACCGCCGCGGGCCTGATGGGGGCGCTGGCGATGTCGGTGGCCTTCGTGGTGGGCTCGGTGGTGGGCGCCACCTTCGACGGCACCTTGCGCCCGCTGGCCATGGTAGCGGCGGTGCTGGGCCTGGCCATCTTCGCGTCGGTGCGCCTGCTGGGCCACCGGGCCGACGCGGTGGGCGCATGAGCGCGCCCCGCATGGCGACGACGCACGCCGCGGCACCGCTGGCGGTGGCCATCATGGGGCCGACCGCG
The DNA here is from genome assembly GCF_049898325.1 of Massilia sp. DWR3-1-1. NCBI lineage: Bacteria > Pseudomonadati > Pseudomonadota > Betaproteobacteria > Burkholderiales > Oxalobacteraceae > Massilia > Massilia sp. DWR3-1-1. The sequence continues at coordinate 12,288 of NZ_JAFCXL010000007.1, read as the reverse complement.
TCGGGCAAGACTGCCGCCGCGCTGGCCATTGCGGCGGCGCTGCCGGCCGAGATCATCTCGGTCGATTCGGCGCTGGTGTACCGCGGCATGGACATCGGCACGGCCAAGCCCAGCGCGCAGGAGCTGGCCAGTGTGCCGCACCACCTGATCGACATTCTCGACCCGCTCGACGCCTATTCGGTGGCCCAGTTCCGCCTTGACACCTTGCGCCTGGTGGCCGACATCAGCGCGCGCGGCAAGCTGGCGCTGCTGGTGGGCGGCACCATGATGTATTTCAAGGGCCTCAGCGAGGGCCTGGACGACCTGCCGACGGCCGACGTGGCCGTGCGTGCCCAGCTGGAAGCGGACGCCGCCCGGCTGGGCTGGCCGGCCCTGCATGCGCGCCTGGCCGAGGTGGACCCTGTGACGGCGGCGCGGCTGGCGCCGAACGACGCCCAGCGCATCAACCGGGCGCTGGAGATCTACCTCCTCAGTGGCAAGCCGATGTCGGCCTTGCTGTCGGGCCGCGGCAAGCTTGATTTGCCGTTCGCGCTGCTGCCGCTGGCGCTCGAGCCGTCCGACCGCGCCGTACTGCATGGCCGCATCGCCGCCCGTTTCGAGCAGATGCTGGGCCAGCGCGACGACGCCGGCCTGGTGGCCGAGGTGGCGACCCTGCGCGCGCGCGGCGACTTGCAGCCGAACTTGCCGTCGATGCGTTGCGTGGGCTACCGCCAGGCCTGGGAGTATCTCGACGGCGCCATCGACCGCCCCGCCCTGCGCGAGACGGGCATCATCGCCACCCGCCAGCTGGCCAAGCGCCAGTTGACGTGGCTGCGGGCGATGCCGGAGCGGGTGGTATTCGACTGCATCGGCACCGACCCCGCCCCGGCCATGCTGGCCCACATCGAGACCGCCATGACGGCGCGCCGGTAGGCGAAGAGCGCAGGTTTTAAAGAGTTGTGCGGGTATCCTTGACACATTCCCGCAAAATCTGGATAATGCCCGTCTGTCAGGTGATATAGCTCAGTTGGTTAGAGCACAGCATTCATAATGCTGGGGTCGGTGGTTCAAGTCCACCTATCACCACCAAAAACACGGCAAAGTATTACCAAGTTTGCCTAGAAACCCCTAAGAAATCAAACGCTTAGGGGTTTTTTTACGCCTGTACTGCCAAAGTTTGCCCATTGACACCCATGTATTTTCGGGGCAGTCTTGGGGGTCGGACGATGCCCCCAAAGACTGGATGCCCCCAAGATGCCTAAAATCGTTGTCCCCCTTTCTGATAAGTCGATCAAGAACGCCAAGCCGCGCGAGAAGGCATACAAGCTGGCAGATGGTGGCGGCCTGTACCTCGAAGTGATGCCTACTGGCGCGAAGCTGTGGCGGATGAAGTTCAAGCAGGCCAACGGCAAAGAAAGCCGACTTGCCTTCGGCGCCTACGACGAGGTGTCGTTGCTGGATGCGCGACTCAAGCGAGAGGCTGCGCGCAAACAGGTGGCGGCTGGCGTTGACCCCGGCCAGGCGAAACGCATCGATAAGCAGCACAAGGCTACGGCCGCCGCAAACACGTTTGAGGCAGTCGCACGCGAGTGGCATGCGAACAAGCTGGAGAGCTGGCAGCCGCGCACCGCCGCCAACATCATTCATCGTCTGGAGGTCGACATATTCCCGCTGATCGGCAAACACCCTATCGCACAGATCAAAGCGCCTGTCATCCTGGACGTGCTGCGCCAGATCGAGAAGCGCGGGGCATTGGATATGGCCAAGCGCCAAGGCCAGGTATGCGGCCAGATATTCCGCTACGCGATCGCATCGGGCAAGGCCGATACAGACCCCGTGCCCAGCCTGCGCGGCGCCCTCAAGCCGACAACGAACGGTCACCATGCGGCCATCACCGCCGACGACCTGCCGGACTTCCTGCGAGCCTTCGCCAAGATCGAGGGGCGCATGTTCGTGCCAACCCGCGTCATGTTCCGGCTGATGATGATGACGTTCGTGCGGACTAGCGAGCTCACCGAAACGCCATGGTCCGAAATCGACCTGGTGAACGAGTCATGGGTGATCGACTGGCACCGGATGAAGATGGGCAAAAAGAAGGTCAAGCCGCGCAAGGTCAACCACCATGTGTTCCTGCCGCGCCAGGGGTGGGACCTTCTCCGCGAGCTGCACGAAATCACCGGCGGCAATACCTACCTGTTTCCCAACCAGCGGGACCACACGAAGCCGGCCACGAACTTCGGCATCCTGGCGGCCCTCAAGCGCATGGGCTACGCCGGCAAGATGACCGGCCACGGCTTCCGCTCGCTGGCCATGGGCGTCATCAAGGAGCGCATGGGCTACCGGCATGAGGTGGTCGACCGCCAGCTGTCGCACGCATCTGGTGACGCCTATGGGGAGGCATACGACCGGGCCCTATTCCTGGACGAGCGCCGCGTGATGATGCAGCAGTACGCCGACTACCTGGACGCGGCCGCCGGCGGCAAGGTTATTGCCGGGCGCTTTGGTAAGACCGCTCAAAACTGATTCGCCAATAGCAAAGGATGAACATGGATATTAATGAACTCCCAGACCTTTCCGACTGGCGCTTTGTCGAAGTGTGGACAGTGGAAGAAGCGGCAATGCTGTGGGCTGCAATTGACCCATGGGACCATGAAACTCGCCGGTTAAATGAGCTTCGTGGAATAGTTCGGATAATGCAATATAAGAAAGCTGGAACTTATCAACGCGCGATTGCAGAGGCAGTATGCGCTGGAACACTTCCGTTCGTTAAGGCATGGGAATTACACGAAGATTATCAGAACGGGTCATGGGCAAAGGAAGTAAGTTTCCCCGATCTTCCTGACAGCAATACAATAATTCATCACATGACGCGTATATCTCAAGCCGCATTTATGAAATGGGTAAAGAGCAAAAACATTCCGTCATATCGTGAGTTTGTTATTAGGAGTCAGCAAAAACCGGTCGATGGAACTGTGACGATTGTTGCCGTCGATGATGGCGAAAACACGGCGGCGTCTGAAGTGCAGTTACTTCTGCCGCCAGCTTCTTATCTTGATCCAAACCACCCGCGATATACGGTCAAATTGAAAGCCGCAATCCAAGCTTGGGAGACGGTCACTGAACCGCCACCTGGCCGTACCGCCAAACAAGCGCTTGAACAATGGCTTACGGACAACGCTGCCGATTTAGAGCTAACCCATCCAGACGGTAAGGCGATGACCGACGCAATCAGAGAAATTGCCAAGATAGCGAACTGGCAGTTAAAAGGGGGGCCGCCAAAGACCCCGGGCTAACCTACCCACCCTTTAACTCGTTGATATTGAATGATTTTTTTAACCATCACCCCCATTAGCTGGATTAACCCACCCCCCTATTAAGCCTGAAGGACGGGTATGTTTTCGTAACCTACCCAGCTATTCGGCGCTGCTCTGCCTGCCTAAGATTGCATCAATCCGCTGAACTTCGGCGGCAACATGCAAAGGTAGGCAACCATGGCACATCAAGCATCAGAACCAAGCAAGACCCTTCCAGTAGACGGCATGAGCCGCTGGAAAGAGCTCGAACCATTCTGCCCATTCAGCCGCGAGAAGTTCCGCCAACTGGTCTTGGCGGGCAAGGCGCCACCAGCACACCGCCTGTCGGAGCGCTGCACCGCATACCAAAACCGCGAGCTGCACCGCTTCTTTGCCGATCCGGTAAATTACCGCGTCGCCGGCAAGTGATGGAAATGCAAATGATTCCCTTGACATCGCTCAAAGCGCTGACGCATACTCCGTGCAAGTGCTTGAAAACACGATTATCTAGCGGTATGCCACCCCGACAGTCTGTGGTATTTTTTACGCCTAATGGTTTTGCTTCCATGGGCGCGATGGGGCATGAACACAATACCCGCAAGGGGAATAGTGCCCGCTCGGCTAGATACGAGTTTTCAACATTCGCGCCCACCAATCCGCTTGAAAACGGATTGATGGACTTTCAAAAGTCTCATCTAGGAGCAAGGCCATGACCCCGCACGCCCCAGGTACGTCCGTACCGACCACATCCCCACACCAGCAAGAACAACTCTCAGCACAACGCAAAGCGAACGACGACGCCGCTTGCGCCGTCATGCTCGACATCATGAGCCCAGCCTGGCCCCCATCCGCCGGCGGCGCCCAGGTGGCCACCAGTGCACTTTCGGTCGACCAGCTGATGCAAGCCGCGTTCTTCAACGGCCGCACGCCGCGCAGCGCCGAATACAAAGCCGGCACCCGCGCAGTTCTCGAAAATCGCATCGAGCGGAAAGACATCATCCCGACGTACCAAGCCGGCACCGCCGAGGCGGACGCTTTCTTTGCCGGCCTGGACGAAGGCAAATCCATCTGGCGCGCGGCTGTCGCCAAGATCGGCGGTGCAGCATGAGCCATTCCCCTCATATCCCAATGCACCGGCCGTTTTCGTGGCTTCCCTATCGACTTGAAGACAGCTCTGATGCCCGCTTTGCCGCAATGGTGAAGACAGTGGCGCGCGGCGCGCAAACCATCGCAACGATCGTCCAGAAGGATTTGATTCATGCCAGCGCTGGCGTGCAGCCACTGTTGTCGGTCGATGACCTTGATGGGCTGGTTGGCCTGATGGTTTCATCGCTCAACTTGATGACTGGCGCCGCAGAGGACCGCATCGATTACCTGGAAGCCGAAGCGTTGAAGGGAGCTAAAAAATGAGCAACCCAGCTTTCAAACATGCGAGCCGTCCGAGCTATGAGCTTCCAAACCTGATGAAGGCCATCGGTGACGTTGACGGCGGCGAGCCGCTTGACGACGGAATGCGCAATGCGGTGGGCGCTGCTTCCTCGCATGCCAACAACGCGAAGGAGACCCTGCTGATGGGGATTGAAACCATCGGAAACCTGATGATGCAGCTCTCGCAGATCAGCGAAGCGGTTGATGATCGCGATCTGATCGGCATCGGCGGCATCATCCGCCACATGGCAGTCGAGGTGCAATACCTGATCGACGTTGAAGACGAAATGGACGGCATCCTCAAGCGCGATAGAGAAGCATCGAAGAAAGGGGCTGCCAAATGACGAACCCACTCCACCAGCTCGATTCGATGGTCGCCGCCGGCATGCAGCCGGTGCGCCGTGAGGTATGGCTGGGCCTCGGATTCAGACCTCCGAAGCGCTGCGCCATTGCGATCGATACTGCCGTGCTCCCCACCGCCGCTGACTGCCGGCCGGTTATTGGGCTCGACATCATTCTGACCTACCACGGCGACACGACGCGTTACGGCGCCCTGCGCGCGCTGTGTGGTGTTCTTGCCGCCGCGAGCCCCCGCCGACTTGTCGTGATCGACCTGGACATAAAGCGGGTCGCATTTCTGAAACTGGGGACGCCATGAAAATTATTGAAGGGTTCGCCTTGGAGCCGGCACATGCGGCCTTGCTCGCCGAGCGCACCGCCAGCCGCGCCATGATCGAAGATGCGCGCGTGGTCAAGATTCGGTGTGGCGCCAGCATTAAGCCACTGGCCATCGATTGGCTGTGGCCCGGCTGGCTACCTGCTGGCAAGCTGACCATCCTGGCCGGCGCCGCCGGTACTGGAAAGACGACACTTGCGCTCGGCCTGGCCGCCACCATCACCACCGGCGGCCGCTGGCCTGATGGCGCCGTCACGAAGCGCAAAGGAAACGTGCTGGTGTGGTCGTCCGAGGATGTGGCAGACGATACGCTAGTGCCGCGTCTGATCGCGTCTGGCGCCGACCTGAATCGCTGCCATTTCATCGAAGGCATTGTGCAGCATGGGGAGAGCGTCCCATTCGATCCGTCCCAGGACATACCGGAGCTGCACCGCGCTGTGGAGCGCATCGGCGGCGTGTCCTTGCTCATCATCGACCCGATCGTGTCGGCGGTCGCTGGTGACATGCACCGGGCGAACGATGTGCGGCGCAGCCTGCAAGCGGTGGTCGACTTCGCAGAGGCGCACAGCTGCGCTGTCATCGGGATTACGCACTTTGCCAAGGGCGGCGCCGGCAAAGCGCCACAGGACCGCGTAATCGGCTCCCAGGCGTTCGGCGCGCTGGCCCGCATGGTGCTGGTGACCGCAAAGGAAGAAGACAGCACACGCCGCGTTCTGGCGCGCGCCAAGTCCAACATTGCACCGGACGATGGCGGCGTAGCCTACTCCCTGGACCTGGTGACGATCGCCGGCGGTATCGCGGCAACGCATGCCGTTTGGGATGGGATCATCGAAGGGACAGCCAGAGAAATCCTCGGGGACGTCGAAACCGAAGAAAATTCGGACGGCGGAACCAGCGACGACCTGGAACAAATGCTGAAAGACACCTTGTTTGATGCCGGCGGATCGATGACGACCAAGGCACTTATGGCCGAGGTGCGCGACTCCGGGCACTCATGGGATACAGCCAAGCGCCTGAAAAAATCAATGGGTATCGAGTCCAAAAAGCTCAGCATGGGCGGCCCTTGGATGTGGTTCTTGCCAGCAACTAGCCCCCGAAGGGAGCACGAAGGGAGCGAAGAGCGCACACATAATAATGTGCTCCCTTCGCTCCCTTCGGCGCACCCTTCGGAGATTATCGCGGGATTGACCGGCACGATCGAGGTCGACATATGAGCCCGCAGACTCTCATTGATGACTGTTCCGCCGCCGGTGTTTCGGTGCACCTGGTCGGCGCCACGCTGAAATTGCGGGGCTCGCCGAATGCGGTAAATGCGGTGGCCGAGGCGGTGCGCGCCAACAAAGCGGCGTTGCTCGCCTATCTGTCGGCCGCGCCAGCTATCGACCTGGTAACCGAATTTATGACGGTCGACGGCATGACGCGGGAAGAAGCTGAGGCCATGGCCGCCATCTCAATTCAGCCGCGCACGCCGGCCATCTGGCTGTACATGATCGCGGACCTGAACAGCCTGATTAACGCCTACTGCGCCAGCGCCAAGGTCAGTGACGAAGCCAAGCAGCGCATGCGCGCCGCCAGCTACTCGCAAAGCTTGGCCAGCATCCCGCACGCCATTGACTGGTTCCGGGCTGAACTGCGCGCCCTTGAAAAAACTGAAAGAAAAAAATGACCAATAAATTTGTCCCTACAAGCGATGCCGCAGCGCTCTCGAAACAATCCGCCGCCTTCATGCGCGCCGCCAGCGACCTCATGGAAATCATCAGCAAAGAACTACCGGCGGAACTCCAAGCATCAATGATGCAAGTGATCGACGGCGGCGGCCGCGTCGGCCTGGAGGTCACCGTCGACCGTCATGCAAACAACCTCATGAGCCTGGTTGCGGTGGAGCGCGAAGGCCGGCACCGCACCTTGGCGACTGTCGCTGTCGTAGGCTCCGGAAACGGAGGGGTTGCACATTGAAATCGAAAATCGTATACTTGCCTTGTGACATGGTGCGCGGGATGCCGCCAAGTCCACTTCAACAGCAGCGCGGGATGCCTGCCGAAGTTAATTCAACACCTTTGACGGTGTTCGTTTTCGCTCGGATAAAAGGAACCACATGACGCTGCAAATCTCACTGCCACTACTCGAACTTCGCTCGGAATCTCAAGGCCTCATATCCGGTTACGGGGCGGTTTTTGGGGGTGTCGACTCCTACGGCGACACCATCATCAAAGGCGCCTTCCGCGAAACGCTGGCCCAGCACAAGGCCAACGGCAGCGCACCTGTGATGCTCTGGGCGCATAAGCCTGAATCACCAGTAGGGCGATGGACCGAAATGTTCGAGGACGCACGCGGCCTCAAGCTCACGGGCCAGATCAACATGAGAACCAGTGCCGGCACCGACGCCTTCGAGCACTTGCGGGCCGGCGACATCAACGGCCTGTCAATCGGATACCGCGTGCCACAAGGTGGTTCCGAATTTCGGGAGGGCGTCAATTTCCTCAAGCGGATCGACCTGGCCGAAGTCTCCATCGTCTCCGTCCCTGCCGACTCTGCCGCCCGCATCAGCTCCGTCAAGGCGCAAGCGATCAAGCCGGCCACCGTACGCGCCCTGGAAGAGGCGCTCAAGGAAATGGGCTACTCCAGGAACGAAGCGCGAAGCATCGCAGCCAAGGGCTTTAGCGGCCTCGGCTCGGCGCCAGACAAATCCAACGAACTTATTGCGGCACTCTCCGCCGCATCACAACTCTTTACGAAAGCTCCACAATGAAAAACCACACCAACAGCACGCCCCTTCTGACCAAATCGGGCATGCAAGCCGGCGATGATAACGACGTTGCCGCAGCAATCACGACCTTTAGCAAGGCGGCCAACGCCCGCATCGACACCACAGACAGCAAGGTGAAAAGTCTGACCGAACTGGTATCGGGCGTCAAAGCGGAAGTCATGGAACTGGCGCAGAAAGCAGTACGCCGCCCCGGTGGAGGCAATTCGTCAGACGACGAGTCCACCGACAGCGTCAGCTCGATCGTCTTGAAAAGCGACGGCCTGGACCTGATCCGCGCCGATGCGGTCAAGAACCTGCGCATCTCTGTAAAGGGATTCGGGCTCGGTCAGAAAGCGGCAGTGACCAACACCGACACTCACGCCCGCGCAGAACGCGACACCGAGATTTACGGCCCACTCGGCCGCCGCACCGCGGTTCGTGACCTACTGGTGACCCGCCCCACCACCGCCCCCAGTATCGAGTACCTGCTCGGCACCCGCACCGGCAGCGCCGCAATCCAAGCGGCCGAAGGTGACCAGAAGGCCGAGATGGCACTGGCCTTTGAATTGAAGCAGGCGCCAGTCCGCACGATTGCAGTCTGGATTCCAGCATCCCGCCAAGCGCTTGACGACGAGGCGCTGCTGGCCGACTACATCGACACCGAGCTGCGCGACGCCCTGCAACTGACCGAGGATGCCCAGCTCTTGAAAGGCAACGGCACCGGCGTCAACATCAACGGGCTGTGGACCCAGGCAGTGGCCTACAGCCGCGCGGTGGTTGGTGACTCGCCAAGCGACACCCTCCGCCGCGCCATCACTCAGGTGCAGCTGGCGCGCGGGGTGGCCACTGGTGTGGTCATCAACCCGATTGGCCTTGAACTGCTCGAGCTCGACAAGGACAACGAGGGACGCTACCAGCTGGCCTACACGGTGACCGATGCCGACGGCCGCACCAGCGTGTGGCGCGTGCCTGTGGTGGTCACCGATGCCCTGGCCGCCAATGAGTTCCTGGTGGGTGACTTCTCCCGCGCAGCCCGCCTGTATGACCGCCAGCAGGCCACCGTCGAAATCGCCACCCAGCACGCCGACTTCTTCACCCGCAACTTGGTGGCCATCCTCGCCGAGGAACGTCTGGCGCTCGCGGTGAACCGCCCTGACATGCTGGTGAAAGGCACCTTCACCACGGTGTAACGATCTCCAACGGGCGTAACTCATGAGTGGCCCGAGTCCGATAACCATGAGACCCTGCCGGCGTCGAGGGACGAAGCGGCAGGACTGGCCCAGCCCGCAACGGCTGGGCTTTTTATTGGGCGGCGCCGGCAGGGCACCACCAAAGCGCGCCAGCACGCCCAGGGCAGGACCGCTCCCTACCTCTTTGCACACACCCGCGAATTGAAAACTTTTTTCCTGATGCGTTTTCAGAGTTCTCCCTCACTGGGGGAAGCAGATAGATGCGCGCAAATCTGCCCGCATCTCACGGTGAAAGCAGGTGCCGTGAGATGCGTCCAAAATTGGTTCTATCTCACGATGCACTGAAGATTCGCCAAAAGGTGCTGCGTACTGCGCAGACCCTTTGCGAGTAGCTTTAAACGACTCGCGAAAATGTCCGCAATTTGTCCGCAAAGTGTCCGGGTTTGTGCGTGACTTATTTTCACTCGCAAATTTGCGCCATACCCGAAGTAAGTCACAAGGGTGGCATTTCAAATGCGGCCCTATCTTCGAACCGTTCGATGATGCGCTGAAAAGTCAGCCCATCCGCCGCTGGCGGCCGGCGTCGGCCTGCCCACAGATTGTGGTTGGCGCCGCAAACTCAGGAATTTTGGTTCAGGGCTGAAAATTTAGCCCAGTCCGTCCACCGTTGGTGGTTGGAGGTTTTACGGCCAAGTCGTAGAAGTGATGCACCCCCGGTAGCATCACTCGTAGGGGGTGGATTTCAAGTCTGACCCTAGTGGCCACGACCGGATCAAGTTTGCGCCCGTCGACCGGCTGTATTGCCAGCGGGTTAGACGACCCGAATATTTGGGCCATCGTTTCGGACCGTCACTTTGGCGGCGATCGAGACCCCCGGTTTGAGACAGCCTCAGTTGTGGAGGTCTTCCACACGCTGTGGAGTATCGCCAGTTATGGCCACACCCCGCGGTGCGGGAGGTCGGCGCAGGGTCGACCAGAGGCGGGGCGGGTCAAAAGTTCCGAAAAGCAACACATAGGACACCGCATGTTCTCCCATTCACAGAAAAAATCCCCCTTTGAGGGCATGTTAATCAAACGCTTTTCAGCAAATGCCGCACCGCGCCGGCCACTCCGTCATAGAAGAAACCGCCCTACATGCGGCGCTTCCCTGATGTTAAAGCCGTGTTAAAGATTCAAATCAATCATCAGATCGCGGAAGCCGCCGCGAGCTGAACAGCCGATCTTTTTTGGGGGCATTTTTCGGGGCATGTTCCGGAATCAATATCTGCACAGTGCCAGCTGGTGCGGCTTTCAGGCCACAATACTAGTCCACCTATCCCACCAAGAATTCCAGAAACGCCCCCGAGTAAGCAAGGACTTGGGGGATTTTTTGCGTTTGGGTGGACGAAAACGGGCGGCGGCCGGCGCAGGGAGGCGGGCGTGGGGTGGGGAGCGTTGCATCCGGCAAATGGGCACTGGGTAGTCAGCAAGCGTGGATTGTGCGGCCACGGAAGAGCACGTGCCTGTTTGCGAGATGTGCCGTTCAGTTCTACTCCTCGACGGCGAAATATTCACAATGAGTTTGAGAACTCCGCACTTGAAGATGGTCTGATCACTTCCGTCCTCAATTTCGCAGCCAAGGCAGGACTCGCGTCCATTTGTCAGATGTGACCCTCAGCATTTCTCCTCATAAGAAAACTAGGTTTGCTGACGGGCAAGAACTACCTATCCAACTTAGGCCGGAGGTACTGCTCAGTCTCTGCCAACGCGAGCTTAATCTCTTCTGTGTATTCATTTCTCTGGAAATCGCTCGTGTCGTACATCACGTCTCTTTTCTTCGCAAGCATATCGCTATATAGGCCCCGAGTTTCTGGATCGAGAGATGGATTTGAAGATGCAAGGTAGGCTCGGATAGCACTACCAAGCTCTTCCACAAGGGCCAGCAGGGATTTGAATTTCTGGTGAACGGCATCGCCCCACACGACCTCCCCTTCGATAAGGTCAGTCTGAAGGTCGCTATGCACTGCCACCAGTTTCCCCCATCGCCCTTCGTAAGCGAGGACCAGTCCACGATACTCGCTGTCCTCCCTTCCGAGCGGTGGCTCTCCCTCCTTGGCCTGCACTCGCTCGTACGTCAGCGTGTGGTAGCGTACGTCCTTGATTGCATCCCGCAGCCTGAAAGTCTGACGGAGCAGTCTTCTCGCAAGCTCGTATTCCACTCCACCTTTGAGCTGTCGATTCCACGTTCTCAGTCCAACGATTGCAACCACCATCCCGACGCAGGCGGCGATACCAAGAATTAAGTCTTTGAATGCAGTAACATTGTCAGGATAGGTCATGATTGCGCTCCGGCTTCACATCAGTGTCCGTTGCGGAAATAGTCAAGCTCTGCGCAGCCTTCACCCAGCGCCTCATAGTCCAGCGTAGTCCAGAACGAGCAATGCAGCTCTTGCCCCACGGTGAACAGACAAACAATCTCTTCTTCGTCAATGTTGTAAATGACGGCCTCGACGGCTGGCTTCAGCTCCCCGGTCGCCGTCTCCCAAAGCGTTGTGCTTCCTCCCTTCTCGAACTGCATGCCAACGGTAGGCACAAAGGGTAGATCAAGGTCGCATACGTACCCACCAGCCATGGAAGAACCATTGACACGACGAACAATCAGTTTGACTTTATGCACGGTAATCCTTTGGGTGATTGAACAGGACCACCAGCTTAACCCCGGCAGCAGCGGTTGTACACGCTCACCACCTGTTAGAAATCGACCGTTGCCCCCCTTCGGCATGCCTTCCAACCCTGTTAGTAAATTAGCCCTCCCTTAACGCCGCGACGTAGCATTCATCTCCGCCCTCATGGCTCGCCGGGTGCCGTTCGTCGTTGCTGTCAGCAGCGGTTGTAAACTGATACACAGCAGCGATTGAAAACTGATACACCGATTTGAGAAGATGGCTGCTTTGCGGAGCAGCCTTGAAACCCAACGAGGTGTATGTGGAAATTCAG